>CANGZM010000040.1 GCA_947458155.1 Synechococcaceae cyanobacterium | reverse complement strand
GCAACCTGATGGTCAACGCGATCGATCTGGTATTGCAACACGGTCTGGATGGCAGGGGTAAGACAGAATCAGGCGTCAGACGCGACGTCGTTTGGGACGGCGGCAGCCATTGTGTGGCAGGGGGGTGACATCGCGGATCAGTGTGATTTCAAGGCCGGCAACCTGAAGGGCACGGATGGCAGTTTCGCGGCCAGAACCAGGCCCACGAACCAAAACCTCAATCTGACGCATACCTTGTTCTAGGGCGCGACGGCCAGCGGCCTCAGCAGCCGTCTGAGCTGCGAACGGGGTGCCCTTCCGAGCTCCCTTGAAACCGCTGGCACCGGCTGAAGACCAGCTAATCACCTCACCCGCCGTATCAGTGATCGACACGATGGTGTTATTGAAGGTGCTCTGAATGTGGGCAACACCGTTGGGAACGTTGCGCTTGGCCTTTTTAGGGCCTGTTTTTTTGGCTGGCTTCGCCATGGCATTTGTCCTGCAAGGCAGGTGAGGGTTCGGGAAAAAGCTGAGGGAAAGGGCGACTGATGAGGGACCTAAATGGCCTACTTCTTCTTGCCGGCCACGGTTTTGCGGGCACCACGACGGGTGCGTGCGTTAGTACGAGTGCGTTGCCCTCGTACAGGCAGACCCATGCGATGGCGACGACCACGCAAACAGCCGATGTCTTGGAGTCGCTTGAGGGCCATGCCCTCCTCCCGGCGGAGATCACCTTCCAAAGTGAAGGTTTCAGCAGCTCCGCGCAGCTTCTGGACATCAGCATCGCTGAGATCCTTGACCCGAATATCGGGACTGACACCGGCCTTGGCCAGAATCTTCTTCGCCCGAGTCAGACCGATCCCGTAAACGTAGGTCAGGGAAATCTCGATCCGCTTGTCGCGGGGAATGTCAACACCGGCTATCCGTGCCACTGGCTAAAGAATTCGAAGGATTGGGGAAAGTGAAGTCACGCCTTTAGGGTGACGAGAGGCTTGGCAGCAAATCAGCCTTGACGCTGCTTGTGCTTGGGATTTGTGCAAATGACCATAACCCGACCGTGGCGGCGGATCACACGACATTTGTCGCACATCCGCTTGACTGATGCACGCACCTTCATGGCCCGCGAAACTCCGATTTCACAAACAAAAATCCTACCACATCATCCTCCCACGTGACGGTTGATCTCGGCTGATACGTCGTCGACCGTTCCTGCCGCATCCACGGAGATCAGGAGGCCCATCTGTTGGTAATGCTCAATCAGGGGTGCGGTCTGTTGACGATATATCTCAAGACGGTGGCGTATCACAGTCTCGGTGTCGTCGGCACGTCCTCGGGAGAGCATTCGCTGAACAAGGGTTTCATCAGGCAGTACCATCAGGATCACCAGTTCAATTGACTGGTTGAGCTGAAGAAGGAGAGCATCAAGTGCGGTGGCTTGGCCAAGATTGCGAGGGAATCCATCCAACAACCAACCCTGGGAATGGCCATCAAGGCGGTGACGAACAATGGCGAGCACAAGCTTGTCGCTAACAAGCTCGCCACGAGCCATGATCGCTTCTGCTTGCTGTCCGAGCTCGGTACCAGCAAGAACTTCGGCACGCAGCAAATCGCCGGTTGAAAGATGAAGAAGACAATTTTCAGAGGCTAGGCGCTGGGCCTGGGTACCTTTACCAGCCCCAGGAGGACCGAGAAAAAGCAAACGTTGTTTCATGATTGAATTCCAGATCTGCAGCAAAAATTAGCAAAAGAAAGAATCAATATTAACCTCGTACAATTCCTTCATATCTTTGAGAGATCACGTAAGTCTGAACTTGCTTAGCGGTGTCGATGGCAACACCAACCAAAATCAGAAGTGAAGTCGCTCCAATGCCTTGGAAGGTTCGAACCTGAATGGCACCTTCAACAGCAGAAGGGATAATCGCTACAGCACCAAGGAAAAGGCCACCCAACAAAGTCAAGCGATTTCCAACGTCACTGAGATATGTAGCTGTTGCTGATCCAGGCCTTACTCCAGGGATGGCAACTCCATTTCGCTTGAGGTTGGTTGCGATGTCAAGCGGATTTACAGTAAGAGAGGCATAGAAGTATGAAAATCCTAGGATCAAAGCAAAGTACACAATAGCATAAATCCAGGGGAGATTACTGTTAGGATTTAAATAGCCTGCTATTCGGATCAGCCAGGGGCTTGATGTAAAATTTGCAATGGTTAAGGGGAGGAACAACATTGCGGAAGCGAATATAATCGGCATTACACCACCAGCATTAAGCTTTAGGGGTAGATAGCTTTGCCTAGCTGTCAAAACACCAGCTCCACCAACTTGTCGTTTCGCACTAACTATTGGGAGCCTACGATTTCCCTCTTGAACAAGAATAATTCCTACTATGGTAAGCAGGAAAACAAAAAGTAGGATAAGAATACCGGTCACAGTGCTTCGATCGCCACTTTGGGCTAATTGAACCGTAGAACCCAGTGCCCTTGGCAGAGTGGCAACAATGTTGAGAAAAATAACCAAGGAAGCACCCTGTCCAATGCCCCGCTCAGTTATCACCTCACTAATCCACATCACTACCATGGAACCGGTAACAAGTGCCAAGGTCGTTTGCATAACAAACAACCAATCGGGCAAACCCGGAAGGGCGTACTGGCGAAGAATAAGTGCAAAAACGACGCTCTGGATCAAGCCCCAGCCAAGGGCAACAAACCTGGTGATCTGGGCTATCCGACGGCGACCAGCTTCACCCTCATTCTTTTGAAGATCCTCAAGGCTTGGTATGGCGGCCGTAAGCAATTGGATAATAATCGAAGCATTAATAAAAGGAAGAATGCCCAGACCAAAGATCCCAATTGTAGAAATACCACCGCCGGTGAAGATGTCAAGAAAACCAATAAGTTGGCCACCACGTGCCAAAAATTGCTGAAAGGCAACCCGATCAATCCCTGGCACGGGAATGTAGACACCCAATCTCACCAGGAGCAAAAGACCAAGGGTCAAAAGAACTCTGTCCCGCAGACCCTTGGCCTGAATTAATTGGGTGAAAATTTCAGTTGCGCCTGGATTGCGACCCCGACTGAGAACCATGGTGGTGAGGGGATGGGAGAGCAGATCGGAAAGATAAGCGGTAGGCGTCTCTGGCTACAGTTACCCTAAGGTTAATTCACAAGAGCCGCCAGCAGCCTCAATCTTGGCTCGAGCAGCAGCAGTGAAGGCTGATGCTTGAACATTGAGCTTGACCGCTAGTTCTCCACTGCCAAGTACCTTAAGAGGATACTTAGGACTAGTGACTAGACCATCTTTGACGAGAGAATCCATAGATACTGTTGATCCTGCAGGCAGATCAGCAAGGTTACCGACGTTAATAACGGTATAATAAATTGGATTCACAAGCTCGAAATGCTTGAGCTTGGGGATTCGACGATAGAGGGGCATCTGACCACCCTCAAAACCTGGACGAACAGGACGGCCAGAACGGGACTTCTGGCCTCTCATGCCAAAACCACAACTGGCACCCTGGCCAGCAGCGATGCCCCTACCTTTGCGCAGTTTGCGGCGGCGGGAACCTGGTTGGGGCTTGAGAGTGTTTAGGGAAAAGGAGGATGTCATCGGGGGCTCCGGCAAGGAACTCAGGAGTAGATCTGTTCTAGAGAGATGCCACGTTCTTTGGCCGTCTCTTTATGGGTACGCAGGGCCCCGAGGGCTTCCATGGCAGCTCGGGCATTGTTCAGGGGCGTCTTGGATCCAAGTCGCTTGGCCAGAACGTTCTTGATGCCCGCCAGTTCAAGGACCGTGCGGATCGAACCGCCGGCAATCACACCCGTACCTGGCGCAGCCGGACGAATCAGGACACTCGCTGCGCCATCACGCCCGCGGCTTTCGGTAGGCACGGAACTGGTACGCGTCAGAGGCACCTTAACCAAGTGCTTCTTGCCATCGGCAACACCCTTGCGGACAGCACCGATGACGTCGCCGGCTTTGCCAACCCCAACACCCACCTGACCACGTTCATTACCAACGACAACGATGGCCCGGAAGCTCATCTTTTTGCCGCCCTTAACGGTTTTGGAGACGCGTCTGATCTGAACAACTCGCTCTTGCCATTCGGAATCGCGCTCTTGACCGCCGCGGCGGTCACCGCCTCGGCGTTGGCCACGACGATCGCCGCCGCCGCCTTTGCCATCACCGCGTCCCTGGCCCCGGCGTTCCTGGCCTTCGGCGCTAGGCACATCTGCGGCGGTAGGGATGTCGCCGGACTGAATTTGTTCGTTGGTTTCGGTCATGGTGAGCGGAGGAATCAGAACTGAAGGCCCGCTTCCCGGGCGGCATCGGCGAGGGCCTTGACCCTGCCGTGGTAGATGTTGCCGCCGCGATCGAAGACCACCTGCTGAATACCTTTGGCGAGGGCACGCTTGGCAACAAGCTGGCCCACAGCCACGGATGCTTCACAGGTAGCACCGACGGCGAGGCTCGTACGCAGATCCTTGTCGAGGCTCGATGCCGAACAAAGAGTGCTCTGGGCATCGTCGTCGATGACCTGGGCGTAGATGTGATTGTTGGAGCGGAAAACGGCAAGCCGGGGGCGTTGGGAGGTGCCGGAGAGATGGCGACGCAGACGGCGATGGCGCTTCTGAGTCTGCAGTTTTCGGGAGAGGGTAGACATGGGGATTCAGGGTATGAATGCTGGAGCCGAGCTCATTTCTTGCCGGTCTTACCCGCCTTGCGAAGGATTCGCTCACCTTCGTATTTGATGCCCTTGCCCTTGTAGGGCTCCGGCGGACGAATGGCGCGAACCTTGGCCGCCTCGTTGCCGACGAGTTCTTTGTCCGCCCCGGAGACCAGAACAGTGGTGTTGTTCTCGACAGCAAAGGTGATGCCCTCAGGGGGCACCATCTCAACGGGGTGGCTGTAGCCAGCACTCACCACCAACTTTCGACCCTGAACCTGGGCGCGATAACCCACGCCAACAATTTCCAGTTTGCGGATGTAACCCTGGCTAACACCCTCGACCATGTTGGCGACAAGGGTACGACTGAGGCCGTGCCGTTCGCGGGAACGACGGCTGGTATTCAATGGATTGACTTTAACTGTTGAACCCTCCTGAACAACGATCACACCATCTGGAAGGGTGCGTCGCAGTTCGCCCTTAGGGCCCTTGATAGTGACGGCGAGACCGTCAATACCAACGGAAACCTTGTCGGGAATTGGGATGGGGGCTTTGCCGATACGAGACATGGAACTGTTCTCCCTAGATCAAAAGACGTAGCAAAGCACTTCGCCGCCGACACCCTGCTTACGGGCATCACGGTCACTCATCACCCCCCTCGATGTGGAGATGATTGCAACCCCGAGGCCGCCAAGAACCTTGGGCAGCTGGCGTGTACTTTTGTAAATGCGCAGACCAGGCTTGCTCACCCGCTGCATGCGGCGGATGGTGGGCTGGCGATGTTTACCGCTGTACTTGAGTTCAAGCACTAGTTCTTTGCGCACACCCTCCCCTTCTTCGGAAATGTTGGCAATAAAGCCTTCCTGCTGAAGCACCTGGGCGATGCTGCGGCAGAGCCTGGAAGAAGGAACGCGGGTGTTCTCGTGGCGCTTCTCACTCGCATTGCGGATGCGGGTGAGCATGTCAGAAATCGGGTCGTGGTTTGCCATGGTCGTGTCCGGAAGAGGGCTCAGTTGCTGCGGAACGGCATCCCCATTTCGCGGAGGAGGGCCCGGCCCTCATCGTCGTTACGGGCGCTGGTCACGATCGTTACGTCCATGCCCCGGATGGCGTCGATCTGGTCAAAGGAAATCTCAGGAAAGATAATCTGTTCGCGGATGCCTAAGGTGTAATTTCCTCGGCCATCGAAACTTTTAGGACTTACCCCCCGAAAGTCACGAATACGGGGTAAAGCAAGGTGAATCAGACGTTCCAGGAAGGCATACATCCTTTCTCCCCTTAGGGTGACGGTGACGCCAATTGGCATGCCCTGGCGAATCTTGAAACCTGCGATGGCCTTTTTGGCACGAGTCACCACAACCTTCTGACCAGTAATTGTGGCCAGTTCAGTAATGGAGGCTTCCAAAGACTTGGCATTCTGGGCTGCCTCACCAAGACCCCGATTGACGGTGACCTTGAGCACCTTGGGGACCTCGTGAACATTGGAAAGATCGAGATCCTTGAGCAACTTGGGCTGGATCGTCTCCCGGTAGCGCTGTTTCAGTGACATAGGGGGAAGGGATTGCGCTTCTGGACTTGGTCAGAAGGCGGACAGGCAAAGGATGGACAGGATGGTTGGTTTGGGGAAGAAAACCGGATGGGGTAGTGGGCCCGATTTCAATCCAAAAGTTCACCTGTCTTCTTAAGACGGCGTTTTTTAGTGCCGTCCTTTTCCACAACGATTTCGACGCGGCTAGCCACGTTCTTCGTAGTGGAATAAATCATAACGTTGGAGGCATGAAGAGACGCTTCCTCGGTGAGGATACGACCAGACTCACCTTCCTGAGTGGGCTTGACGTGACGTGTGCGCAGATTGACGCCTTGCACAATCAAGCGATTTTCATAGGGCAGGGTACGCAAAACCTCACCGGTTTTTCCCTTGTCCTTGCCGGTGATTACCTGGACGGTGTCGCCTTTTTTGATACGCATCTTTATGCGCAATGTAGCTTTGGCCCTAGGAGTGGTGGCAGCCATCTCAGATCACCTCCGGAGCAAGCGACACAATCTTTGTGAAGTTGCGCTCACGCAGTTCACGGGCAACAGGCCCGAAAACTCGAGTGCCCTTGGGATTGTTGTCGTTAGCTAATATGACTGCCGCGTTGTCGTCAAAGCGAATCGAGTTACCGGTATCGCGACGCAGGGTGGCTCGGGTACGGACCACCACCGCCTTGACGACATCTGACTTCTTCACGCCCATGTTGGGCATGGCATCTTTGACTGCGGCGACGATGACGTCACCAACGTGGGCGTAACGACGGTTAGTACCCAGCACGCGAATGCACTGAATCCGTTTGGCGCCGCTGTTATCAGCAACGTTGAGAAAGGTTTCCTGTTGAATCATCGGGAGGTCCTCCTCAAGAAGCGGTGGTGGAGATCACCTCAGCCACCTTCCAGCGCTTAGTGCGACTGAGGGGCCTGGTTTCAGTGATGCGGACCCGATCGCCGACGCGGCAGTTGTTGTCTTCGTCGTGGGCCTTGTAGCGGGTGGTGCGGCTGACCGTTTTCAGATAGATGGGGTGGGGGAAGCGGTTTTCCACCGCTACAACCACCGTTTTGTCCATCTTGTCGCTGACGACGGTGCCGACCCTTTCCTTAAGTGCCATGGGAATGGAGGGGTTCAAGAGGCGGTGGAGCGCTGACGCTCCTGCTGCACCGTGAGCAGGTGAGCCAGCTTGATGCGGGCCTCCTTAAAGCGGTGCGGATGTTCCAGACGGCGGGTGGCCCGCTGGAAACGAAGATCGAAGAGTTGACGACGGACGCCATCAATGCCTTCGTTGATCTGGGTATCGGTGAGGTTGCGAACCTCAGCAATCGTGGGGCGGGCCATGGTCAGGACTCCAAGGCGAGGGCAGGGGAAGCGGACAGATCAGCTGCGGTAATCACCGCAACGTCGTCGCTTTCCTCGGCTACCTGTTCGACCGGCTGGTCGGCAAGAGCGAGGAACTTAGTCTTGATGGGCAGCTTGTACTGCGCTAAGCGCATGGCCTCTTTAGCGATTGCTTCGGTGATTTCAGGACCACCCATCTCAAAGAGAATCCGACCGGGTTTGATCACCGCCACCCAGAATTCCGGGTTGCCCTTACCGGAACCCATGCGGGTTTCGGCAGCGCGCATGGTGACCGGCTTGTCGGGAAAGATCCGAATCCAGATCTTGCCGCCTCGCTTGACATAACGGGTCATGGCTCGCCGACTGGCTTCAATTTGGCGGGAAGTGATCCAGCCACATTCCTGGGCCTGGAGAGCAAATTCGCCAAAGGCGATGGTGTTACCGCGGGTCGCGATACCGCGCATGCGGCCTCGCTGTTGTTTGCGGAATTTGACGCGACGTGGACTCAGCATGGTTCAGCCTCCCTCACTCCTCGTTGGAGCGGTCTTCAAATTGTTGCGGCCGGCGACTTGCGCGGCGCTTGGGGGCTCCACCGACGGGCAGCTGTTCTTGCTGACCGGGAAGGACCTCTCCTTTGAACACCCACACCTTGATGCCAAGAACGCCATAGGTGGTGGTGGCCACCTTGGTGGCGTAATCAATATCAGCCCGAAGAGTGTGCAAGGGAACTCGACCTTCGCGAGTCCATTCGGTCCGGGCGATTTCGGCGCCATTGAGACGGCCGCCTACCTGGATTTTGAGACCCAGGACCCCAGCACGCTGGGCACGCTGCACAGCCATGCGCATTACACGGCGGAAGGCAACACGCTTTTCCAGCTGCTGGGCGATGTACTCGGCAAGCAAGTAGGCATCGGCGTCAACCCTTTCAACCTCAACAACGTTGATCCGCACCTGGCGGGACGCATCTTTGAGGGTGGCCTGAATGCCAGTGCGCAGTTCTTCGATACCGCTGCCTTGGCGCCCAACAAGGACACCTGGTCGTGCGGTCTTGAGTTCAACCTCAAGTTGGTCGGCCTTGCGGGCGATCAGCACGTCGCTGATGCCAGCAGCGGCATATTTTTTGTGGATGAACTTGCGAATCCGATCATCCTCCTGGAGGAGGGTGGGATAGGTGCTACTTGGGGCGTACCAGCGGGAGCGGTGTTCCTGGGTGATCCCCAGGCGCAGGCCGGTTGGATGGATTTTGTGTCCCATCGGTCGGTGTCCTCGGGGGTCAGGCGGAAGGAGACGCCACAGCAATGCTGATGTGGCAGGTCTGTTTCTTGATGGCGTAAGCGCGTCCCTGGGCGCGTGGGCGGAAGCGCTTCAGGGAAGGCCCCATGTCGGCAATGGCCTGGCTGATGATCAAGGTGGAAGGGTCAAGACCGAGGTTGTGCTCGGCATTGGCTACCGCAGACCGCAGAACCTTGGTGATTGGTCCTGTGGAGCGATAAGGCATGAACTCGAGCATGATCAAGGCATCCCGATAGGTGCGTCCTCTGATCTGGTCGAGCACACGCCGGACCTTGGATACGGAACCGCGTATGTAGCGGCCGTGGGCTTGGGCAGTTGTGGTGTTGGCCATTGGATCAACGTCCTCCCTTCTTGTCCTTGGTGTGACCGCGGAAGGTGCGAGTCGGGGCGAATTCGCCCAGTTTGTGGCCCACCATCTGTTCGGTCACGTAGACCGGAACGTGGGCCTTGCCGTTGTGAACGGCAATTGTGTGACCGATCATCATCGGCAGGATGGTGGAGGCCCGTGACCAGGTTTTGATCACGGATTTGTCGTCGTCGCTGTTCTGCTTCTCGACCTTGCGAAGCAGACTGTCGGCGACAAATGGTCCTTTTTTTAGTGAGCGTCCCATGGTGGATCAGGCGTACAACGAAGCGAAGTAATTCATCAAGCGTCCCGTCCACCACGGCTCCGCTTGGAAGTGCGGCGCCGTTTGCGGAGTACAAAGCGGTTACTCGGTTTGTTCCGCTTACGGGTCTTGAGACCAAGGGCAGGTTTGCCCCAAGGGGTCACAGGACCAGAACGTCCGATGGGAGCACGACCTTCGCCACCGCCATGGGGGTGGTCGCAAGGGTTCATGACACTGCCTCGCACTTCGGGGCGACGACCGAGCCAGCGCTTGCGGCCAGCCTTGCCAAGACTGGTGTTGCGTTGTTCAGCGTTACCGACTTCACCCAGGGTGGCGTAGCACTCCCGACGAATAAGACGGACTTCCGTCGAAGGCAGCTTGAGAGCTACGTAGTCCCCTTCCTTGGCCACGACCTGGGCACTGGCCCCTGCCGTGCGGACCATTTGGCCACCACGACCTGCGTAAAGCTCAACGTTGTGGACGCTGGAGCCAAGCGGAATGGCGGAGAGGGGGAGAGCGTTGCCGACCTCAATCGGGCTTTCGGGACCGGAGATGACGGTCTGGCCGACAGCAATGCGGGCGGGCGCCAGGATGTAGCGCTTTTCGCCATCGCTGTAATAAAGCAGGGCCAGGCGAGCGTTGCGATGGGGGTCGTAATGAATGGCGGCGACACGGGCCTGAACGCCATGCTTGTCGCGGCGGAAATCTACCAGTCGATAGAGACGTTTGTGCCCACCACCACGATGGCGACAGGTGATGACGCCGCGATTGTTCCGACCTTTGCGGCGATGCTTGGAAACAACTAGGCCACGCTCGCGACCGCGACCCGTGATCTCGCTGAAATCGGTGACCACCAAGGTGCGGGTGCCTGGACTGGTGGGTCTGTAGTTACGGATTGCCATGACGATTCAGACCCTCAGGACTCAGGAAACAACTGGATGGAGCTGCCATCGGCCAGACGCACTACAGCCTTCTTGACTTGGGCACGTTTGCCAGCAAAGCGACCCACACGCCGGGAACGACGGGGAGGATTCATGGTGCTGACCCCAATGACCTTGACGTCAAAGAGAGTCTCCACCGCAGCTTTGATGTCGGGCTTGGCCGCCCGGTGATCGACCTCAAAGGTGTATTGGTTGAGGTCGAGGGCCCTGGTGGCCTTCTCTGTGATCAGAGGGCGACGGATCACATCCGCCAACCGACCGGTGAAACGTTCAGCCATCTCCGTAAACCTCCTGGATCTTGGCGAGTGCTTCTTCGTTCAACACCAGCTTGGAGGCGTTGAGCAGATCGAAGACATTGAGCTGGTCGGCTGCGATCAACTTGACCTTCTCAAGGTTGCGCACCGAAAGGCGCACTTCCTCAGAGGCTCCATCTATCACCAACAGGACCTTGGCATCAGCGGCGATGCCGAATCGCTGCAGGGCCGCTGTGATTTCACGGGTCTTGGGGGATTCCAGCCCCTGGGCAAAACCCTTCACCACCGTGATGTCCGCAACGCGGCTCATCAGGGCAGTGCGCAGGGCCAGGCGACGCTCCTTGCGATTCATCGCCAGGGTGTAGGAGCGGGGTTTGGGACCGAAAACGATGCCACCACCGGGACGAAGTGGGGTGCGAATGGACCCCTGCCGGGCCCGGCCGGTGCCCTTTTGCTTATAGGGCTTGCGTCCACCACCTGCCACCTCGGCGCGGGTGAGAGTGCTTGCAGTGCCCTGGCGGGCATTGGCAAGCTGGCGCACGACGGCGCGATGCAGAAGATCAGCGGCGGAAGTCTCCCGAGCGACCTTGAGGTCAAGGGAGGCCTGGCCACTTTCCTTGCCCTGCCAATCACGAACTAAACAGTTAGCCATGGTGATTCTCCTCAGGACGCCGCGTTGAAGCCCACCCGCTTGGCCGGGCGGATGTTGAGCAGGGCGCCGGGCTTGCCGGGAACGGAACCCTTGACCACGAGCAGATTGTGCTCGGTATCCACCTTGAGGATGGTGAGTCCGCGGGTGGTGATCTGCTTGCCGCCGTAGCGACCGGCCATGCGTTTGCCGGGATATACACGGCCGGGGGTGGTGCCGGCGCCGGTGGAACCTGGTTCGCGGTGGTTTTTGGAACCGTGGCTCATCGGACCACGGCTGAAACCATGGCGCTTCTGATAACCGGAAAAACCTCGACCAATCGTGTCACCACTGACGTCAATTTTCTGGCCAGGCTCAAAAGCGGAAACGGTGATTGCTCCACCCAACTCAAGACCTTCAACACTGTTCACTCGATACTCCCGCAAATGGCGCAGCGGGTCGTTTCCAGAGCGAGCCAAGTGGCCCTTGGCAGGCTTGTTGACAAGCTTGTCGCGGATTTCGCCAAAACCAACCTGAACGGCCGAGTAACCGTCGGTGGCGTCGTGCTTGATCTGGGTGATGCGGCAGGGACCAGCCTCGATCACGGTGACCGGGATAGATCTGCCTTCGTCGTCGAAGAACTGGGACATACCCAGCTTCTTCCCGAGAATGCCGATGGACATGGGGACAGGGTACTAAGCCAGCTGAAAAGCCATGCCAATCCGATAACGAACTGGCCCACAGACAACAAAAGTTGCCGCAGGATGGCAGGGGTCTGATTTCGTGAATCGCAGAACAGTTCCCGATGAAATCAGGGACTGGGAGCTAGCGAGCGAAGTCAGGGGCTGGGACTTGCGGAGGCGGGCTTGGGAGTACCCCAAGTCTTCCCTTTGCAGTTTCCCGACGGTTGGGTGTCGAAACACTTACCCGTACTGGCCTGTAGGACCGCCGCCACGGACGATCCTTGTGTCGCGACTGGAGGCCCGGCTAGCGGACGGGCACAGAACATCGGCACAAGAATCAAAGATAGCAGATGGCAAGTCCCCTTCCCTATGACTGCTTCAGGCGGCCAGGTTGCGAAAGCGCGTGAACTGAGGCTCAAACAGCAATTTGACCGTCCCCACCGGCCCATTGCGGTGCTTGGTAACGATCACTTCTGTGATGCCGCGGTCGGCCGTATCTGGGTTGTAATACTCATCGCGGTAAATCATCAGCACCAGATCGGCATCTTGTTCAATGGAGCCCGACTCCCGTAGATCACTGAGCATGGGCCGTTTGTTGGTGCGGGCCTCGACGCCACGGCTGAGCTGGGACAGGGCCATCACGGGCACATTGAGTTCGCGGGCCATGCCCTTGAGGCCTCGGGTGATGCGCGAGAGCTCCTGCACCCGGTTATCGGGGGTCGAACCCTCCATCAGCTGTAGGTAGTCGATCATCACCAGTCCCAATTCCTTGCCCGTTTCAGCCATCAGGCGCCGACAAAGGGAGCGCATCTCCAACACACCGGCATTGGGTTTGTCATCAAGGAACAACGGCAGCTGACTGAGGCTGCTGATGGCGTTGCCCAGCAGGGGCCATTCCTCGGGTTGGAGACGGCCAGTGCGGAGTCGGCCGCTTTCGATGCCCACTTCCATCGACAGCAGGCGATAGGTGAGTTGCTCCTTACTCATTTCCAGACTGAACACAGCCACCGGCAGCTGGTGCAACTGGGCTACGTTTTTGGCGATATTCAGCACAATCGAGGTTTTACCCATGGCGGGCCGACCCGCCACGATGATCAAATCGCTGCGCTGCAGGCCCTGGGTGATGGCATCGAGGTCGTAGAAGTTCACCGGGATGCCGGCGACGGCGGTGCCGAGCGAGCGGCTCTCAATCTCGTTGAAGGTGCTTGTGAGAATCTCGGCGGTGGGAGTCAAGCCCACACTGGGCTTTTCCTGACTGATAGCAAAAATCTTCTGCTCGGCCTCGTCGAGCACCTGCTCCATGGGCTTGCTTTGATCGAAGCCGAGACGGATGACTTCGTTGCCGGAGCGAATCAGCTGGCGCCTGAGGTATTTATCCATCACCAAGCGGGCCACCTGGTCAAGGGAGGCGGTGCTGAGGGTGCGCTCCACCAGTTCCACCAAGCGGGCGCTGCCACCCACCTTTTCCAGGTGTCCGGTGTCGGCGAGCCAAGCCGCCATGGCAGTGAGATCCGTGGGCTTGCCCTGGCTATGCAGCATCAAAGCGGTGCGGTAGATCTCCCGGTGGGCGCCCAGGTAAAAAGCCTCAGGCTGGAGAACATCTGCCACCCGGCCAATGGCATCCGGGTCGAGCAGGATGCCCCCAAGTACCGCCTCTTCGGCCTCCAGGTTCTGGGGGGGAAGGCCATCGGGAGTGGCTTCAAAGCCACCACCCTCGCCCCGAAATTCTTCGCCCCGCTTCGATCGGGGGGCGGGAACCTCGGGGGCGCCAGAGTCACTCAAGGGAACGGTAACCATGGCTAATCTCGCGGACGACGACGGAGGGTGAGCCGAAGAGTTGGATCTTCGCGTACGGATCGGCAAACCCACCGACATGGACGCTACTGGTAGCGTTTTGGTTTGGTTAGCGGTTCTTGGAATGGACCCCAAGCCATCTCCCAGTGGCAAGCCATCACCCAAGACGAACCAGCCACGGATTGTTAAATCAGCCCTGAGCAAAAATTGCTTGGATTAGGACATAGATTGGGCAACAATATAAAAGTCATATCAAAAATAAAAGCATGTAAGCAAAAGAAATAAAATACTGCTTGAATTTGTTCTATAATTAATAGAGCTTTTGTTTTGCTTTGGCCCTTGGGCACAAATATTTAAAAGCTGACCACTTCGAGGTTGAGCTCTGCGGTGACTTCAGGATGCAACTTAACTACTACCTTGTAAGAGCCTGTGCGGTGAATGTCGGGCACTGAGATATCGCGCCGCTCAACGGCCTTCTCGGTGGCCGCCTCGATGGCATCGGCCACATCGCCATTGGTCACGGTGCCGAACAGCACGTCATCGCCACCGGTCTGCTTCTTGACGACGAAACGGCCAATGGTGGTGAGGGCGGTCCTGAAGGCTTCCGCCTCTGCCTTGAGTGCGGCTTGGCGCTCGGCTTCCTTGGCCCGGCGGTGCTCCACCTGGCGCAGCACGGCGGCCGTCACAGGGACAGCCTTGCCGGTGGGCACCAGGAAATTACGGGCATAACCGGGGGCCACTTCAACAAGGTCCCCATTCCTACCAAGGCTAAGTACGTCTTCACTGAGAACAACCTGTACGCGCTTGGCCATGACGACGAAACCGGAAACCTGAACTGGGCGATCTTTAACCCTACGCCACAGAGCGGCCCCTTGGGCGCTCGCTCCGCCCAACGGACCTGGGCAAACGCACATGACTGGCCAGGCCCAGGATTTGCAAAAGCCTGATGTGCTCCCAAGTCAGGTCGATCTGCCCTTTGTCGACGCCATGGCGGGCCGAGTGGGGAAAGGCGTGGTGGTTGTTATGCCAACCCTCACCGAAGGTGAGCGCAGCCACCCAAGGATTGTTTTTGGAGTGGTCCCCGCTGTCGTGGCTGACCTGGCCCCAGCGATGGGTGGCCGAATTCACCAGCCAGGTGCACTGGTAAACAATCGCCAAGCGCAGGGGGATGCCCCAAAGCACCAAGGACCAGCCACCCACGCCCGTGGCGTTGCCGACCCAATAGAGGAAAATCCCCAGAATCAGCTGCAAGGAAAGGAACCAACGGTTCAACCAGCGGTAATAGGGATCGACCGCGAGATCGCCCGTCAGACGGGGCACGGCAGCGAGGGCAGGAACCCCGACGAGCATCCAGCCCATGTGGGACCACCAAAAGCCCAGGTTGCTGTCGTGGTGGTCGACATCAGTGTCGGAAAACTTGTGGTGGTGCCGGTGCAAACCGACCCAGTCAATCGGGCCGTGCTGGCAGCTCAGGGCTCCGCAGGTGGCCAGGAAACGCTCCAACCACTGGGGCACCCGGAAGGAGCGATGGCTGAGCAGACGGTGATAGCCCAGAGTGACCCCCAGGCAAGCGGTGATCCAGTAGAGGATCAACAGGGTGACCAGGGCCTGCCAGCTCCAGAAGCGGGGCAGCAGGGCCACCAGGGCCAGGCCATGGACCGCCGCCATGTACAGGATGACTCCCCAGCGTGCCCCGGGTGCCTCACCGGGCCCGCTGTGCAAAGCCCTTGCGCGGCGGGGATCCAAACTGATAATGGCCGCTCGCCGGGTGTGGAGCGCCTGGAGCCTGTCGGCAGCTCGGGGGGTACTGGTGGCGAGCATGAAGGCAGAAACGAAACTTAAGCTAGAATGATAGCAGTACGGATTCATATCGGATGGGATACCGAGCAGATATCGCATCAGGCCGCATCGCTTTTTCGCATCTGATTCGCATGTGGCATGCCCGCAACAGCTGGTCCCACAGAGTGCTGCCCTCCCTATCCGAACACTTCGATCTGGGGCGCGTCCACACTTCCCAACTCT
>CANGZM010000039.1 GCA_947458155.1 Synechococcaceae cyanobacterium | reverse complement strand
TGGCGAGGGCGATCGGATTCCCAGGCTAGGGATGGGCTGGCGACTGGACGGCCAGTTGCCCAAGGGCCGCTTCCCGCATCACGTCAACGGGGACATCGGCTTGGCCCGTCCAAAGCCGCAGCGAAGCCGCTCCCTGTTGCACCAGCATCTCCAGCCCATCAATGGCGCGGCAACCCCGCGCTTTCGCCTGTTGCAGCAAGGCCGTCGGCCGGGGTGTGTAGATGAGGTCGTACACCGTGGCGCCCTCTGGCAAGGCGTCCAGGTCCCTGGGGCCAAGGGGAGTGGCGCCGGGTTCGGGATCCCCGGAGCTGGCCATGCCCATTGGCGTGGTGTTCACCACCAGAGCGCTGCTACCCAGGGCTGATCGCAAATGGCCTTCACTCCAAGGCACACCCTTCAGGGTGGGGGCCCAGCCACCACAGGCCTGCAGCAGACGGTCCAGGTTTTGTTGGCGCCTGCCCGCCACCAGGATCGCTGCCAGCCCCAGTTCGGTGAGGGCCGCCACGATCGCCCGGGCGCTGCCGCCGTTGCCCAGTACTAGGGCCTGTTGGCCTTGCCAGGGGACGCCGCAGGACCGTAACGGCGCCAAAAAGCCTTCCACATCGGTGTTGGCACCGAACCACCCCCCCTCGCTGCGGGGCACCAATGTATTCACTGCTCCAAGACGGGCTGCCAGGGGGCTGAGGTCCCGGGCCAGCTCGGCGGCTTCGGCTTTATGGGGCAGGGTGATGTTGAGGCCGCGGCACTCCACGGCCTCCAGCCCTGCCAGCACCGCCGCCAGTTGGCCAGGGGGGGTGCGGAGGGCCAGGTACACCCAGTCAAGTCCCAGCTCCTGCAAGGCGGGGTTGTGCATGGCCGGAGACAAGCTGTGCCGCACCGGATCGCCCAGCACCGCCACCAGACCACTGGCCCCACTGATGCTGGACCGGCGCCGGCAGCGCTCCTGAGCTTCCCGAGCCAAGGAGCCATCCCCAGGCTGGACGTCGGGTTGAGCGCTGGCGTCAGGCGTTCCGGTAGGGGTCTCGGACATGGCATCGCCGGGGGCTGGGGCGAGAGTAGGCCGGCTGCAAACCCTTGCCCGCCAAGGGTTTGGCGTGATTCGACCCACCACTTCGGTTCGGGAACCACCCCTCGCCGGGGCAGGGGTGTCCTGCTGAAGATGCATTCATCCCTAATTCATTTGACACAGGAGCAGAGAACCCATGGGTAAGGTCGTCGGTATTGACCTCGGCACCACCAACAGTTGCGTCGCGGTGATGGAGGGCGGTAAGCCCACCGTGATCGCCAACGCCGAAGGCTTCCGCACGACCCCCTCGGTGGTGGCCTACACGAAGAACCAGGACAAGTTGGTTGGTCAGATCGCCAAGCGTCAGGCGGTCATGAACCCCGAAAATACCTTCTATTCGGTCAAGCGTTTCATTGGCCGCCGTGTCGATGAAGTCAACGAAGAATCCAAGGAGGTGAGTTATACCGTTGAGAAGGCCGGCGCCAATGTCAAGGTGAAGTGCCCCGTGCTCAACAAGCAATTCGCTCCCGAGGAAATCTCGGCTGAGGTGCTGCGCAAGTTGGCTGAAGATGCTGGCAAGTATCTCGGTGAACCTGTCACCCAGGCGGTGATCACCGTGCCTGCTTATTTCAACGATTCCCAGCGTCAGGCCACCAAGGACGCCGGCAAGATCGCTGGGCTTGAGGTCTTGCGCATTATCAACGAGCCCACCGCCGCGGCCTTGGCCTACGGCTTGGACAAGAAGAACAACGAGCGCATTCTCGTCTTTGACTTGGGCGGCGGCACCTTCGATGTCTCCGTACTCGAAGTCGGCGACGGTGTCTTCGAAGTGCTTTCGACCAGTGGCGATACTCACCTGGGCGGCGATGACTTCGACAAGGTGATCGTGGATTACCTGGCCGACAGCTTCAAGGCCAACGAAGGCATCGACCTGCGCCAGGACAAACAGGCCCTGCAGCGCCTTACCGAGGCGGCCGAAAAGGCCAAGATCGAGCTCTCCAGCGCCACCCAGAGCGAGATCAACCTCCCCTTCATCACCGCGACACCGGAGGGCCCCAAGCATCTCGACGTCACCCTCACCCGTGCCAAGTTTGAGGAGCTCGCCTCCAAGCTCATCGACCGTTGCCGCGTGCCGGTGGAGCAGGCCCTCAAGGACGCCAAGCTCTCCACCAGCGAACTTGATGAGATCGTCATGGTGGGCGGTTCCACCCGCATCCCGGCGGTGCTGGAACTGGTCAAGCGGGTCACTAGCAAGGATCCGAATCAGACGGTCAACCCTGATGAGGTGGTGGCCGTTGGTGCCGCGATTCAAGGCGGTGTGCTCGCCGGTGAGGTCAAGGACATCCTGCTGCTGGATGTCACACCCCTCTCGCTTGGGGTGGAAACCCTCGGTGGTGTGATGACCAAGATGATTGGTCGCAACACCACCATCCCCACCAAGAAGGCCGAGACCTACTCCACCGCCGTGGACGGTCAGACCAATGTGGAGATTCACGTGCTGCAGGGCGAAAGGGAAATGGCCAGCGACAACAAGTCCCTGGGCACCTTCCGCCTGGATGGAATTCCGCCGGCCCCCCGTGGCGTGCCCCAGATTGAGGTGACCTTCGACATTGATGCCAATGGCATCCTCAGCGTCACTGCCAAGGACAAGGGCAGCGGCAAGGAGCAGAGCATTTCGATCACCGGGGCTTCCACCCTGAGTGACAACGAAGTCGATCGCATGGTCAAGGATGCGGAGGCCAATGCTTCTGCCGATAAAGAGAAGCGCGAGAAAATCGACCTCAAGAATCAGGCCGAAACCCTGGTTTATCAGGCCGAAAAACAACTCGCTGACCTCGGCGACAAGGTGGGCGCCGAAGACAAGGCCAAGGTGGAGCAGTTCAGCACCCAACTCAAAGAGGCCCTGGCCAACGACGACACCGCCACCATCAAGACCGTCCTTGAACAGCTGCAACAGGCCCTATATGCCGCCGGTGCCTCCGTGTACCAGCAGGCAGGTGCCGATGGGGCGGCCAGCGAGGCCCCTGGTGGTAATGGCAACGGCGCTACCGCAGGCGCCAGCTCGGCCGACGATGTAATTGACGCTGAATTCACCGAAAGCAAGTGAGCCCTTGGGTTCGCCCGCTCGCCGAATTCCGCCCAGTGGCTCAAGAGTCCCCCTTTAGGGGGGCTTTTTTGTGATTGTCGCTGCTCCCCGCTGAACCTGCGCCTGCAGATGATGGTCTACCGGGGGAAGCAAGGCAGTGTTTGCCTAATTCAGCAAGCTGGAGGGTCAAATGAACCCATTCAGCCTGGGATAGGATCGAAGCGATAAAAGGATTAAAGTGCCCGCGTGCGACTAAGCATCGTTCTACCCACATTCAATGAGCGGGAGAACATTCGTCCGATCGCTATGCAGTTGCTGACACTGGAAAAGGTCTATGATCTCGAATTGATATTTGTTGACGATGATTCACAGGATGGCACGGCAAATGAAGTTCGCGACATAGCTCATCGCCATCCATGTGTGCGATTGATCCGCAGAGTTGGTCGCAGTGGTCTTTCTAGTGCGATCAAGGAGGGCATTCTTGATGCAACTGGTGATGTGGTGGTTGTTATGGACTGCGATGGACAGCATGAGCCGTCCGCTGTAGCAAGTGCGGTTAATACATTACAGCAATCGGGATCTGATCTTGTTATTGGTAGTCGTTTCCATCCCGAGGCAAATATCCACGGCCTCAGCGCCAAACGGGAGCGCAATTCTAAGTTTGCCAATGATGTTGCTCGCTATAGCCTTCCACGCTATCGCCAGCTAACTGATTACATGAGTGGCTTTTTTGCCCTGCGAGTTGATCGTTGTCTTGCCTATGTGCGCGATGTGGATGTTAGTGGCTTTAAGTTTCTCTATGAGATGCTGGCCATCAGCAAGGGTCATCTGAGGGTGTCCGAGGTGCCGCTCACCTTCATGCCTCGAACCGCCGGTGAATCCAAGCTGAACATAGCCGTAATCTGGGATCTCGGTGTTTCGATCCTGCATACCCTGCTGTTTCGTGCCATTCCCCGCAGAGCCGTTAGTTTTGCGCTCGTTGGCGGTACCGGCATAGCGATACATCTGATGGTTTATGCCTTTGCCCGGCGTAATTTTGGCTGGAGCTTCGAGCAGGCGCAAATAATGGCAGTCGTGACTGCAGCCACCTCCAACTATCTGATCAATAATGTACTCACCTTTCGCGCCCAGCAGCTAAAGGGAATCTTGATTTTGGTTGGTTTGGTGCGCTTTCTTCTGGTCACATCGCTGGGTATGGTGGCGAATGTGGGAGTCTCCTCAGCTTTCTTCAGACAGGTATCGCACCAGCCCTTGTTGGCACTTTTAGCTGGTATCGCTGTAGATTTTGTCTGGAAGTATGCCGCTTCTTCACGTTTTGTCTGGAATAGCAACTAAGGTAGGTGCCTCAATCTGCTTAACGACCCACTCAGCACTGGCCGGGGCCAGCAGCACCCCGTTGCGGTAATGGCCGCTTGCCAGCAGCAAGCCGGGTGCCAGGCACTCCAGCAGGGGAGCCGGTCGACCGACAGGACGGGGCCGCAGGCCCTGCCAATGGCGCAGCACCCGCGCCCGCAGCAGCCAGTCGGGGGCCGCCCCCGCCAGGGCGCGCAGGCTCTGCAGGGCCTCGGGGTCCGGCTCTCGTCCGGGTTCGAGGCTGGAACCCAGCCAGAGACGGCGTCCGCCAGGTAGGTCCGGCCTGGGCACCAGACACATGCCTTCCCAGACCACTACCCCCGGCCAGCCAGGAATTGTGTCGCTGTTGTTCTGATGGGGCGGGGGTTGGCCGATCGCCTCGGCGACGCTGGCCTCCACTTCCAACTCGAGGGCTTGGCCCAACACAGGTTCGAGCTGCAGGGGAGGGCCCGCCCTCACCCCGGCACCCCAGGCGCCCTGATTTGCGAGAGCGGCCAGCAGCGGTTGGCCCTCGATGCCGGCGGCCAGGACCAACCATTCGGCCTCCAGGGCTCGGCCGTCCTGGAGGCGAACTTGCCAGCCGCTACCCCGGCGCCGGGCTGCGATGGTCGTGACCGATTCCGGCAGGCTGGTCAGTCCGGCGGCGCAAGCGTCGCTGTGCAGGGCTTCGAGGGCCTGATGCGGATCGATCTGGCCATCTGCGGCAGAAAACAAACCTCCCAGGGCTGGCGCCGGCAGTGGCGGGGCGATGGCCTGCAGTTGCTCCAGGCTCCAGGCGGAGAAGGGAAGTCCCAGCTTTTGGCGCTCAGCCAGCAAGGTTTGCTGGCGCTCCAGTTCGGGGCCGTCATGGGCCAGGAGCAGCAAACCGCTGCGATAGGCGATGGGCCGTCCCCGGGACGCCAGCGAATGGCTCCAGGATCTCCAGAGCGCCAGGCTGCGCTGGCGTAACTGCCAACCCCTGCCATGGCTGCGGTGGAAGACCTGACCCATCAGAACACCGAGGGCCGCCCGGCTGGCGTTCGGGCCCGTCTCTGCGCTGGAGTCGGAGCCAAGGGCGGGATCAATCAGCAAAACCCGGTGGCCCCGACGTTGGAGCAACCAGGCGCAACAAACTCCCACAATCCCTGCCCCCACAACGATGACGCTGCGGGGGGAGGGCGTCTGACTTAGGTCCGTGCCGCTGGCACTCAAACTTGTTTCAGAGCTTGCTGGACGCTTTCGGGGAACATCTGGGAATAAAGACCGAAGCCACTGGCAACCTTGATGTAGGACTTGCGCAGTAGTTCGCCGTCTTGAAGGCGGGCCGCCTCATCCAACTGGGCCAGGGATGTCTTAAGGCTTTTGGCCCGCTTTTCGGCTTCGGCGCGGTCGGCCGGAAGTAGCAGTCTATTGATGTACTGCATCTGGCGACCCACTTCCTGCATGGGTCCGTGGATGAGGTTGCGGGTAAAGACCCAGTTGCGGCTGTTCACCAAGCCTGCGAGTTCGGGCAGCCGGTCACGGGCTGCCAGGAAACCCTCGGCCTGGCGGGTGATGCTGTTCAGGGTCTCGTCGCTGAGGGTGGCGGCCGCCCGGGGACTGCCGTCGCAGGCCGCCAGGCCGAGGCTCAGCACCAGGGCAAGCACCAGGGCGAAGAGAGGGCGCAGAGCCGCCCGCCAGCCGGCAAGCGGGCGAGGGGGCAGGGACGTCGAGACGGCCATGAAACGGGGCAGGAAGCTCATCGGGACTGTACTGAGCCAATCCACGTCCGGCTCCAGTTGTTGCCGCGTTGCAACAGGGTGCCCCCCAGCCCAGGGGCCCGTTCTTGCGCCAGTTACCCCAGGCCACCATCCTGAAGGCATCGGTCCCCTGCTCTATGCGCTCCGCCACCGTCATCCTGCAACTCATCTGCCCAGATCGCCGCGGTCTTGTCAGCGAGCTGGCCGGTTGGGTGGCCGCCAACGGCGGCAACATCCGTCACGCCGACCACCACACCGATGCGGGGACCGGTCTGTTTCTGAGTCGGCTGGAGTGGGATCTGGAGGGTTTCGGTTTGCCCAGGGAGGCCATCGCGCCTGCGGTTGCCGCCCTGGCGGCCCGGCTCGGGGGCGAAGGTCAAGTGCATTTCGCCGATGCCCAGACCCGGGTGGCCCTGTTCGTGAGCCGCCAAGACCATTGCCTGATCGATCTTCTCTGGCGTACCCGCTCTGGGGAGTTGCCGATGCAGGTGCCCCTGGTGGTGGCCAACCATCCCGATCTGCGGCAGAGCGTGGAAAACTTTGGCGCCCAGTTCGAGTATCTGCCCATCTGTGCCGCCAATCGGGCTGAGGTGGAGGCCGCCCAGTTGGATTTGCTGGCGGAACATCGCATCCAGCTAGTGATCCTGGCGAAGTACATGCAGGTGCTTAGCCCTACTTTTCTGGAGCGCTTCAGTGAGGTGATTAACATCCACCATTCCTTTTTGCCGGCCTTTCAGGGGGCCCAGCCCTATCAACGGGCCTGGGAAAGGGGGGTCAAGTTAATCGGTGCCACGGCCCACTTCGTCACCGAAGAACTCGATGGTGGACCTATCATCCAGCAGGTGATTGTGCCGGTCAGTCACCGCGACGAGGTGGAAGACCTGATTCGTAAGGGCCGCGATTGTGAACGGCTGGCCTTGGCCCAGGCGGTCCGCCTGGTGTTGTGTCACGAGGTGATGGTGTATCGGGGACGGACGGCGGTGTTTGATTGAACGCTGAAAGCACGGCAGCGCCCATGGTTCGTGCTCGTTTTGGGGTTTTGTGTTGATCCGTTTCATTGACCTGCGCCCAAAGGACCTGCGCCAAAAGCTGCTCAGTGATCGCCCCGCTGGCACTTTCCCCTTGGGTTGGGCGTGCTTTCAGTTGGGACTGGTGCTGTTGGCCAGTAGTGCCCTGCTGGCGGGGCTGCTGTTGTTGGTGTCCCTGATCCTGGGGTGTCGCCGGCGAGATCGTTACTTGGCAGATGGAGCAAACCGACTGCTGCTCGTGGTGGCCGGACTGATGGTGCTGGGGGCCGCGGGGGCGTCCAGTGGGTGGCTGGCCTGGGTTGGGCTGGGCAACTGGCTGCCTTTCTTCTGGGGCTTTTGGGGCTTCCAGCCCTATCTGATCGACCAAGCCTCACGGCGGCGTGCCGGTCTGATGCTTGTGGCCGGCACCGTACCCGTTCTTGTGACCGGCCTGGGCCAACTGGCCTGGGGTTGGCATGGCCCCTTTCAGGCCCTGGGGGGATTGATCATCTGGCATCTCCATCCCGGTGGCAATCCAGAGGGTCGGTTGGCTGGTCTGTTCGATTACGCCAACATTGCCGGTGCCTGGCTGGTGATCGCCTGGCCCTTCACCTTGGCCGCCCTACTGCAGCCCTTTTTGGGTTGGCGTCAACGTCTTGGGGTCTTGGCGATTGCGGCGGCCATGGTGGCGGCTGTCTTTCTCACCGACTCGCGCAACGCCTGGGCGGCCCTGATATTGACCATGCCCCTGGTGGCGGGGCCCGCCAGTTGGTCCTGGTTGCTGCCTTTGCTGGCCATCGGCCTCGGGTTGGTCGCTGCGGCAACCCTGCCGGGGGTGCCCTCGCTGCTGCAGGGCCCAGCCCAGCAGTTGGTGCCCGAGGCCGTTTGGGCGCGCCTCAACGATTTCCAGTTCGCCGGTCAGAGGCCCTTGGCGGTTACGCGTCTAGCCCAGTGGCAGGTGGCCCTGGGGTTGATCGCAGAGCGTCCCTGGCTGGGTTGGGGGGCGGCCGCCTTCAGCCTCATCTATCCCCGCCGCACCGGCCATTGGCATGGCCATCCCCACAATTTGCCGATTGATCTAGCGCTCAGCCACGGCCTGCCGGCCGCTTTGCTGCTGGTGGGTTTCACCCTTTGGTTGCTGCTAAGGGGGTTGCGGCTGGGCATGGCGACCGGCCCGGTCTTTGATCGGGCTTGGTGGACGGCGGCGCTGGTTCTGGTAGCCCTCCATGCCACCGACATTCCCCTCTTTGACAGCCGGGTCAATATCGCTGGCTGGGTGCTGCTGGCGGGGTTACGGGCGGTCAGCTCAGGGCAGTCGGGGTTGGGGCCGAGGTTGGATCGCTGATGTTCAGCGCCTCTTGATGGTGCTTCGCCAGGGTCGCCTTGGGCAGGGGCCCTTGCAGATGATCCCAGGGAAGCACCCGCCCCAGGTCCCAACGCTGGTGGATGACTTCCTCCCAGGGGGGAGGGGCGGGCAGGTCCCAGCCTGCGGGGGGGCGGTGTTCGCCGTCGCGCACGGCGCGATGGGCCGCTTTCCACCCCCCCAGGCTGCCTTGGCGCCCCCGAACGGCGGCAATCACGGGAGCCAGTCGCCGGTCGCCGCGGGAGAGCAGGGCTTGGATCACGCTCCAGCCGTAGCTTTCCGGGCGCAGGGCAATGCCCTTGGGCTTGAGTCGTTTGGCGAGGGTTTTCAAGCGCTTGTCGGCTTCGGGGCGCACCGGTTCCCACTGGAAAGGGGTGTGGGCCTTGGGCACAAAGGTGCTGACCCCCAGCGTCAACCGCAACCCCGGGGTGGCGCTGCGCAGGGCCAGCAGCAGCTCCGCCGTGGCCTCGATGTCGTCATCGTCTTCGCTGGGAAGACCCACCATTCCATAGAGCTTGAGGCTCTTGAGGCCACCATCGCGGGCATGGCGGGCGGCGGCATGGATTTCGTCGCGGCTGAGCTTCTTGTTCACCAGGGTCCGCATGCGATCGCTGCCGCTTTCAATGGCGATGGTCAGCGATTGGCTGCCCCGGGCAGCGAGGCTGGTCGCCAGGGTTGGGGTAACGGTGGCGGCCCGCACCGAGCTGACGCTGACGCGGAGGTCATCGAATCGCGGTTGGCCCAGCCAGCCAAGCAGGTCTTCGAACTGGGGGTGCTGGGTGACGGAAGCCCCTAGCAATCCCAGCCGGCGGGTTGCCGAGAGCCCAGCTTCCACCGCTGGGATCAGGCCGTCATCAAGGGAGGCTGTGCGAAAGGGGAGGGTGAGGTAACTGGCCAGGCAGAAGCGGCAGAGTTCCGGGCAGCTGCGGGCCACCTCCACCAGGTGGATGGAGGGCCAGGCGGCCTCTGGTGTGATCACCGTCGAATGGCTCAGGGTGTTGCCCCGCCAGGTTTGTTTGGCAACAACTGGGGGCAGGCCGGCCTCGATGGGATCAATGGCCAGCAGGTTGCCCGCGCTGTCATAACGAGGCGCATGCAGCGAGGGAACATAGACCCCGCTTACCTGGGCCAGGGCGCGCAGCTTCTCGCTTCGAGGCGCGTTGCGGCAGGCCTGCAGGGCGTCGATGAAGGCGGGCAAGAGCAGCTCCCCGTCCCCCAAGAGGACCACATCCAGAAAGGGGGCCAGGGGTTCGGGATTGGCGGTGAGCACGGGGCCGCCCCCAAAGACAATCGGATCGCCATCGCCGCGCTGGCTGCTCCAGGTGGGGATTCGCTCTGCCTCCAGTAAATCAAGCAACACCGGCGCATCAAGCTCCCAGCTGAGCGAGAGGCCAAAGAGTTCAAGCCCTGGTCCCCCTTGGCGATGGGTCGGATCGCCGCGGTCGGTGAACAGGCGCCGCACCGAGATATCGGCTCGCCGCGCCAGGGTGGCCCACACCACCTGATAGCCCAGGCTGGTGATGCCCACTGAGTAGGTACTGGGAAAGGCCAGTACCGCCTTGAGAGCTCCAGCTGCGGGGGTGGCCGGTTCAAACAGCAGGATTTCCTGGTCCAGGCGTGCGGCGCAGAGGGGAACCCACCCAGCGTGTCACTACGGCGGCGCACACCCGGGGCCAGTTGCTCGGTCTCTTTGGTTTGTCATCAAAAAACCCCTTGCCTGCTGGGCAAGGGGTTGTAATCGCTCTGCGCTGAAAAACTGAATTTACTTGAGCAGGGCGCTGAGGGGACCAAGCAGGCCGGTGATAGCCGAGCTGGCGTTAGCGGCCGTGGGAGTTTTGCCTTTCTCGAAGGTGGAGAGAGCCAGCCGGGCGGCGGTGTCAATGATGGGCCACTTGTCGCCAGCCAGTGGCTTGATCACGGGACCTGCCGTGGCCCAGAGGGCGCTGAAGCCGCCCATGGAAGCGATCGCACCAGTCAGGTTGCCCGCTTTGACTTCATCGTTGCTCTTATTGAGCAGATTCAGCACGGGGGTGAGGGCGGGTGCAAGGGCGGCCTGGCCGGTGGCGCTAGCAGCGGTCTTGGCGGCATCGCCGACGGCGTTGGCACCATCCTTAACGGCTCCTCCCACAACTTCACCGGTCTGACGGGTCGCTTCGGTGGTGCTGCTGGAACAACCGGAGAGGCCCAGGGTGCCGGCGATGGCCAAAGCCATACCGGCGGTAAGCAGGCGCTTCATGGAGCTTGATGATTAGACAAGACCAATTGTGACAAAACCGGGGGGAGACGGCGCCTTTTTTGGCTTCTTGTAATGGTTGTTACTCCACTTAGGAGATTGGCATTCAATAAAAAAGGGAGAAGAAATCCAAAGGACTTGCTTCTCCCCGTTGGGTGATTTAGATGCCGGAGGGCAATGCCGGAGGGCAATCAGGTCAGGAGCTTGGTCAGGGGACCAATCAAGCCGCCGAGGGCGGTGAGGGCGTTGTCCTTGGAGGGGGCTACTTCACCACCAAAGGTCTTGATGACCAGGTTCACACCTTTTTCGATCAGACCGTAATTGCTGCCGGAAGCCAGCTTGACCACGGGTTGGGCGGTTTTCCACAGGCCTTGGAAGGCTTGGATGGTTTTGCCAGCGGCGGGGAGGTCGTCTTCCTTAACTTGCTTTTCGGTGGTATTGAGCACCTTCAGCACGGGTTCAAGGACGCCCTTGAGCGATTCGTTGCCGGTGACGTCAGCGGCGGTCTTGGCCACTTGCACTGCGGTGCGGGCGGCATCCTTGGCATCCTTGGAGATGATGCCCGAGCAGGCGGCCAGGTTGAAAGCCAGCACGGTGGCGAGGCCAAGGACGACCACGCGGCGCAGGGGTTGCATCCAGCGGCCGAGGGCAGTGCTCCAGGAGGAAATCATGGGGGATGGAGATCAAAACATGGTCATTATGAACCGTAGCCAAGGCAGGGCTTCGGACCTGGTTGCGGGATGTTGCATTGTGCGCAGATAATCACAGTCTTTCGTCTTCAGACAGCTTTCGTCTTCAGACAGCTTTCGCCCGCAGTCAGGGCATGGGCAAGTTTTTGTAAAGTTTGCCTAATCGTTTTTGTCTTGACGGGGCTGGTCCCCCGAGCGCTCAGGCTTCCGCCAGCACCCTGGCCTCGTCGGCGCCGCTGACCACCCGACCCTGATCGGCGAACCCGTCGATCAGGTCGAAGTTGAGGTAGCGGTAGAGCTGATCGGCGAGCGGGTCGATTTTGGCGGCTGCTATCGCCAGGTATTCCGCTGGGCTGGGGATGTACCCCAGCTGGGCGCAGACCGCCGCCAGCTCGGCGCTGCCCAAATACACCTGGGCGCCATTGCCGAGGCGGTTGTTGAAGTTGCGGGTGCTGGTGGAGAACACGCTGGTGTTGTCCTCGACCCGGGCCTGGTTGCCCATGCAGAGGGAGCAGCCGGGCATCTCCATGCGGCTGCCGGCGGCTTCAAAGGTGGCGTAATAGCCCTCTTCCTTGAGCTTTTCTTCGTCCATGCGGGTGGGCGGGCAGACCCAGAGGCGGGCCTTGTTAGGGCCCTGTCCGGCCAGCACGGTGGCGGCGGCGCGGTAGTGGCCGATGTTGGTCATGCAGGAGCCGATGAATACCTCGTCGATGCGATCACCGGCCACCTCGCTGAGCAGCTTGACGTTGTCGGGGTCATTGGGGCAGGCCAGGATCGGCTCTTTGAGCTCATCGAGGTTGATCTCGATGATGGCGGCGTACTCGGCATCGGCATCGGCCTGCATCAGCAGCGGATTGGCCAGCCAGGCCTCCATCGCCTTGATGCGGCGGGCCAGGGTGCGGGCATCGCTGTAACCGCGGGCGATCATGTTTTTCATCAGCGCCACGTTGCTGCGCAGGTATTCGCTGACTGTTTCCACCGACAGCTTGATGGTGCTGCCGGCACAGGAGCGCTCTGCCGTGGCATCGGTCAATTCAAACGCCTGTTCGAGTTTGAGGTCGGGTAATCCTTCGATCTCCATGATGCGACCCGAAAAAATGTTCTTCTTGCCGGCCTTCTCCACCGTGAGCAGGCCCTGCTGGATTGCCACGTAGGGGATCGCATTCACCACATCGCGCAGGGTCACCCCCGGCTGCAGCGAACCGGAGAACTTCACCAGCACCGATTCGGGCATGTCGAGTGGCATGGCGCCGATGGCGGCGGCAAAGGCCACCAGGCCCGAGCCGGCGGGGAAGGAAATGCCCAAGGGGAAACGGGTGTGGCTGTCGCCGCCGGTGCCCACCGTGTCGGGCAGCAGCAGGCGGTTGAGCCAGCTATGGATGATGCCATCACCGGGGCGCAGGGCGACGCCGCCGCGCGACGCCATGAAATCGGGCAGTTCGGCGTGGGTTTTGATGTCTACGGGTTTGGGGTAGGCGGCGGTGTGGCAAAAGCTCTGCATCACCAGATCGGCGGAGAAACCGAGGCAGGCCAGCTCCTTCATTTCATCGCGGGTCATCGGCCCGGTGGTGTCCTGGGAGCCGACGGTGGTCATCAGCGGTTCGCAGCTGGTGCCGGGGCGCACGCCGGCCAGGCCGCAGGCCTTGCCCACCATCTTCTGGGCCAAGGTGAAGCCCTTGCCGGTGTCGGCCGGGGCGGCCGGACGGATGAACAGCTGGCTGGCGCCCAGGCCCAGCTGGGCGCGCACCTTATCGGTGAGGGAGCGACCGATCAGCAGGGGGATGCGGCCGCCAGCGCGCACCTCATCGGCGATGGTGCTGGGCTTGAGCTCGAAGCGAGCCACGATCTCACCGGCGCCCGCTTCCGTGGCGGCCCGCTCGATTGTGCCGGCGTAGGGCCGGATCGTGATCACATCGCCGGAGTTCAGCGCGGTCACGTCGCATTCGATCGGCAGGGCGCCGGAATCCTCGGCGGTGTTGAAGAAGATCGGCGCGATTTTGCCTCCCAGGATGACACCGCCACTGCGCTTGTTGGGTACGTGGGGGATGTCGGTGCCGGTGTGCCAAAGCACCGAATTGATGGCGGATTTGCGCGAGCTGCCCGTACCCACCACGTCCCCCACATAGGCCACCGGATAGCCCTTGGCCTTGAGCTCGCCGATTAGATCCAGACCCCCCGGCATGCGGGTTTCCAGCATCGCGTTGGCGTGCAGGGGGATGTCGGGGCGGGTGGTGGCGTGGGTGGCGGGCGACAGGTCGTCGGTGTTGGTTTCGCCCTCCACTTTGAACACGGTGACGGTGATTTCTGCCGGCAGCTCCGGCCGGCTGGTGAACCATTCGGCGGCGGCCCAGCTATCCACCACCTGCTGGGCCAGGGGGTTGCTGGCCGCCAGCTCGATCACGTCGTGGAAGGCGTCGTAGACGAGCACCGTGCGGCTGAGGCCCTCGGCGGCGGCGGCGGCCACTACGGCATCGGGGCTGGCCAGCAGCTCGATCAGCGCGCCCACGTTGTAGCCGCCGATCATGGTGGCCAGCAGGCGGGTGGCCTCCAGGGGGCTGACCAGGGGGCTGCTGGCCTCGCCGCGGGCGACGGCCGTGAGCCAGCTGGCTTTCACGTAGGCGGCCTCATCCACCCCCGGCGGGATGCGTTCGCTGAGCAGCTCCAGCAGGAAAGCTTCTTCGCCGACCGGCGGCGCGGCCAGTAGCGCGGTGAGGGCCTGGGCCTGGGGCGCATTCAGGGGCAGGGGCGGCACTCCCAGGGCCTGGCGTTCGGCCGCGGCGGCCCGGTAGGCGGGCAGCAATTCGGCGGGGTGGATGGCGGCGGCGGCGGCGTCAGGCATGGGGGCTGGGGGCGCGGATCCGGCCGCTGCGGGGACATCACTTCCATTTTTGTCCCTGGCAGGCCCGTTCTTGGTCGCGAGGGCTGCAGAACGGGGGGGCAGGTTGCCGCCGTGGCTTTCATGGCTCCTGATCGCGCAGCTCCCGCAGCAGCTCCACGGCGGACCCCGCCGGCCCCGGCTGGTGAGCGTGGAAGCGGCGCAGGCGGGCGACCCAATCGCCGGATTCCGCATCGCCGTCTGTTTCACGGATCAGCCGAGCCACGGATCTCCCCCTGCGGGTGATCACCACCTCCTCCCCGGCTTCCACCGCAGCGAGCAAGACGGAGAGCCCCGTCTTGGCCTCCGCCAGATTGACGCTGCGCATGACCAGATGACTATCTGAGTCACCAGATGACTATCTGAGTCAGAGGTTATTGCTTTTCGCCAGGGTTGGACGGGTGAGGAACCGGCACGGGTACAGCTGACTTGTAGGTCATCACGTCGTCGATTGCTGTTGTCATCAAGGCCTGTGACTGGTCACAACTCCTGGAACACCCAGCAAAAATCAAAGCCATGGCCGTAATTGGAGCCAGGGCAAGAGATTGGCATCGAACTTTGTGTTGGCATCGCCTGAACTTTTCAAGACTGTGGAAGCAGAGAGAAAAGGATTAAAGTTGGGAATGGACTAATTTCGAAAAAAAGCTGCAATTGCTGGTTTGCTTGAAAGCCAGCGGGTGGCTCAGTGCCACCCGCTGGCTGAGGATTCACAAAGCCCAACTGCCCACGCTGAAAAAAGGCCCTGGCAGCTGTGAAAGGTGCCCCGTATCGGATCAGCTGCCGTAGAGGCTGGCTGAGATGTTAGTGCTGAGTTTGATGCGCTTCCTCAGCTTGCGGCTGAAGCCGAAGGCAGCGAAGGCACCAATGGCAGGCACGGGGCCGGGGACAGTCGAGAGTGTCGGGTCGCTCGGAGGTCCCGATTTCGGGGCGACGACCTGGGCCCAAGTCACAGAGGAATTTAAATCTACAGAAAAGATTAGGGGTGAAGGGTTGGGGTGATAAGTTGCAGCCGTGTCTGTCAGCAGGAAGGTGATTTTATCAACTATGCTATTATACGCAAAATAGGGGCCAACATTAATATTCGTCTGAGAGCCCGCAGATAATGTTTCGATGGAATTAGGAGCTCCCAAAGAGTATCCTAAGGCGTTAGAGAACTGAGTTGCCAAGGATGAATCGCCCCACCAAGGCATCACCCCCCCTGGTGTCTGGGCAAATTTACTCTTATGGTCATTGTAGCTTCCGGTAAATGTGGTCACGTCCCAATCTTGACCACCAACATTCACAACATAGGCTCGCGCCTGGCCAGTGGTAAGCACCCCCATAGTTAGTGCAACGCCAAGGGCTGGCTTGGCCAGCGATGACCAGGAGGGTCTGCGGCAGGGATTGGATGTGTTGCCCTCGGCGCTGGAGGATGGGCTTGGGTTGAAGATTGGCATAGTTGGTCTCAGGTGAGTATGGAGTAGGCAATTGATTGATTACCTCGGCAAATTATCTGGTTCCCTGGGTTAAAGCGAAATCATCTGCCTTTAC
>CANGZM010000038.1 GCA_947458155.1 Synechococcaceae cyanobacterium | reverse complement strand
GGCGAGTTGGTCGCCGAGCACTACGGCAACTCCATTGATGACAAGGGTCGGGCCACCGATCCCCAAACCGGTGAGGTGTTGTCCTGTCGTGGCGCCCTAGCAAGGTCCCCCTTCGCCGTCTATCGCGGCCGCACCGCCAAGGAACTCGGTATCGCCCTTTGCGAAGGTCCAGGCCCCCATCCCCTTAGCTGCTTGGATCACGCCCTTTACCTCGGACGCGAATTGCAGAAAGCCGAGACATGCCTCCGCTTGGGGCTCTCCTACGTGCAGGATTGATAGACAGACCAGTTTGAGAAGATCAATCAGACCGGTTGCAGCTCGCGGCGGGCTTTGCTCGTGGTGTTCGGCGGTTCAGGGGGGAGGGCCGCCAACTGCTCCTGGATTTCGCGGGTCACGACGCTGCGGTATTCCTGGAAATGTTCGTTGTGGGCCAACGTCACCAGGAATTGCTCCAGGTTGTCTGGATTGCGGCGGGCGATGGTGGCGAGGGAGTTCCAGAAGCGCCAGCGGGTATCCCGCAAAAAACCCTGGCGCCAAATGACGATGGACAGGGCCCTCAGGTCGGTCCAGGTTGGCAAACTGGCCTTGCCGAGGGCCTTTGTCTTGACGTACTGCTGCCAACGGGGTTTGCCGACTTTGGTGTAGTAGTGCGTAACCCTGTCGATATAGGCATTTGGCTCGTAGAGACGGCAAAAGGCATCCACATATTCGTTGGCGATGTCGCGAATGGGGCGGGTGGGTACAAAGTTCAGTAGGTTGGTCTGATTGACCCCTTTAGCGTCAGCTTTCTCTTCAATCAGCCGACCTTCCTTTTCGAGGCGATGCCAAAGACCTGTATTTGGAAGGGCCTGTAACATGCCCATCATGGCGGCAGGAATGCCGGTGCGGCTGACAAATGTAACGATGCGATCCCCAGCTCCAGCTTTTTCACCATCAAAACCAATGATGAAACCAGCCATCACCCGAATGCCATAGGAGGTGATGCGGTCGACTGATTCCTCCAGGGAACTGCGAGTGTTTTGATGTTTTCCGGCGATCGAAAGGCTTGCTTCATCTGGGGTTTCAATCCCCAGAAAAACGCTGTCGAAACGAGCCTCGGCCATCATCTCCATCATTTCATCATCCGAAGCCAGGTCGACGGAGGCCTCGGTGGCGAAACTGAAGGGATAACCCCTCTCAACTTGCCACTGTTTCAAGGCCGGCAAAAGTTGTTTGGCGTTGCGTTTGTTGCCAATGAAATTATCATCAACCAAGAAAATTGAGCGGCGCCAACCTAGGTCGTAGAGCTTTTGCAACTCGGCGACCAATTGATCCGGGGTCTTGGTGCGGGGTTTACGGCCATACAGAACAATGATGTCGCAGAATTCGCATTGAAAAGGGCAGCCCCGCGAGAACTGCACACTCATCGAATCGTAGGCATTTAGTTCCAGAAGGTCGAAGCGCGGAACTGGTGTGGATGTGACGTCAGGCTTTTCGCCGTTGGAGCTGAAACGCCCCTGAAGCTCCCCTTTCTCAATCGCTTCGACAAACAAGGGCAGGGTGATTTCGCCTTCATCCAGCACCTTGAAGTCGGCCAGCTGCAGTTCTGGAGCATCAGGTGTGGAGCTGGCAAAGGGACCCCCCACGGCCACTGGTAGGCCTCGGGCCTTGGCCTTGCCGATCTGCGCTGCCATATCCGCTTTTTGTACGATCATTCCGGAGATGACCACCAACTCCGCCCATTTCCACTCCGCTTCGCTCACCTCGCGCACATTGCGGTCAACCAGCTTCATTTCCCATTCCTGGGGAAGCAGGGCGGCCACCGTGACCAAGCCCAGAGGGGGCAAGAGCACCTTGCGGTTCACCAGCTCCAGGATCTTTTCGTAGCTCCAGAAGGTCTTGGGAAATTCGGGGTAGACGAATAGGGTGCGCATGCTGGAGCTAGTGCTCCGAAGTGGGGCAAGACTAAGGCGTCTGGTCCTAGGCCGGCGCTGCCGCTGAGACGGTTCGCATGCCGCGCGAGGGTGTCATAGCTGCTGTAGCGTTGAAGGCGTTATCAATGCCAAAGACGCAGGATCGACCCATGGGAGTGGCTTTTTATCTGGGATTGGTGGGTGCTGGTCTGATCGCCGCCTACCTGGCTGCCGTCGTCTTGCGAGGCGTCAAGCTGATCTGAGCTCCAGTTTCCATTGGCTGGCCAGTTCCACTACCCCCACAGTCAAACCGGCAAGGCCAAGGACAATAAAGGTGGTGGCTAAGCCCTGGGCCCCGGTCAAGGAGGCGGCTAACAAGCCGCTCAGACCACCGCCCCCCAAGAAGGCAATCTGGCTGAGTCCGGCCATACGTCCTCTCAGGTGCATCGGGGCACCCATCTGACCGATCAGGTTGGTGCTGGCCAGCAACCCGGCCGTTCCGGCCCCAATACAGAACGCCATGGCCAGCGAAATGGGTTCTCGCCAGCCCACTTCCACAGCTGATGCACTCCAGGCCATACCCAACTGGGCAATCCCGGTCAATACCGTGCAGCCCCCCAGCAAGACCCCGGGACGGGCTATCAACTTTTGGCTGTTGCGCTGCAGCACCACCCCGCCGACGATGCTTCCCGCGGCGACCACACTGGTGAACAAACCAAGGGCTTGAGGCGATGGCCCCACCACCTTGTTGGCGATCAGGGGAGCCAATCCTGGATGGAAAAAGCCCACCAGGCAGGCCAGAGCACAGAAGCGCAGCACATGGCGCAGGGTTGGACCACAGCTCCTCCAGGCGGCCCCCAGCGAGGCCGTACGCCCCGCTTGACTGCGCTGTTCTTGATCTAGGTGGGGACGCAGTATCCACATCACACTGGCGATGGGCACCAGGTAGGTGAGGGCGTCGATGGCGAGGGCCAGGCTGGGTCCCGTCAGGGCCAGTAACCAACCTCCCAGCGGCGGACCCACCAACTTGCCCACGTTGAAAACCACCGAAAAACTGGCCAGGAACGGGGCCAGTTCCTCGGGTTTATCCACCAGCAGGGCGCTGTACTTGTTGCGGGCGGTGAGCTCGTAGCTGCTTGCCATCCCTATCAGCAGGGTGCTTAGCAGCAGCAGGGCCACCTGGCTCTGGCCTTCAAGTAGCGGGATCGCCAGGGCCCCAAGCGCTGCCGCAGCAAAGAGGGCCCATTGCGCCCGGATTAACACCGGCTGGCAGCCGATCCGGTCGGTCAGGACTCCTGCGGGTCCGCTCAACAGCAGGCTGGGCAGCGCCAGTAACCCGAAATGCAGGGCCAGCATCAGGGGATTGCCATTGCTTTGGATCAAGATCCAGCCCTTAGCTGTCAGCCCGGCGAAGGATCCGGCGGTGCTCAACCCCGATGCCACCAGATAGGTCGACCGCTGGTGGCGTTGCAGGCGCTTCAACAGGGTCTGGACGACGGGGGGCCCTGCGGGGAAGGTGGGCCGGCTCAAACGGAGGTCTGGCGACTTTGTTTGACGCTGTCCACGAGGGCACGGGCTCCAACGACTTCTCCCTCAAGGTCATAGGTGGCGGCGCCGGTGAGACGCACCGTGACCATGGTTCCCGGTGCTGCGCTGAGGCCCCCCACGCCAGGGAGCACCCGCACTTCACCATCCACTTCTGGGGCGAAGCGGGCGCAGCGCCCGATCATGGCGCCGCTGCCGGGGTGTTCCTGCTCGATCAACACATCCACGATTCGACCCACCCAGGCCCCGTTGCGGTCGGCGGCGATCGGTTGCTGCAGGGCCATTAGCCGGTCCTTGCGCTCCAGGGCTACCTCGGGCGCGACCTGCTCTGCCAGGGTCGCCGCCGCGGTGCCCTCCTCCGGGGAGAAGGTAAACACCCCCACATGGTCGAAACGATGTTCGGCAACGAAGTCCAGCAGATGTTGGAAATGGGCTTCGGTTTCACCCGGGAAGCCGACGATGAAGGTGGTGCGCAGCACGGCCTCCGGGAGCTGCTCCCGGATGCGCCTCAGCAGTCCATCGGTGACCTCCGCTTGCCAGGGGCGATTCATGGCCCGTAGTACCTCTGGGTGGCTGTGTTGCAGGGGCAGATCCAGATACGGCAGCACGTTGGGCACCTCCTTGAAGGCCGTCAGTACTGCGGGGGTCAAGCCGGTGGGATAGGCGTAATGGACCCGGATCCAGGGGATTTCCACCTGCCCCAGCGCTCGTAGCAGATCGGCGAGGCGGGGGCGGCCGTAGAGGTCGAGCCCGTAGTTCGTGGTGATCTGGCTGATCAGGATCAGCTCCTGCACCCCCTGGGCGGCCAGTTGCTGGGCCTCGGCGACGATCGATTCGATGGGCCTTGAACGTTGGTCGCCCCGCAACTTGGGAATGATGCAGAAAGCGCAGCGGTAGTCGCAGCCTTCGGCCACTTTGAGATAAGCCACCGCTTCGCTGGTGGTGCGATAACGGGGCAGGTGTTCGTCGGCCACGAAGGTGGGCACGGGGCTCACTTGGTTGACCCGTTCGCCGGCCTGGACCCGCTCCAGCACGCTGACGATGTGCTGATAGTCGCCGGTCCCCACGATGGCCCTGGCCTCCGGCAGCGAATCGAGCAGCTCTTCCTGGAAATGTTGGGCCAGGCAGCCCGAGATGATCAGCTCCTTGCCCTGTTCAGCAAGCTCCACCAAGGTGCGCACCGATTCCTGCCGCGCCTCTTGTATGAAGCTGCAGGTGTTCACCACCACGAGGTTGGCTTCACTTTCATCGGCGCTGACGCCGTAGCCCGCCTCCGCCAATAGGCCAAGCATGTGTTCGGTATCGACGCGATTTTTCTCACAACCCAGGTGGGCAAAGGCCACGGTTGGTTTTCTAATTTCAGTGGAACCGGTGTCAGTGCCGCTGCCGGTGGAGTTGAAGGGGCCAGGGGCCATTGGCGGATGACGGAGGGACTCAGGAATCCCACCCTATGGAATCAGGGGCTGCGAGGATGGAATACCTTCCTTGCTTGCCCGTGACTTCAAGCAGCCTGGCCAGTCGTCTCAACGAGCGGCGACGCCCCGAGCCCTCCCGTCGCTGGCTGCGGGTCGCCATCGCCGTGTTGGCCACTGTTGGGGCCATCGACACTGGCGTCATCACCCTCAAGCGTTGGGGGATTTTGGGTCCGATCCTTTGTCCTGGGGGTAGTGATGGCTGCGACAAGGTATTGAACAGTGTCTGGGGCTCCCTTTTCGGCCAACCACTGGCCCTGTTTGGTTGCCTGGCTTACCTGGCTGTCCTTTTAATGGCGGTTTTGCCCCTGGTGCTGCCCGGCGAGGCCCGCGGCGAACTCAACAGCCGCAGCTGGTGGGGTCTGGCGTTGCTCACCACGGCCATGGCCGTATTCAGCCTGGTGTTGCTGGGCCTGATGGTGTTCAAGATCCAGGCGTTTTGCCCCTTCTGTTTGCTGTCGGCCCTGCTCAGCTTCACTTTGATGGTGCTCAGTTTGGTGGGAGGTGCGTGGGAAGACCGGGGACAACTCATTTTTCGGGTGGTGATGACGGCCCTGGCGGTGGCCGTGGTCAGCTTCGGCTGGGCTACCGCAGTCGATCGACCCGCCAGTGTGTTGGGCAAGGGGATGCCTCGGCCGGTCGTCGCCGAAAGTTCGCCCGCGGCCCTCGCTTTGGCCGACCAACTCAGTAAGAAGGGAGCGGTCATGTACTCCGCCTACTGGTGTCCCCATTGCCACGATCAGAAGGAACTCTTCGGTAAACAGGCCACCGCCAAGCTCAACGTGGTCGAATGTGCCCCCGATGGTCACAACAGCCAGGCCAAGCTTTGTGCCACCAAGAGCATCCAGGCATTCCCCAGCTGGGAGATCAACGGCAAAATTGAATCGGGCGTCAAGCCCCTGGCCAAATTGGCTGAGATGATTGGCTACAAGGGTGTTCCGGGCTTCTGACCTTTCTCTGGTCCCCCAGCCCTAGCCTCCCCACTCCCCCTGTCCCCAGGCCGGCCGATGATCGCGCTCGTTGTGATCGCCCGCCCCCGCTCCTGGACAGTGTGACGCTGCCAGAACGGTTGGGGGGCCGGAGCATCTTCACGGAAATGCCCCCCACGGCTCTCATCTCGGAACAGGGCTGCCTGACACAACAGTTCGGCCAGCACCAGCCTCTGGCGCAGATCCTGCATGGCCAGCAAAGGTTCGCGCTGGCCTGGCTCCAGCTGAAGAGCCAGGCCTGGGGGTTGGCCATGGGCCCGTCGCAGCAGCCGGTTTGCCTCACATAACTGACGGCGTCGCCGAACTTCGTGCCAGCCAAGGGCCAGGGAGTGGCCCTGCCGCTCCACCCCCGCCACCTGCCAGCAGAGCTTGCGCAGGTCGGCGATCTGGGCCTGGATCGCTTTGGGGTCCGCTGTGGCCTCTTCTCCTGGGGCAGGGCCGGAACAGGCCCTGGGGATCGGCTGAGCCGGCAAGGGTTGCAGCTGCAAGCCTGCCACCAGCCTGCGGGCAAAGACAAGGCATTCCATCAGGGAGTTGCTGGCGAGTCGGTTGGCACCATGCACTCCAGTACAAGCCACTTCCCCCACGGCATAGAGGCCAGGCACACTGCTGGCGGCCTGCAGGTCAGTGCTGATGCCGCCCATCCAGTAGTGGGCTGCCGGAGCCACGGGAATCGGAGCGGTGGTGGGCTCCAGTCCCAGCTCCCGGCAGCGACTCAAGATGGTTGGAAACTGCCTTTCCAGACGCTCCTGCCCGACGGGACGCAGGTCCAGCCACAGATGATCAACCCCCAGGGCTTGCATGCGCCGGGCCAGGGCGCGGCTCACCTGGTCCCGGGGGGCCAGGTCCCCCCCCGCTAGGTGGGCCACCGGGCTGCGGCCGTCGCTTTCACAAAGCAGGGCCCCTTCGCCCCGGACGGCTTCACTGATCAAGAAATGGGGGGCCCCTGCCAACATCAGGGCGGTGGGATGGAATTGCACGAATTCCAGATCGCGTACCCGGGCCCCGGCGCTCCAGGCCATGGCGACGCCATCGCCACTCGACTGGGTCGGGTTGGTGGTGTGGGAAAAGAGATGGCCACCGCCACCGCTGGCCATCACCACGGCTCCGGCCCGCAACCAGCGCAACCGTTGGCCCTCCAGCACCTGCAGGCCAACGCAGTGGCCGTTCTCCAGCCAAAGCTGGAGGGCGGGTACCCCTTTGGCCTGGGTAAGCAGGGGGCGGTTCAGGGTTTCCCGTTCCAGGGCATCCACCAGGGCCCCGCCGGTGCGGTCCTGGGCATGGAGCACACGGCGGTGGCTGTGGGCGGCCTCCAGGGTGGTGCTCAGACCTGGCCCTTCCCGGTCGAAGGCCATGCCCAGCTCCAATAGGCGCTCGACGCACGCCGGAGCTTCACGAACCAGCACGTTCACCGCCGCCGGATCACAGAGGCCAGCTCCCGCCTTCATGGTGTCGGCGATGTGGCTGTCCAGGCTGTCGTCGGAGCGGGTCACGGCGGCGATGCCACCCTGGGCCCAGCGGCTCGCTGAAGGGGGACTGTCGTGTTTGCTGAGCAGCAGAACGCGCAATTCAGCCGGTAATTCCAGGCAAGTCATCAGACCGGCGGCGCCGCTGCCGACCACCACCACATCCCATTGGTCCGTCAGGGAGGATGCCATTGCAGGGCCGTGCTACTGGCGAGCCTATGGGACCGCCTGGCGCCCCCATCGTCACGACCGCATCCTCGGGCCTGTCGATCCAAAAAAAACCGCCGAGAGAAACCTCAGCGGATGTCACAAAGGGCTCCAGGCCCCTGATTGCAGCAGGTGATCAGCGGTAAACACCGTCGTTGATGCGGTCAAAGCCTTCGTTCAGGGCAATGGAAGGATCAGTTACCGTGAAATTGTTCTTGTACTTTTCAAACAACTCTTTCTGACGAATAGTCAGATCAAGTTTCAGTACATCATCGACATTTTGGTAAGGGCCACCAAGTACGATCTTTCCGGCCAGGGTCGGATACATACCTGGGTATTGCTGGAAGCGGCGCACCGATGAGTTGTTGAGATCCACCTTGCCGGCGGACTCAGCGATCTTGTCATCGGCGACATTGCGTCGCTCTGTGGCCAATGCCGGTTGGGGCAGCATCAGGGTGACGAGCAGGCCGGCGAGCACGACGCCGCTCATGAGCCAGGCAAGCAGTCGTTTCATCACGACAGACTCCTTGAAAGGGGGGAAGGGAAGGCTGGACCGACTCCGGGATGGATTGGTCTTGCCATAACGTTACAGAGCATGCCTGCCCCACTCCAGGACGGATCCCCGTCTTTCGCAGTTCTTCAGATCAGGCCACTCAGCCCAGGGGCGAGTAACGCTGCCGCCAGGAAGATCCCATCCACTAACAAAGTGGTGGCCAGGGTCGCCGCAGCCACCCGACCGGCCAGCCCCTGGGGCCAGAGCCATCGGCAAACGGCCAAAAGGACGGTTCCGCTCAGGCCGATCAGGCCCAGGCCCATCGGTTGGAGCACCGCCTCCCCTGCCTGCTGGAGGAGCACCCCAGCCTCGCTCAGAGGTGCTTCCACCACCTGGGGCCAGAGGTGAATCACCCCGGTCAGGGCCATTACCCCATCGGTGGCTGCTGTCCCCAACAAGGAGGCGAGGTAGAACGCACCGGCCAGGCGCCAGCGGCTCCCGAGTCCGCCAAGGGCCAGGGGGACGGCAAAGCCCTCGATTGGCAGGTGCCAGAGGGGATGGACCCGCCACCAACCCCAGAACAGCGATCCCCCTAGCCAGCTGCCGGCAAACCCCACGAGCATGGCGCCGATGGCACTCCATGGTCCCTGGCCGCGGCGTTCCAGCACCACGCCTAACGCCAGCAGCCCAGGGGTGAAAAGGGTCGCCCCCATCGGCGAGGCCCGCACCCAAGGGGCTTGCAGAAACACCGGCAGAAGCACCAGCAGGGCGGCAATGCCTGGAAGCATCAGCCCAACCGGAATCGCCTCAGCCCAGGCGCCAGAGAAGCCAGGACTAGCACCCCTGGAGGGGCTGGCTGGAGCAACGATCACCCAAGTTATTAAGAAAGATGGCCAACGTTAAAGGCCAGGGGGGCGAAGGGGGCTGGCGCGGTGTCCATGGCCGCCATAGGGTCGGATCAATTTCTTTTCCCCTGGCGCATGGCTGCTTCATCTACCGCTGAGGCCATGCCCCTGCTGCAGGATTGTTGGCACGCCATGGTCTTGGGGGTGGTCCAGGGTTTGACGGAGTTTCTGCCCATAAGTAGTACCGCCCACCTCAAGGTGGTGCCGGTGCTTTTGGGGTGGGGGGATCCAGGTGTGGCCTACACGGCTGTGATCCAGTTGGGCAGCATCGCGGCCGTCATCGCCTATTTCCGGCAGGACCTGGCGGAAGTGATCCATGCCATGGGCCAGGCGTTTCGTGACGGCCAGTGGCGAGAACCATCGGCCCGCCTGGGTGTGGCGATCGCCCTGGGCACCATTCCGATCTTGGTCGCGGGACTGGCACTCAAGAAACTCGTGCCCGATTACGACCATTCCCCCCTTCGCAGCATCACCTCCATCGGGGTCGTATCTATCGTCATGGCTCTGCTGCTGGCCCTCGCCGAGCTGGTCGGATCCCGGCGTCGGTTCCTTGCCGATGTCCAATCCCGCGATGGATTGCTGGTGGGATTGGCTCAGGCCCTGGCCCTGGTGCCTGGGGTGTCCCGTTCCGGCAGCACCCTCACCGCCAGCCTCTTCGATGGTTGGCAGCGTCCTGACGCCGCCCGCTTCTCCTTCTTGTTGGGCATTCCGGCCATCACCCTGGCTGGGTTGGTGGAACTCAAAGATGCCCTGGCCAGCCCCTCCCATGGCGGGGCCCTGCCCATGCTGCTGGGGGTCGCCACGGCGGCCGTGGTCTCCTGGATGGCGATTGCCTGGTTGCTGCGTTTCCTGCAGCAAAACAGCACCTGGCTGTTCGTGGCCTACCGACTGTTGTTCGGTTTGGTACTGCTGCTTGGTTTCCGCGGTGCCGAAAGCCTGGCTCGCTGAATTTCCACAGGCCCGCCGGGGTGGCCAGGCGAGACCAAGGACCGCCAGACTGGTGCCCCTGGCCTTGAGTTGCGGTGTGGAATGAGTTGACTGCTGGCATTTCCCTGGAGGACCCTGGGGGATCTTCTTCCGATCGACTCCCCCAGCCCGCTGTTGTGGTCAGCGTTGAACCGGGATCGATTGGTGAGGAGCTGGGTTTTCAGCCTGGTGATCGCCTGCTCAGCATCAACGGGGTGCGGCCCCGAGATTTGATTGATTTCCAGATGCTGGTGGGGGAGGAAGACCTGCGTCTGGAGGTCGAAGATCCCGCGGGCGAGGTCCATGTCATTGAACTGGAGAAGGATGCGGACGATGGGCTTGGGCTGGCCTTCAGCGAGGCCCTGTTTGATGGTCTGCGCCAATGCAACAATCGCTGTCCCTTCTGCTTTATCGATCAACAGCCCCCTGGCCATCGGCGCAGTCTCTATCTCAAGGACGATGATTACAGGCTGAGCTTTCTATACGGCTCCTATCTCACCCTTACTAATCTCACTGCGGCTGACTGGCAGCGCATCGAGGCCCAGCGGCTCTCTCCGCTTTACGTCTCAGTACATGCGACCAACCCCGAGCTGCGCAGCCGCCTGTTGGTCAACCCCCGTGCCGCCCTCCTGCTCGACCAATTGAGTTGGTTCGCCGAGCGCCGGCTCCAGATCCATGCCCAAGTGGTGGTCTGTCCGGGGGTAAACGATGGTGAGGCCCTGGGGCGCACCCTCCAGGATTTGGCCGCTTTCGCCGAGGGAGATTGGCCGACGGTGCTTTCCACCGCTGTGGTGCCCGTTGGCCTGACCCGGTTCCGTCCAGCCAACGACAACCTGGTGCCGGTGGATCAAGCTGCCGCCATTGCCGCTATCAGCCAGGTCGAAGCCCTGCAGGAGGCATTCCAGAGCCGTCTAGGCAGCAGGTTTGCCTGGCTGGCGGATGAGTGGTACCTCATTGCGGGTTTGCCCCTGCCTCCCCGCACCGACTACGAGGACCTACCCCAAAGGGAGAACGGCGTTGGCAGCATTCGGGGCTTCCTTGAGGAGCTTGATCAGGCCACCGCCCAGCTACCCACATCCCTGGCCGTTCCCCAGCGTCTCAGCTGGGTGGTGGGGGCAGTGGTGGCTGGGGCCCTGGAGCCGGTGCTGGACCGGCTCAACAGGGTCGAGGGCCTGGATCTGAGGCTTTATGGTCTGCCAAGCCCCTACTGGGGGCAGGACCTGGTGGTGACCGGATTGCTGACCGGGGCCGATTTGATCCAGGGGTTGCAAGGCCGGGACCTGGGCGAGAAGTTGTTATTGCCAAAGTTGATGTTGCGCCAGGGGGAAAGTGTGTTTCTCGACGACATGACCCTTGAACAGCTCCAGGCCCAGCTGCCGGTCCCGATCCACCCCATCGGCAGTGCGGAAGAACTGGTGGCTGTCTGCATTGGAAGCATCCATGGCCATGCTTAAGCTCAGCCGGTTCGATGGTTTTCCAGTGGGTCGCCAGGTTTCTTTGTTTGCGGCCCTCACGGTGGTTCCGGTTCTTTGGGCCGGTTCAGTTGGTGCCCAGTCTTCTCCGGTGCAGGGATTAACGACCCAAGTCAGTCCGTTCGTGGGGCCTTCGGCTCTTGAGCCGCAGCAGGCTCTGCCGAGGGCACCCCAGGTGAAGGGTCCGAGGCCCCGGGTCAATCCCAGCCTGCTGCCCCCAGCCGCCACCGTACTGCCCGCTAACGACCCCGATCTCGCTTCGCCACCGCCGCTGGCCCTGCCCGTGAAGCCTTCCCAGGTGCGCATCCGCGAATTGCGCCCCCTGGGACTGGATCAAGTCGAGACTATCGCCGAGGTCAACAATCCCAACCTCAAGGCCCTCGCCATCCAGGTCGAGGAAGCCCAATCGCTACTGCGAGCTGAGATCTCCCGTTGGTACCCGACGATTCAGTTGGGGGCGTCCCAGCTGCCGGCCTATTCGGCCAGCCAGGCTTACCGCCCATCGGTGTTCGATTCACGTGTTACAGGCTATTCAACTAGCTCGATCACGGCTATGGATGCCGTGCTCAAGGCGAGTTGGGCATTGATTGATCCCCAGCGGACCCCTCGGATTGCCGCAGCCCGTGATCGCTATGAGAAGGCCAAGAACGCCTATCTCATTGGTTTGCGAGACCTGAGGCTACAGGCTGCCGAGGCCTACTTCGATCTCCAATCTGCCGACGAACAGGTGCGCATTGGCCAGGAATCCGTCCGGGCTTCTCTGGTCAGCTTGCGTGATGCTCGTTCCCGTTTCCAGGCCGGCGTAGCCACCAAGCTTGAGGTGCTTCAGGCCGAAACCCAGTTGGCCCGCGACCAACAGCTTCTCACCAATGCCTTGACCGGCAATGGACCCGTCGGTCCTGGCCTCGGCCAGGCCGATGCCAGGCGCCAGCTGGCTGCTTTGCTCTCCTTGCCCCAAGATGTCACCCCCGTTGCCAAGGATCCATCCAGGGTGGTGGGGGCCTGGATCCCCTCCTTGGAGGAGAGCATCATTGCCGCCTTCGCTTACCGCGAGGAACTCGATGATATCTTGCTGGATATTTCGATTGCCAATAGCGAAGCCAATTCTGAGCTAGCTGCATCCCAGCCGTTGCTGAGCATTGTCAATACTCTGAGTGCCAGCAATTCCTATGGAGACAGGTATACTGACTTTGTTAATGGCTCAAGCCAGGCCCCAGCCGCCCAGAATGTGCTGGGCCAGACTAACTGGAGCGTTGATAATGCCATCGGCCTCAATCTCAGCTGGACCCTCTTCGATGGCGGCCGGGCCCGGGCTCTCTATCGCCTCAACAAACAAAAGGCCAATCAGGGTCGCTATCGCTTCGCCCAGCGCCGCGACCAGATCCGCGTCGAGGTGGAGCGAAGCTTCTTTGAACTTCAGCGCAATAACCTCAACATCTCCACCAATGCCCAGGAGGTGCTTTCCACCCGCGAATCCCTGAGGCTGGCTCGCCTGCGCTTCCAGGCCGGGGTCACCACCCAGCGGGAGGTGGTTGACACCCAGCGCGACCTCACCCAGGCCGAGGTCCGCTATGCCCTGGCGATCTCCACCTACAACAAGAGTCTTGCCGACCTGCGTCGTCGCACTGGTCTAGATCAGATCGCCCTCTGTCCCCGTCCTTCCCTGCCGGATCGTCGCCCCCCAACCCCTGGCCTAGAGAGCGCTCCGGTCGAGTTGCAACCGGTGGTGCCGGCTTGTGCCGCTTCCTTCTTCCGTGCCCCCATGGGTCAAGCCTCCCCCTCCCGTTGAGCTCCTAATTGGTCGTGCAAAAGCCCCTCTCCCTGCTTGCGATTCTTCGATTGGGGCTCTTCCAGGCCTGCCTTGGTGCTTTGGCGGTCATTTTTTCCGGGTTGTTGAACAGGGTGATGCTCAGCGAGTTGGGTTACCCGGGTTTACTTGTGGGGGGCGCCCTGGCGTTTGAGCAATTCATGGCACCCTCCAGGGTGCTGTTTGGCCAGATCTCCGATGGTTATCCCCTCTTCGGTCGCCGCCGGGTGCCCTATGTGCTGTTAGGCACCCTGCTCTTCAGTGGGCTGGCGGTGCTGGCGATTCCCCTCATTTTTCAGGTGGGGCGTTTGCTCAGTGCCGGCAGCCAGCCTGGCCTGGCTTTCGGCATTACTGCCTTATGCGGTCTTTTTGCCGCCTACGGATTGGCCATTTCCCTAGCCACCACCCCCTACCTCGCCTTGGTCATCGACCGCACCGATGAGGCCGAGCGCCCGAGGGCCGTGGCCCTGGTGTGGTGCATGCTCACCGTCGGCATTGTGGTCGGGGCCATCCTCACCAGTCTGAGTCTGAGTTCCCTTGATCAGGTAACGGATCCTGCAATTATTGAGCCGGTTTTGACTAAATTCATGTTCAAGGTCTCCTTGATCGTGATCGCCCTGACGTTGTTGGCAACCTGGAATATGGAGACCAGGTCTGCGTATCCAGGCCTTGCAGCCTCAGAAGCTGGAAATCAGGCCAAGGCCCCAGGTGAGCTGCCTCAAGAGGCTGTCACCATGGCCCAGTCTTGGCGGCTGATCACCTCCAGCCGGCAGGTCTTGATTTTTTTTGCCTTTTTAGTGGCCTTCACCCTTGGGTTGTTTCTCCAAGATCCCATTCTTGAAAGTTATGGAGCCCAGGTCTTCGGTCTCAGTATCTCGGCCAGTACCCAGCTCAATGCCTTCTGGGGTATGGGCACCCTGGTGGGGCTTCTGCTGGCGGGCTTGCTAGTGGTGCCAAGGCTGGGCAAGTTGCCCTCGGCCAGGCTGGGTTGCCGGCTGATCCTGATCTCTCTTGTCCTTCTGATCCTCTGCGGACTCACCCGCAGTGTGCCCCTGCTCCAGTTCGTCATGGTGCTGTTTGGACTGGCCGCCGGGATTGCCACGAACAGTGCCCTTTGCCTGATGCTTGATCTGACCCTGCCCCAGGCCGCTGGAGCCTTTGTTGGAGTTTGGGGTCTTGCCCAGGCCCTTTCGCGTGCGATCGGCAAGTTGCTCGGCGGTGGCCTCCTTGATTTGGGTCGTCAATTGCCGCTGGGTCCTGGCCCCTTCCCCGCCTTTGCCATGGTCCTTGCCGTGGAGGCTCTGGTGACCTTTGGCGCATTGCTGTTGCTGGCTTCTCTCAACGTTCATCAGTTCCGCCAAGATACCGCCAGTAGCCTGGAACGGGTTCTCTCGATGGAGATGGGTTGAGATGGCTCCATCGATGCCTCCCCAGCTGGATTCGGGATTGCTGCACCTGATCGATGCGGTGGCCGAGCGTCAACGCCAGGATTTCGGCCACGTCACCTATGCCAGCAAGGAGGACGGCTCCTTGATCACCGCTTGTGATCGTTGGAGTGACGACACCCTCGTCCGTGGCCTGGCCGGTCTGTATCCCGGCGAGGGTGTCCTGAGCGAGGAGGGCAACAGGAAGGTGCCTGAAACCTCTCGCTTCTGGGTGGTGGATCCCCTGGATGGCACCACAAACTATGCAGCGGGAATCCCCTACTGGGCCATTTCCATGGCCCGCTTCGACAAAGGGAGACCCGATCTTGCGATTCTTGATGTTCCTCCCCTGCGACAACGGATCGTCGCCATTCGCGGCCAAGGGGCGTGGAGAAATGGCAAACCGATTCTGCCTCCTTCTTTCACCACCAATCCTGCGGGTTGTGCCTCCCTTTGCAGCCGTTCCATAGGCGTTTTGCAGAAGCTTCCCGACCGCCGTTTCCCCGGAAAGATCCGTTTACTGGGGGTGGCAAGCTTGAATCTCGTAAGTGTCGCCATGGGACAGACGGTGGCGGCCTTGGAGGCCACTCCCAAAATCTGGGATTTGGCAGCGGCCTGGCTCGTGCTAAGCGAACTGGGTTGTCCGATCCGCTGGTTGCAAAACCACCCTGATGCCCTTGCCGAGGGAGAGGACCTGACCAACACAGACTTCCCCGTATTGGTGGCCGATCGGAACGAAACCCTGAATTTATTTCTCCCCTGGGCCGAGGCTTTGCTGCTCTAGCTGGAGGCGTCTTGGTCACCTGCTGTTACACAAGAGCGCTCTAGGACCCTGAACCTGGCCAGGGCAGTCCATGACCCCCCCCAGGCAATTAGATGGAAATCAAGTCATGGCAAGACTTTTTCGGGCTTGGCGCTGCTTGGTCTTCGTTTGACTCCAGGATTAGTTGTCAGGTCAGCGGTCAAGGTGTTATGTTTTTGGACTGCGCGGTTGAGGCGAAAGCCCAACGGTGCGGCCTATGACCTCCGGAAGCGCGAGCGACCGATGTTGTAGGGTTTGGAAGTCGTCGAGAGGCGATGAGCCAGAAGGGACCCGAGAGGGTCTCGAGCTGGCAGAACCTGGACAATCAAAGAAGTTTAGGAACTGACGCCTTTGCTGCGTCGGATCGAATGACCTTCCAAGACTAAAGAAATTTTAGTCGAGGCAAGGGATACCAGCACGTATCAAGCGATACTGTTGAAGTTCTGGAGGAATCCGGAGCCGATCTGACGAACGAGCAGCTAGGTGTGAGGTCCCGTCAAAAAACAATGAGCGAGGGCCATTGCAGGTTTAGGAAAGGAGTCTTATCACGAGGCGAGAGTCTAGAAACTTGTCAATCGAATCGCGACCGGATCTGAGATCTGGAAAGTCATG
>CANGZM010000037.1 GCA_947458155.1 Synechococcaceae cyanobacterium | reverse complement strand
GGCGCCGGGGCACAAACTTTGTGGCCCAAAATAGCTGGTGGCTAAACAACGGCAGTTCTAGTAACTTCGCCTTAAACGGCTACTGGCAGCCTAAGCGTGCCGGTCTCCTGCCTTCTCTCAGCGCCGGCTGGGGGATTTCCAGCCTCAGCGACAACGGCGATGGCACTGCCGCATCAGGAAAGAAGAGCCCCAGTTATGAATACCGGACTCCCTATGTAAGTGAGTCCCAGAGCTGGTTTGTCGGCCTGCAGTGGGCTGATGTGTTCCTGCGCGGCAATGCCTTTGGGATGGCCTTCGGCCAGCCCACCTTTGCCACTAGCTTGAAGTTGGGGGCCAACAGCACTAATTCCGCCACAAATACCCCCTTTACCACTTTCTCCAACGACGGCAACTATGCCTGGGAATGGTGGTACAAGTTCCAGGTTTCCGACAACATCAGCATCACGCCTGCTGTGTTCTATCTGAGCCGTCCCCTTGGTGCTCAAACCAACGAACTTGTGAACAATAATGGCAGCTCGGAACTAAACCGCGGTGCCACCTTCAGCAACTTTGGTGCTCTCGTCCAGACCACCTTCAAGTTCTGATCGCCTTTCCATCCGTTGCCATGCCCCCCGCAAGGGGGGCTTTTTGATGCCTTTTGCGGGTATGAGGCAGACTCCTGCCTTGATTCCTTTGGACCATGGTTGCCGCAGAGGATCCCTACCAGGTGCTCGGTGTGGAGCCATCGGCCACCTCTGCCGAGATCAAGACCGCCTATCGGGCCCTCGTCAAACGTCACCATCCCGATGCCGGTGGCGATGCCGAGCGCATCCTGGCCCTCAACGCGGCCTGGGAGGTGCTGGGTGATCGACAGCAACGGCGCCGCTTCGATGAAGCCCGCCAGGCAGCAGCGCCCAGCCAACCGAGGGGTGCCCGGGGCGGTTCTGCCTCACCCCACCGGCGCAGTGTGGCCCAGGACGGCGATTTGATCAGTTGGTTGCAGCTGGTGTACGCGCCCATCGATCGGTTGCTGGGCCAGGTGATCAATGCTTTTCCGGCCCAGTTGCGTGCCCTGGCGGCCGATCCCTATGACGATGACTTGATGGAGAGTTTCTGCAGCTTTCTTTCTCAAAGTCAGGCCAGGCTTGAAAAGGTCGAACAGCTATATCGCTCCAGGGCCTGTCCTGGTTCGGCCCGTGGTTTTGGCTTGAGTCTCTACCACTGTCTCAGCCAGGTGCAGGATGCCCTGGGCGAGTTGGAGCGCTACACGATGGGTTACGTGGACAGCTATCTGCACGACGGCCGCGAGATGCTGCGGGAAGCCAAGCAACGGCGCTCCAGGTTGCAGCAAGAACGGCGTCAGCTTGAGATTTAGGCCGCAAGGCCTTCGGCTGGATAGGCCTCCAGTTGGTCGAGTCGCAACCAAACATCGGGGACGGGTCGGCGCCAGCGCACCTGGGCATGCTCTCCCTTCAACATCAGAATCTCGCCGGGCCCTTCCAAGACATAACCCGGCAGCTGGGGATCACTGGCGGCGGCCTCCAGGCTGCCCAAGTAGGCAGAGGCCTGGAGACGGACCAGAGCCCCTTTTTTGAGGGCGGCAACTGGAGATGGTGCGGCTTTGCTGGGCGCCGGTGTTGCGGAATCGGGGGCGGCAGAAATGGTGTCGGCCATCAGCGGCTGAGGCGATGGCGGCACCCTAGGTCGGCCCTTCGCCCCTGGCGGACTCCTAGCCTCAAACCACCATCTCCGGAACTTCGATGCGTCTGCTGTTATTGGGATGTTCCGGGTTCATAGGCAGGGAGCTTGTGCCTTGGTTGCTCGACCAGGGCCATGAACTCACCCTGGTCAGTCGGCGGTCCCAGCCGTTCCCCGACCTTGCCGATCGTCTGGTTGGCTTGACACTCGACCCTGCCCAACCCGCCAGTTGGCGTCAACCGGAGCTGCTGGCGGCCCTGGAGGCGGCCGGCGGTGTGATCAATCTGGCCGGTGAACCCATCGCCGAGCGGCGTTGGAGTGAGGCCCAGCGCCAGATCCTGCGTTCCAGCCGTCTGTCCACCACAGCGTCCCTGGTGGCTGCCATGGCAGCGTTGCCCCAGCCCCCCAGCGTGTTGGTGAATGCCTCGGCGGTGGGCTTCTATGGAACCAGTGAGGCAGAACGCTTTGGCGAAAGTAGTGGCGCTGGGGATGATTTCCTAGCGGCCCTTTGCCGCGATTGGGAGCAGCAGGCCCAGGCTGCCCCGGCCGCCTGCAGGGTGGTGATTCTGCGCATCGGCATCGTGCTGGGCCCTGATGGGGGTGCCATGGGCCGCATGCTGCCGGTGTTTCGCTCTGGATTCGGTGGGCCGATTGGCTCGGGTCAGCAGTGGATGAGCTGGATCCACCGCCATGATCTCTGCCGTTTGGTGGGTATGGCCCTTGAAGATTCGACCTATACCGGCGTGATCAACGCCGTTGCACCCGAACCGGTGCGGATGGTTGATTTTGCCAACGCCTTGGGGGCAGCCCTGCGTCGACCTTCGCTGTTACCAGTGCCTGGCCCCGTATTGCAGTTGCTGCTGGGGGATGGCGCCAAGGTGGTGCTGGAAGGTCAGCAGGTCGTCTCGGAGCGCTTGTCAGGTCTGGGTTTTGAGTTTGAATTCGGCGACCTCAAGGCTGCCCTCGTCGCTGCCACCAGCCCAGAATCCCGCTGAGCAGGGCCGCCGCCATCAACAGGCCCACCGCCGGCATGATGAGAGGCTCCCAGAGACTCTGGAAGGCCTGAAGCGGCCCTCCCCGGCCTTGGCTTTGCATCACCACGGCCAGGCCAAACCAGAGGGCGGCGCCGATGACCAGAAATACATTCACCACCAACAGCCGATCCAAAAGCTGCTTGAGGCTGTCCCAAGGGCCGTTGGCGAGGGGGGCCGGCCGGCTGCCGGCAGTGGTGGGCTTTACCCGGGAACCTGTCATCGGCACTGGCGGCGAAGCGAAACAAGCGTTTCCATGATCGCCTCAGCCTGGCGTGCGCTGCCGCCGGGAGGACCCAGCCGTGCCGCCGCAATCTGTTCCAGCTCCCGTCGCCAGGCCGGCCCCCGCTCGGGATCATCCAGGTGCTCGAGTTGGTCGGCCACCATCGCCGCCGTGGTGCTGAGGGTGACGTCCTGGCCGCTTTCACCCAAGGCACAACTCACTCCGGCCCCCAGCAGGCGCCGTTGGGCTTCGGCGAAGCGCCCGTTGAACTGGGGACCGGATCCTGCCAGTTGCAGCACCGGTTTTCCCAGCCCGACGGCCTGCTCGGTCGCAGTTCCGGCCATCGCCAGCAGCAGGTCACTGTCGCGCAGCACCTCGACAAACCCTTGCCAAAGCAAGCGAAGCTCCAGATGGCCCCACCGCAGCACAACTTCCTGTCTCCCTCGGCCTGGTTCAGCCAAGGTCCAGCCCAGGGGGGCCGCTGCCGCCAGGACCTCGCCCGCGCCCAGTTCCCCCACCAAGGCCGCCTGCAACCGCAAGGCCCCCCGTCGTTGCAGGGGCTCCGGCAGCCGTTGGAGCACCTCCAGCATCAACAACAGATTTGCCTTGGCTTCTGGTAGGCGGCTGCCGGGCAGCAGGCCCAGGCCTTGAACAGACAGGCCGCGGGCCGTGGCCGTGGGGCTGGGGCTGGCTGCCGCCGCCACAGCATCTTGAAAGGGATTGCCCAGGAAACGTACAGGACGACCCAGTTGGCCGCTCAAATCATCGGCAGTGAGGGCATCTCGGCTCCAGATGGCCTGAATGCGGTCCTGACGCAGCAGCCAGCCACAGGGCCATGGCAGCCGCAGTTTGCCTTCATAATGACTGGAATAAGCTACTAAATACACCACAGTTGGGCGACCGCTAAGCCAGGCCGCTAGCACGGGAACCAGATCCCCCACTGCCACCACCAACCCGTAATCACGGCGGTGGCGCATCAGGCTCAGGATCCGGCCAAAGAGATATTGCACCTGCCCCTGCCACAGTTCGGTGAGTCGTCCCCGCAGGCTGGTGTACCCAAGTCCACCGGTGCTGAAGTTGCGGGTCCGGCCGATTACCCCGAGGCCGGCCCGGCGATAGGCATCGCCAGCGCCGACAAGCGGTAGCGCCTCAACCAATTGCTGACGGTTGAGGAGTTCGCGGCCCAGCAGGGATGCGCTTAGATCTTCGCCATGGCCGTTGCTGATCAACAGGATGCGGCTCACGTCTGCAGCCAATCCCGCACCTTGGCCAAAGCGGTCCAACCGGGCCGTCGCTGCAAGCCATCGGCGATGGAGCCGTTGAGCTCGTCGGCAATTTCCGGAGCCAAGACCAGGACCCTTTTGACCACTTCCACGTGCTCCCGCACACCCTTGGCGCCGGTTTCGAGCATGGCCACACTGAGATTGATGCGGGCCTGGGGATCCTGGGGATTGAGCCGGACCGCATTGCGGGCGGACACCAGCGCGGCGCGGGGTTGGTCGAGCAGCAGTTGCAGCCAGGCCAGGCATGTCCACCCGGCCGAGAGCTTGGGGGATTGGCTCGTGAGTGCCAGGAAATCGTCGATCAGTTCTTCCGGGGGGCTGCCTTCCCGGTAGCGGGCAATCGCCTGATCGAAGAGGGATTCGGGACTGGCCGTCATGGGTGCAAGCGCTGCCGGTGAAATGAGCCGATCTCAGATTCCCATGGCGGCACCCGCTGGCAGGGGGTCAGACGGCGAAGGAGCTGCCGCAGCCGCAGGTCTGGGAGGCGTTGGGGTTAGTGAAATTGAAACCCCCGCCGATGAGGGCCGAGGAGAAATCCAGCTGCATGCCGTAGATGTAAAGCAGGCTTTTGGGATCGCACACCACGCCAAACTCATCGCCCTCGGCAGGTTTGTAGGTGTAGCGCTCATCATCTTCGCGAACGCCGGCGGCATCGATGAAGTCCATGGTGTAACTCATGCCGCTACAGCCGCCGGATCGCACCCCTACCCGCAGGAGCTTGCCTTGGCCCTGCTGGCCCATCAAAGTGCCCAACTGGCGCATCGCCGCTTGGGTGATCAGAATTCCTTTGCCATCAATGCCTGTGTGGTTGGCGGCCGGCGCCTCGCTCAGGCTGACCTCACTGCTGGGGGCAATGCTCATGACTGCTGCTCCTGTGTAGCCGAAGGCACTCACTCTATGGACTCCCGCCAGGGTCGGGTGGCCTGGGTGGCTTTTCTGCCTTGGGCGGTTGTCCGCCGGCGCTTGCGAAGCCCCCCTGCCTAGAGTCTGACTTGAATGGGAGCGCAAGGGTGAGAGTCGCCATCGTCGGCGCCGGTCTGGCTGGATTATCCGCCGCCGTGGATTTGGTGGATGCCGGCCATGAGGTTGATCTTTATGAGGCCAGGCCGTTCATGGGCGGCAAGGTGGGTAGCTGGGAAGACCCCGAAGGCAACCATATCGAGATGGGCCTGCATGTGTTCTTTTTCAATTACACCAACCTCTTTGCCCTGATGCGCAAGGTGGGCGCCCTGGAGAATCTGCTGCCGAAGGAGCACCACCACCTTTTCATCAACCGCGGCGGCGATCTGCGCGAGCTCGACTTCCGCTTTGCCCTAGGAGCTCCCTTCAATGGCCTCAAGGCCTTTTTCACTACGCCCCAACTCGACTGGATCGACAAGTTGCGCAATGCCCTCGCCCTGGGCACCAGCCCGATCGTGCGGGGATTGGTGGATTACGACGGGGCCATGGGAGTGATCCGCGAGCTTGATGCCGTCAGTTTTGAAACCTGGTTCCTGGGCCATGGCGGCAGCCGCCGCAGTATCGAACGGATGTGGAACCCGATTGCCTATGCCCTGGGTTTCATCGATTGCGCCTCGATTTCGGCCCGCTGCATGCTGACCATTTTCCTGATGTTCGCCACCCGCACCGAGGCATCCAAACTCAACCTGCTCAAGGGATCGCCCCACCGTTGGCTGACCGGGCCGATCCTGGATTACATCCAGGATCGGGGGGGGCGGCTCCATCTGCGCCATAGGGTGACCCGGGTGGATCATGGCGTTGCCCCTGGCGATGGCCCCGAGGCATTACGTGTAACTGGGATGGTGATGGCCACCCCGGAGGGAGAGCGGCAGGTTGAAGCCGACACCTACCTGGCGGCTTGCGATGTGCCTGGCATCCAGCGGCTGTTGCCGACGGACTGGAACCGTTTTCCCCAATTCGCTGCCATTCATCAGCTGGAGGCCGTTCCAGTGGCCACGGTGCAGCTGCGTTATGACGGTTGGGTCACCGAACTCGGGGACTCCGATGAGGCGCTGCACCGCCGCTGCAATCTCCAAAGGCCCACTGGGCTGGACAATCTTCTCTATACGGCCGATGCCGACTTCAGTTGCTTCGCCGACCTGGCCCTGACCAGTCCGGCGGATTACCGCCGGGAAGGTGTCGGTTCCCTGTTGCAGTGCGTTCTGACCCCTGGGGATCCCTGGATTCCCCGCCGCACCGAGGACATCGTGGCCGAGACCGATCGCCAGGTGCGTCAGCTCTTTCCCTCCGCCGCCTCATTGACCCTGGTTTGGAGCCATGTGGTCAAGCTGGCCCACTCGCTTTATCGCGAGGCGCCAGGCATGGAGCCCTATCGCCCCCAGCAGCGCACACCGGTGGTCAATTTTTTTCTGGCCGGTAGTTACACCCGCCAGGACTACATCGATTCGATGGAAGGTGCCACGATGAGCGGCAAACTCGCGGCCGCTGCCATGCTGCAACAGCCCCTGCCGCTGGCGCTCAACGCCGCTTTGGTTTAGGACAAACACCATGGGACGCTGGCTCGAACATACGGTCACCACTGAAATCCAGGCTCCTGTAGAGCGGGTCTGGCACGTCTGGAGTGACTTAGAATCCATGCCCCTTTGGATGCATTGGATTGAATCCGTCGTCACCCTCGACGACCCGGATCTCACGGAATGGACCCTGGTGGCCCGGGGCTTCACCTTCCAATGGAAGGCACGCATCATGCGGCGCGTGGAATTCCAGCAATTGCATTGGGAATCGGTCGGTGGCCTGCCGACCAAGGGGGCGGTGCGCTTCTATCCATTAGGCGAAGATCGGACCGCCGTCAAGCTCAGCGTCAGCTATGAGTTGCCGGGTGTGCTTGCGCCCATCATGGAACCAAGCATTATGGGCAACATCGTTACCAGGGAGTTGCAGGGGAACCTTGATCGATTCCGGGATCTTGTCCAAAGTAAATCCACCAGCTGAAAACCACTCGCGGCCCAAAGCTGCGTTGGCCTTGTTGGGAGTTTTGTTGCTTGCTGGTTGCTGGCCCAGTCCGCCCCCTGAGGACAAAGCCGGCCCCCCACCTAAGGCGTCCCCCCCCGCGATCTCCGGCCGGCCCAAAGACTTTGTTGCCTTGGATCTGCCGCTCGATCCCCTGGCGAATAAGGACCAACTATTGCGTTCCTTCCAAGCGGGCCGCAAAGATCCATTTGGCAACGTCATCGTGACCCAAAAGGTGGCCCTTACCAAGGCCGCCGACGCTGGGACGGGCGCTGACGGCTCAGCCTCGGCTGGATCAGGAGTATCGGGCCTTGGGGGCTCAAGTTCAATCGGGAAGGAGACTGCCTGTGATTCCCTGAAGAGCACGATCCAGGTCACCGGTCTGATCCACGGCGCGGGCTCCAGCGAGGCAATTGTTGTCAATGCCCAAGGTGAGACAGGCAGTCTGCGACCAGGGGACAGGGGAGGACGTTCCACCACCCTGATACCCACTGGTTGTCAGGTTCAATCGATCGATGTCAACGCGGGATACCTGGTGATTACCCCAATAAAAAAAGGCTCCCCCGTCAGGCTGGCCCTCTGAGGCTCCTCACACAAGCCTCCACCAGCCCTTGTAGATCGTGGGGGTCAGCCTCCCCGTCAAGCCGGCCCAAATGTTGGCGACAGCTCAAGCTGGTCTGCGGACCAATCGAGATCACCCGTGCCCTGGCGATCTGTTGGCGCCAGTGGCTCCCGAAGTGCTTTTCGAGTAGTTGGCAGGTGTGGATAACGGTCTTGCCACTGCTGAAGGTGATCGCATCGAGTTTCTGGCCGTGGATGGCCTGCAGGGTGGCGCTGGGCAGCCCTTCCGGGCAGCGACTTTCGTATGCGGGCACCTCCACCACCCGGGCGCCGGCATCGCTAAAGGCCTCGGCTAACAGGGTGCGTCCGCCGCTTTGCACCCTCGGCAGTAGCAGCCGCAATCCCCATCCGGATTGGGGAAAGTGCTCCAGGAGGCTGTCGGCCAGGAAGCGGGGCGGTACGAAGTCCGCCGCAGCCCCCAGGCCTTGCAGGCAGGTTGCCGTTTTGCGGCCCACGGCGGCGATTTTCAGCCCCGCAGGCCGGTGTGCCAGGCTGCCGCCCCGATTGCTCAGCCGTTGTTGCACGGCCTCAACGCCATTGGCGCTGGAGAAGATCAGCCAGTGGAAGTCCTCCAGCTCGTCAAGGGCATCGTCCAGCGGTCCCCAATCCTCCGGTGGGCCGATCACCAAGGCAGGCAGGTCTACCACCGCTGCGCCCTGCTGCTCAAACATTCGCCGAGCTTCGGCCAGTTGTTGTTCGGCCCGGGTGACGGCGATGGTGCGCCCGGCCAGGGGTGGGGCAGGGGCATTCATGGATTCAGGTTGACCATCGGCATCAGGCGCTGGCGCAGGCTGTCGGCTTCAGCCTGGCGGTTCTGCCGCTCCAGCAGCGCCAGGGTGTGGCTGAAGCCCTCCCTGGCTGCTGGGATGTCCCCTTGCAACAGCAGGGCCAGGGCCAGGTTCTGGTGGGCCTCCGCCAGCTCGGGGTCCAGGGCAATGGCCTGGCGGTAGGCCCCGACGGCTTCCCCCAGCCGGCCGCGGCGGCGTTGCGCCAGGCCCAGGTTCAACCAGCCCAGGGGCACCTCGGGTGCAGCCCTGGTAGCTTCCAAACAAAGGGTCGCAGCTTGATCCGCCCGGCCAAGGTCGAGAGCGAGGGAGGCCAGGTTGAGACGGGCCGCCAGGGTGACACGAGGATTGAGTGGGAGGGCCAGGGCCTGCTGGTAGTGGGCCGCAGCCGCTGCAGCATCGACGGAAGCCAGGGCCAGGGCCAGGTTCAATAGCAGTTCGTAGCGCTCCGGGATCTGGGCCGGGTCGCAATGGGCCAGGCCTTGCCTTAGCAGCTCCAGTCCCCTGGCCCGCTGGCCTTCGGCCACCTCAAGGCCGCCCAGCTTGGCGCAGGTGTAAGGGTCGCCTGGGCGGGCCACCAGTTCGCTCTCCATCGCCTGGCGCAGCCTCTGGGCCTTGCCCAGGGCCCGGCGTCGCTCTGGTGCATAGCCGTCATGGAACAGGGCAGGTTCGGGGCAGTCCGCCACCTGCCAGCGCGGTTCAAGGCTCAGCAGGGCGGCGACGCTGTCATCTACCAGGGAGTGGTAGGCCCGTTCCCAGCGAATGCCCGGATGGCGGCGGAACAGGCGGCTGACGCAGGAATAGGGGGCCAGGGGAGCGCCCAGTTCCCGGCGCAGCAAGGTGATCAACAACAGCTCGGGCTGGGCCATCAGGGCCTGGAGGGGTGCCCGGGCCTCCGGGCGCAGCCATTCGTCCCCATCCAGCACCAGCACCCAGTCGCCCTGTACAAGCTCCAGTGCCTGGTTGCGGGCGGCGGCAAAGTCGCCGGGCCAGGGGCGCTGGTGCACAGTCGCTCCCTGGGCCCGGGCGATGGCGATGGTGTCGTCCTGCGATCCGGTATCCATCACAATGATCTCGTCGACGAAGCCGACGACAGAGGCCAGGCAGCGTTCCAGTCGCTCGGCCTCGTCTCGCACGATCATCGAGAGACTGAGCATCAGTCGGTGAACCCAGCTTGGGCCACGGTGTCGCCGAGGCCCAGGCTAGTTAGCAATAGGGTTTGGGCCCCTGGCATCTGGCCCGGGCTCCAGGCCGCCGGCAGGTCGGCAGGGATTCGACCCCGCAGGCTTTGCCAGAGATAGGGACTGCCATAGACCGCCAGTCCCGCTAGTCGCTCCTGCCGCCCCAACCGCTCAAGTAAGGCGACCCAGGGTTCGGCATTGCCGGCGCTGCCCCGAAAGGGGTTGCCGCGGATAAACAGCTGGAGCAGTACTGGAGTGTCACCGGGGGGCACCAGATCGGCGTCGGCAGGTCGCAGCCCGTCGACCAGCTGGGACCGAAAACCGGCCGCTTCCGGCAGGGTAAGGGCTGGGGCGGTGGGGCTCAGGAAGGGGCAGCTGAGCAGGCCATCCACCCGAATCAGAGAGATCCCCAGGCCCTGGCCGTCAGCGCTGCGCGCGACGGTTGTCAGCACGCCCCCCTGGCGCACCAGGCTGCGCTGTAACAGGGTCAGGGCTAGCCGTTGGTCCACCGCTGCGGGCCCATTGCTGAGGGGGCCGAGGGGCTCGCAAGGCGGTTGGACGGGCTCCGGCAGCAGGCGTTCCAGGGCTAGCTGACGCCGCCGCAGGCTCTGCTGCAGTCGCGTGGGGCTGAGGCGGCCCCCGTTGATGGCCCCGACGATGGCGTCGATGGCGGCATCGGCGTCAGCGGGCATCAACACCAGATCGGCGCCGGCCTCCATGGCCAGCACAGCCGCCTCGCCAGGGCCATGGTGGGCGGTGATCGCTTCCATCACCAGGGCATCGGTGACCACCAACCCCCCAAAGCCCATGTCCTGCCGCAAAAGCTTGCTGAGAACGGCGGTTGAGAGGGTGGCTGGACGTTGGTCATCCAGGGCGCTCAGCAGTAGGTGCCCAGTCATCACTGAGGCCACATCCGCAGCGATGGCCCGCTGGAAGGGGGGAAGCTCGCTGGCCCACAGCCGTTCACGGCTGTGGGCCAGCACGGGCAGTTCGAGGTGCGAATCGCCTGTGGTGTCGCCGTGGCCGGGGAAGTGCTTGGCGCAGCAGAGCACGCCTTCGGCTTGGGCGGCCTCGATGAAGGCAGCCGTGAGGGCGCTGACGGTGTCGGGGTCCTCACCCCAGGCGCGCACGTTGATGACCGGATTGGCCGGATTGTTGTTGACGTCGCAAACGGGAGCCAGGATCCAGTTCAGCCCGAGCTGGCGAGCTTCGCGGGCGGTGCAGCGGCCATAGGCGGCCGCCAGGGCCAGGGCGGCCTCAGGGTCATGGGCGTAGATCCGGCCCACGCTCATGGGGGGCGGCAGCCAGCTAGCTCCTTCGAAGCGCTGGCCCACCCCCTCTTCCACATCGGCGCAGAACAGCAGGGGCTGGGCACTCCAACTGGCCAGCTGGTGGGTGCGGAGCCGGACTTCTGCGGTGCTGCCGCCCAGCAGGATCACCCCGCCGACCCCTTCGGCCAGTAGGCGCCGCAGGGTGAAGTTGGGCAGCTCCCAGCGGGGATAGCGCCGCTGGGGGTCCGTCAGGTGGCCGCTGGCACGCACCACCACCAGGCTGGCCACGTTCCGCCGCAGCTCCTGGACCGGCGGCAGGGGTGCGGCCTCAGGGGCCATCGGCCTCAGGGGCTTGGGACCCCCCGTTCGGGTTCTGGGGGGGCTCCAGGAGATGGCTGTCCAGCTCCAGCTCCGTCCCTGCCGCGTCGGCCTCGGCCTGGAGCCGGCTCTGGCGTTCGTTTTCCAGGCGGTGCAGCACGCCGAGAACGGCCGTGCCTTTTTCAAGTCCCTTGTCGAGGTGAAAGACCACCTCGGGTGTGCGTCTCAGCTTCATCCGCCGGCTCAGTTCACCTTTGACGTAGGAGCTGGCGGAGCGCAGCCCCTCCAAGGCCTGATCCCGTTCTTCGTCGCTGCCCAGCACACTCACGTAAATGCGGCAGTGCTGCAGGTCGCCCGCCACATGGACGGCGGTGATGCTGATCATCCCCAGTTGCACCCGTTCGTCGCGAATGCCATTGATCAGCAATTCGCTCATCTCCCGGCGGATCAGGGCCGCCACGCGCTCCACCCTTCGACTGTCGGCCATCCTCAGGTCTGCGGCGCTGCCGTCACCATGGCACGCAGCACCAGGCTGATGCTGAGAAGCCCACTCACCAGGGCGCCGATCAGGGCGACGGCGGTGACGGGATTGCGGCTACGGGCGGCGAGCGGTTCGAAGACTGAATTCAGCAGGCCCAGACCGAAGGCGACCAGATAACGCGGGTAACGCGTCACATTCAACAGGAAGTCCTTCATCGGTGAGGGCTGGCCGCAGAATCGCAGTACTACTCTGCCGCTCGAAGGCCCCGGTCGGGATTTTCCCCTTCAACGGCCCTCCTTCCCCATGCAACTCCACCAGTTCCGCCATTCCGCCTTCTGCGAAAAGGTGCGCCTGATCCTGGCGGTCAAGGGCCTGCACGCCGATTTGATCGAGGTGGTGCCGGGCCTGGGCCAGGTCGCCCTGTTCCGACTGTCGGGCCAGCGTCAGGTGCCGGTTTTGGTCGATGGCGATGAGGTGGTGGCCGATTCCACCGAGATCGCCCTTTATCTGGAAAAGCGCCATCCCCTGCCGCCCCTGTTGCCGACCGATGGGGCGGCCCGGGCCCGGGTGTTGCTCTTGGAGGACTGGGCGGACACAGCCCTGGCGGCCGGGGTCCGTCAGGCCCTCTGGCAAGCTGCCGTGGCCGATCCCGTGCTGCGCTCTGCCCTGCTGCCCGAAGCGACGCCCAGCCCCCTGCGCCGCCTTGTCGGGTCCCTGCCCGGGGGAGTTTTATCTCCCCTTAATGACACCGTCAGCGAGGTGATCAACCCCCTGCAGGCCAGCCAGTTGCGGCGCAATCTGGATCAGTTGCTGGTGTTGGTGCGCCATTCCTCCTATTTGGAGGGAGATCAAATTACCCTGGCCGATCTGGCGGTAGTGGCCCAGCTCTCCCTGCTGCGTTTTGCTGCCAATGCCGGTGCCCCGCTGGCCGGTCGGGGGGTCAGGGGCTTTGGCGATAACCCGCTCTATGGGCCCCTGTTCGCCTGGCGAGACCGGATCCTGGCGGAAGTGGGCCGGGGCTGAACCATGGCTGATCCCCTGTTACGCGAGCTTGATCATTACGTGGTTCTGGAGCCCGCTGGGGCCGAGCAGATCCTGACGGCTGCCGAAACCCTCGCTTGGCTAGAAGAGCACCTCTTAGGACTGGCGGCAGTTCCCGTGGATCTGGCCGATCTGGCCGATGGGGCGGCCCGGGCCAGGCGGTTGCTGGATACCGCCTGTGAACTGGAGTTGGGGCCAGGGCTGGCGATTCGCTGGTTTGCGGTGCGCTTGGAGCCCCCGGGCCACCCCCGCGGCTGAGGCTTGCCTGGGCAGCTTCCCGCGATGGCTCAGTTGAGCGAAGCGCGCGCCTGGCCGGCCCCATCGGCCAGGATGATTGGTCCCTGGGGAGGCACCGAGGGAGCCCGCAGAATGGTCGGCAGGGCCTCGATCACCCGCCGAGCCACCACCTCGGGCGGTTCATCCCCCTGGGTCACCCGCAGGTCGGCCTGACCGTAGAGGGGTCGTCGCTCGTTCAGCAGGGCCGCCAGCCGCTCGGCCGGGTCGGTTTGGGTTAGCAGGGGCCTGGGGGTGGTGTCGGCCCGCAGGCGCTGGAGCAGCAGGGCCTCGGGGGCGTCCAACCACACCACCACCCCCTGGCGTAGGTGCCCCCAGTTGACGGCCCGCGTCACCACGCCGCCGCCGGTGGCCACCACCAGCGAATGCCAGCAGGCGATGCCATCGAGGACGGCGGTCTCCAGTTCGCGGAAGCCGGCCTCCCCCTCGCTGGCAAACAATTCGGGAATCGGCCGGCCGGCGGCCTGTTCCAGGGCGTTGTCGGCATCGACGAAGCGATAGCCGAGGGCCTCAGCCAGGGGACGCCCCACCGCACTTTTGCCGGCACCCATCATCCCCACCAGGTAGATATTGAGGCCCGCCAGCCGCTGGCCCAGGGGGGGCGGCTCTGGAGGCTCCTGCCCGGCGGTGGGGCGAAGTTCGGCCTCGGGGCCGGGCTCCTGGGACATGGCCATGGACAGCGGTCGATCCTGTGGTTTTCTAGGACCACCCAAGCCCTTGAATGCCGTCGCCCCAGGTTGGTTAAGGCTGAGGGGTCGCCACCGAGGCTTCAGGGTGTCCCGGGGCTGGGGCCCTCAGGCAGGGGTCGGTAGCTGTTGGCGTTGCCAAACCGCCTGGCCAGGGCCCGAAGGGGAACATCATTGAGGCTGTCGGCCGGCAGTCCGAAGAGGCGGGCCAGGCAGCGTTTCACCACCACTTCGCTGTCATCGCCGAAGCGGCCAGCCAGTAATTCTGTGATCACCCCCAACCCGCGCCCAGTGCGGTCCGTTTCTTCCACCAGGCACTGGCTGGTGGGTCGCGCCAGTTGGCGGCAGGGCTGCACCAAAGTGCGCTCCAGGTCCGGGTTGCCACCGGCGGCGGCTTCAACACAGACCTTGGCCAGCCGCTGCTCGATCTGGGGCCGCACCAACTGCAGCATCGGTCCCAACAGGCCGGCAGCGGCAGGGGATGGAGATGTCAGCAGGGCCGCGGCGGCCAGGGCGACCCAGGCTGACAGCAAGTATCTGTGGGAGGGTGCCAGGGACAAAGGGGGACGCGACTCAGGGGGGCTGTGGCTAGTTTTGCCCCCTGGATCGCCCTCCGAGCGCCTTTGCCCATGGACGAACTTGAAGTCCGTTGGCACCAGGGGATCGCAGAGATTGCCGAGGCGCAATGGGAGGCTCTCCTGCCTCCTGGGGTTGCGGGCGCGAGCCCCCCGGCGGCGGCGGTGATGGCCACACCCTTTTTTCGCTGGAGCTGGCTGCAGCACCTGGAGGCCAGTGGCAGCATTGCGCCGCGCCAGGGCTGGCAGCCTTGCCATCTGGGGCTTTGGCGGGGCAAAACGCTGGTGGCGGTGGCGCCGCTTTATCTCAAGGGCCATAGCTATGGCGAATTTGTCTTCGACCAGTCATTCGCCCAGTTGGCTGCCCAGATGGGTCTGCGGTACTACCCCAAGTTGGTGGGCATGAGTCCCCTCAGCCCGGTGGAGGGTTATCGCTTTTTTGTTGCCGCCGGCGAAGACGAGGGGGCTTTGACGGCCGTGATGATGGCTGAAATAGAGAGTTTCTGCCGCAGAAATGGAATCTTAAGCTGTAATTTTCTTTATGTTGATCCCCAGTGGCGTCCCCTAGCTGAGGCCACTGGCTGTGCCCTGTGGTTGAACCAGCAAAGCTGCTGGAGTACGGATGGCGCTGTTGATTTTGAGGGATATTTGGCGGGGTTCAATGCCAACCAGCGCCGTAATATTCGCCGCGAACGCAAGGCTGTGGCCGCCGCCGGTGTGCAGGTCACGCCTTTGGTGGCTGAGGAGATTTCACCCCATTTGCTGATACGTATGCATGATTTTTATGCCCAGCACTGCAGCCGTTGGGGAGCCTGGGGTAGTAAATACCTCAGCCCTACCTTTTTCAGTAATGCCCCGGCAGAGCTGCGCCGCGATTTGGTGATGTTCAGTGCCCACCAAGGCGATCCCAACCGGCCCCTGGCGATGTCCATGTGTGTGCATAGCGCCGAAGGGTTATGGGGCCGTTATTGGGGCAGTGAGGTGGAGTTGGATCATCTCCATTTCGAGGTTTGTTATTACGCCCCCATCGAATGGGCGATTGCCAGGGGCCTGCGGCGTTTTGATCCGGGGGCTGGGGGTAGCCATAAACGGCGGCGCGGTTTTCTGGCCGAGCCACGCTCCAGTTTGCATCTATGGACCCAGCCCGAATTCGACCGTCTACTGCGCCGCTGGCTGCCCAGGTCCAATGCGGAAACCCTGGCCGAAATCGAGGCCATCAATGCCGAAATTCCTTTTGTGGCCCGCTCCCCAGAGGGGCCACAAAAGGTATAGGCGTTTATGCCCAGCGGAGTGGCGGGTCAACGGGGCCTTGCGATTCCCTTCCCCAGATCTGCCGGATTTCAGGGGGTGGTTCGGATCATCCGGGGACCCCTCAATTAGAATTTTCCCATGGTTATTCCCAGCCCCCCAACGTTCATGGCCGGCGATCCTCCTGGGGATGGCGGTTCCGCGGCTGTGGGCGATGATTCGGCCCGATTCCAGCTCGACGAGCGGCTTTCCCAGAGGTTCATCGCCCTTGATCCCGTTGGTTATTTCCTGATCAAAGTCGATGCCAATGCCGGCGAGTTGGTCGCCGAGCACTACGGCAACTCCATTGATGACAAGGGTCGGGCCACCGATCCCCAAACCGGTGAGGTGTTGTCCTGTCGTGGCGCCCTAGCAAGGTCCCCCTTCGCCGTCTATCGCGGCCGCACCGCCAAGGAACTCGG
>CANGZM010000036.1 GCA_947458155.1 Synechococcaceae cyanobacterium | reverse complement strand
GCAATTGGAAACCCTGCTGCAACAAGCCCTGTTACCCCGCAAGCTCTATCGAGCCCGCCTTCCCTACGACCAGCGACACCTGGCCAAGGAGGCTGGTTTCCGCTGGAATGAGGGTGTCCAGGGGGCCTGGTCCAAACGACTGACGGAAGCTGAACGGGGGCTGTTGCCCTTCGAAGTATTGCCGGCCGAGGGCGACCAGAGCCCCAATTGGCCGCAGCCGGCCTGATCGCACACTTTTCTCCTTATTCAGGAAGCCCATATGGATTTTCAGGCCCTGATCGGTTCCAGTGGACATGCTGGAAACAGTTGATCCGTTGGCATGAAGGTCAACCCGACTGCTGCGAGTGCACCCGGCTGGGATCGGGTAAGCCAGCGCCTCAAGCACTGGCAATCGGTACGCACCTGGGCCTGGTTGATTCGGGAGGCCGAAGAGCTCTGGTCGGAAGATGCCCGCTTTCTGCAACGACTTGGGGCGGCTGAACTGCTGCAGGTGGTGCAGGAGGTCCCCCCGAGACTGCGGCGCCGGGTCAACCTTTGGCTCGAACATTTTCATGTTCTGACGCGGCTGCAGTGAACCTGAGTGAGATCGGCAATCACGGCACTTATCTATCCATGGGGCGGAGCCGAAAAAAGGTCATAAAAAAACCGCTCTGAGGCAAAGAGCGGTTTGAAAATGACGATTAAAACCGGCGAATCGGAGCGGCGGGATTCGAACCCACGACCCCCACTACCCCAAAGTGGTGCGCTACCAAGCTGCGCTACGCCCCGGCAGAAGGGAACCTATCACAGCAGGTCTCTGACCTCGCCTGAAGGCTCCCGTAAGCGCTGCAACAAACGTGCCGTGAGCAGCTCGCGGTTGAGGCAGGCATAGCCAGAGATCCTTTGCTGGCGGGCCAGGCGCCGCAGGTCCGCCAAGCCCATCGTCGCCAGCCTCAGTTCCGGCAGCCGGCGCCAGGCCCCGGAGGGCACCGGCAGTTCCGAGCCCTGGCGACCATCGCGGAAGCTGAACAGTGCCCCGCCCGCCATCCATTCCGGCACCAGCACAAACAGGACAGCCATCAGGCCGTATAGCTCCACCAAGCCTCTGGGCAACGGATGCAGCTGGCGCGGCTCAGGGTCCGTCGGTGGGCCTTGGGAGTTCATCAGAGCAGGGAGCTGCCGCCCATGGCAGGACCTTGGCGCCAGAGCAAGGGTGGCGCCACGGGCGGATGGAGTCGGGCGTACCAGAAGACCATGGCAAAACAGAGACCGATCGTGATCACCAGTGCCACAATCACCATCCGATCAGGTAGAGGAGTCATACGTCTTCAGTGCGTTGGCATTGCATAAGAGTGGGCATGGGCCTGGTCAGCTCAAGTTGGAGTTCATCACCATTAAGGCGCAACATCAATCCCTCGCCGCTGTAACGGACACTATTGTCCGCCTGCCGATCGCGAAACAGGGTGGAGCGATGGCCGCCAATCAAAATGGAAGCTTGGGACTCATTGCGCTCAAGCACCAGCACCTGCTGCTGGTCACAACGGAAGCGATCCCTCCTTTCGTAGTTTTCCCACCACGGCGAGTCGATCGCCACCCGAAAGGGAGCCGACACGGTTAGAGCCAGCCATAGGCATGGCATAGCAATCGGGGGCAGGGCAAAAGCCGAAGCCAAAAAGTGCATCTCAGCTCAAAATGATCGGAGCGTTGTCGCCGCGCAACACACAATGGGAGACGCTCCAATCAAAATAGCTCCAGACTGCAGGGGGGAGTCGATAGTCGCAGCCAGGAAAATCAGCTAACAAAATGCCAGTGGGCTGGGCCGAACAGTAGGGGCGACTGCCGGGCTTGGCGAGATATTGCTGGTGGTAAGTCTCCCCCGGCTGGAAAGCGACATCTGCCCGAATCTCGGTGGTGATCGGTCCGAAGCCAGCGGCGGCCAACTGCAGGCCGTATTGGACACCGCTGGCGGTGGCCAGGGCCAGCCCTTGGGGATCGTTGATAAAAATCGCCGAGCGGTACTGGCTGCCCCGGTCGTTGCCCTGGCGATCCCCCTGGGTGGGGTCGTGGCATTCCCAAAACAGCTTGAGGAGATCGGTTAAGTGCACTTTCTCCTGATCCCAAACCACCCGCACCACCTCGGCATGGCCACTGCGGCCACTGCAAACCTGTTGGTAGGTGGGTTGGGCAAGGGCACCGCCGGCATATCCCACCGCCGTCGTCACCACCCCGGGGAGGCGCCAAAAGCCCTTTTCCGCCCCCCAGAAACAGCCACAGCCAAACAGCACCTCCCCCTGGCCGGATCCGGCTGGCGCATCAATGGGGGTACCTAGCACCGCATGGGTGCGTTCTTGGGAAGCCTTGCGATCCAGGGCACCCTGGCCTGATCCGGAAAAGAGTCCGAGCACGGCGAAATGATGGCTTGACCTCAGCCTAGGCAGGCCTGGCCAGCCTCAGACCGGCTCCAACCGTTCGGCCTGCTCCCTTTCCCAAAGCCGCCGGTACGGACCCGCCACCGCGACCAAGTCCCGGTGGTGACCCTGCTGCACCAAACGCCCCTCTTCCATCACCAGGATGCGGTCACAGGCGGCAGCGGCCGAAAGCTGGTGGCTGATCATCAACACCGTGCGCCGTTCCTGTTCGCGCACCGACCGCAGGATCGCCGCAGCTGTGTTGTTATCGACACTGGCCAGGGCATCGTCGAGCACCAATAAGGGGGCGTCTACCAGCAAGGCCCTGCCCAGGGCCGTGCGCTGACGCTGACCACCACTGAGGGTGATGCCCCGTTCCCCCACCAAGGTGTCGTAGCCGTCGGGGAAACTGCGGATGTCGGACTCCAGCCGGGCCTCCCGGGCCGCCCGCTCGACCCGCTCCTGGGAAGCATCCGGGGCGCCATAGCGAAGGTTGTCCGCCAGGCTGCAGGTGAACAGGTAACCCTCCTGGGGCACCAGGGCCACCCGGGAGCGCAAGCTGCCCAGATCCAGGGCCGTGATGTCGACCCCATCGAAGAACAACTGCCCTTCCGGCACCTGCACCAGCCGTCCCAGGGCGCGGGCCAGGGTGGTCTTGCCGCAGCCCACCGGCCCCACCACTGCCACCAGTTCGCCCGGCGCCAGGGTGAAATGCAGGTTGTCGAGGGCGGGGCGCTGGGCGTCGGGATAGCGAACGGTGAGGCCCACCGCCTGCACAGCCCCTTGGGCGGGCTCTGGAGCCCGCTGGGGCCTGGCGGGTGATGTAATCAGGGAATGGCGGTTGAGCAGGGCCTCGACCCGCTCCAGGCTCACTTGGCCGGTCTGAAAGGTATTGAGGGTGAAACCGAGCAGGGCGGTTGGAAAAACCAGCCGCTCGACGAATAGCACCAAGGCAACCAAATCACCGATGCTGAGGCTGCCGCGCTCGAGCTGGCCACTACCAAGGGCCAACAGCAAAAGCAGGCTGATGGAGGAAATGCCCTCCAACAGGGGGAAAAGGGTGCTGCGGGAACGGGCCAGACCCAAAGCCGCATCGCGATAGGCGCGATTGCGGCCGGCGAAGGCCTTTTGTTCGGTGGCCTCCTGGCCGTAAATCTTGATGGCCCCAATCCCAGAAATATCCTCCTGAATCAAGTCGCTGAGGCTGGCCAGGGATTCCTGCAGGCGCCGTTGCTGGCGCATCATGCGGCCGCCGAACAGGCGAACCGTCATCAACATCAAGGGATATAGACCCACCGCCGCGAGGCTCAAGCCCGGATTGATCAGCAACATCGCCGGCAGCGTCATCGCATACGCCAAGGCGGTGTTGGCCAAGCTGAGCAGGGCAAAACCCAGCAACCGTCGAACATTTTCGACGTCGCTGGTGGCACGGCTGATTACCTCGCCACTACCCATCCCCTGCACAAAACTGGGTTCCTGCAGCAATACGTGGTCGAAGATGCGCTGTTTGAGGTCGGCCTCCACCTGGCGGCCGATCCCAAACACCAGGACGCGGGAGGCCAACCGCACCAGCCCCATCACCGTGGCCAGGGCCAGGATCAGAGCCGCTTCCACCAGCAGTTCCTGCTGGCTGAAGCCATCCTTGAGACTCTCGATGATCCGGCGCACCAAAAGGGGAAACGCGGTGCTCAGCAGGTTGACCACCACCAACGCCACCACACCGAGGGCGACCTCGCGACGGTGGGGACCCAGGTAACGGGCAATCAGATCGAGCCGCAGGGCTCTCATCGGCGTCTAGCTAGCCATTAGATCCGCCTAACCTACGCAGCTCCCTTGGACTGCCGGCGTGCCGCGATGGACCAGCAGAACCACCCTCTCCATGGCACTGACCGGGCCCATGTCGACCGCTTGTTGGCCGTGGAAACGCCTGCTGACGCCGATCTGGTCGATGCCGCCCGATTGCTGACGCGTTATGCAGATTTTCCCGGTGCCCCGGACCTGCGCGACGATTTGGCCAAGGTTCTGCGGCTCTGGGGCCTGGATCTGAGCCAGCTGCAAGGGCGCACCAGGGCGCTCTGGAGCGCCGGGTTCCGCCCCGTCGGGCTCGCCCCTGTCAGTGAGGGTGTCGGCTCAGGCTTTGACACGGCCAGCGAGGAAACTGGCTAAGACTCCTTGCCCCGATTGGCTTGCCCGCTGGGACCAGCCACAGCCTGCCCGTTGCGTTCGGCCCATCGCTCGCCAGAAGCGGCCCCTTCGGGTGATAGTGGGGGCGTCCCCATCACCCGGCCCGGCGTGCCCTGCACCCGGGCTTTTTCTTGACTGTTTATTGACGATCTGCCTTTCTTGCCGTGATTACTGCCCCCCAGACCTGGCCCCAGCTGCTTGAGCAATTGCTGGCCGGTCAGTCCCTGAGCGTCGTCCAGGCTGGTGCCCTGATGCAGGGCTGGCTTGAGGGGGCCATCGATCCGGTCCTCACCGGTGCCCTACTGGCCGCCCTCCGCGCCAAGGGCACCACAGGCGAGGAACTGGCGGCCATGGCCACCGTGTTGCGGCGGGCCTGCCGCCTGGCCAGCCCATTTCCAGAGCTTGTCGATGGCCGCGAACTGGTGGATACCTGCGGCACCGGCGGCGACGGGGCCGACACCTTCAACATCTCCACGGCGGTGGCCTTCACGGCCGCCGCCTGCGGAGCGCGGGTGGCCAAACACGGCAACCGCAGCGCCAGCGGCCGTGTCGGTTCGGCCGATGTTCTCGAAGCCCTGGGCCTGAATCTGGCGGCGCCCCAGGAACGGGTGCTGGCGGCACTGCAAGCCCATGGCATCACCTTTCTGTTCGCCCCCGGCTGGCACCCGGCCCTGGTGGAGCTGGCGCCGCTGCGCCGCCGCCTCGGCATCCGCACCGTCTTCAATCTGCTCGGTCCCCTGGTCAATCCGCTCACCCCACAGACCCAGGTTCTAGGGGTGGCCCGCGCCGACCTGCTCGATCCGATGGCCGGAGCCCTGCGGGGGCTGGGACTGGCCAGGGCCGTGGTCGTCCATGGGGCGGGGGGTCTCGATGAGGCATCCCTGGCCGGTGCCAATGAACTGCGGCTACTGGAGGCGGGGGCGATTCGCCAAGAATGGCTGGAGCCAGCCTCGCTGGGGCTGGCTCCAGCCCCCCTGGAGGCCCTAGCTGGAGGAGATCTGGCCACCAACGCGGCCCACTTGGAGGCCGTGTTGCGGGGCCAGGGTAAGGATAGCCATCGCGACGTCGTAGCCCTCAACACCGCCCTGGTGCTTTGGGCGGCGGGCCTGGCCGCCTCCCCCGCCGCCGGGGTTCCCCTGGCCCTGGAGGCCCTGGCCCTGGGTCGTCCTTGGGCCAAGCTCCAGCAGCTTCGCTCGGTCCTGGCGGCGCCGACGGCCAGCGCCAGCACCACCACCTTGAACTCCCCTCCCCACCAGGCAAGGCAGCCAGGTGCGGGATGATCCCCCCAACTGAGCCGCCCCTGGTGTCCGAGACCGCCACGCCCCCAGTGCCTTCCCCTGAGCCTGGACCCAGTAGCAGAACGGGTATCGCAGGCGAGGCTGCCCCTGGGGCGCTGCTGGTGCTTGCCGATGGAACCGTGCTGCGGGGTCTAGCCTGCGGCGCCCGCGGCACCGCCATCGGTGAAGTGGTCTTCAACACCGGCATGACTGGCTATCAGGAGGTCATGACAGACCCCAGTTACGCAGGCCAGCTGGTCACTTTCACCTATCCAGAACTGGGAAACACCGGGGTCAATTCCCAGGACCAGGAAGCCAACCGGCCCTACGTTAGGGGACTGATCACCCGCCGGCTTGCCCCGGTGGCCAGCAACTGGCGGGCCAGCGAAGACCTTGAACGCTGGTTGCAGCGCCATGGAGTGGTGGGCATCCGCGACGTCGACACCCGCGCCCTGGTCCGCCACCTGCGCGAGGGCGGCTCGATCAACGGCGCCATCAGCAGCGAGGGCCTGAGCCCGTCCGTCTTGCTGGAGCGGGTGAGGTCGGCCCCATCAATGGATGGCCTGAATCTGGCGGCCACGGTGAGCACTGGGGAGTCCTACGGCTGGTCCCGGCTCTGTGAGGCGGAGTTCGACCAACGAGTCCAGAGCCAACCTGAGCGGCCCTATCGCGTCGTGGCAGTGGATTTCGGCATCAAGCGCGCCATCCTCGAACGGCTGGTGGCCCACGGTTGCGAGGTCACGGTGGTCCCCGCCAACGCCAGCCTCGAAGAAGTGCTTCTGCACCAACCTGAGGGGGTGTTTCTCTCCAACGGACCTGGCGATCCGGCGGCGGTGACCGAAGGCATCGCCCTGGCCCGTCAACTGCTCAACCAGCCCGATCTCCCCCTGTTTGGCATCTGCCTCGGCCACCAGATCCTGGGCCTGGCCCTGGGTGGCCGCACCTTCAAGCTTGAGTATGGCCACCGGGGTCTCAACCACCCCTGCGGCAGCCCTGGCCAAGTGGAGATCACCAGCCAGAACCACGGATTCGCCTTGGCGGCCGAGTCCCTACCGGCGGGACAGGTACGGATCACCCACCACAATCTCAACGACCGGACGGTGGCCGCCCTGAGCTTGCTGGATCAACCGGCCTTCGGTGTCCAGTACCACCCAGAAGCCAGTCCAGGTCCCCACGACTCGGACCACCACTTCGGACGCTTCGTTTCCCTGATGGCAGAGCGCCGTTGAGGTAAGCCAGGGCAGGGGTGATGAGTCCTTGCCATGGCAGGAGGAAATCAAAATCTTTCTGCACCAACGGCGTGGGATGACTACACTGCCGCCGTTACTGCCTGGGGAGCTGGACCAATCACTGAACTGCAGCGTTTGACCGTGTCCCTGAGGGGGGGCTGCGAGAAAACTGACCAAGCCCTGGTCTTTGGTTTTACAGGTCAGCTTGATGCCTATTCGGACAAGCAGTTCAGCGCCTACATCGCCGAACACAGTCAAGGGGCGTCCCTTCCTCTGATCATCGACCTGAGCCGCATCGATTTCATCGATTCCTCAGGCCTGGGGGCCCTGGTGCAACTCGTCAAAAACTGCAAGGAAAGCGGCACTCAATTCGCCCTACTCGGCAATGCCAGAGTCGTGCAAACAGTCAAATTGGTTCGTCTCGAAACCTTCCTGAATCTTCAGCCCTCCCTCGCAGACGCCCTTGCCCAATTCGGCCCTGCCTGAATCGGGCATTCCCCCCGATCCCCCTTGGCTGAGCCATCTGCCGCCCTCCCCGACGGATGGCAATCTCGGCCCGCTGCAGTTGGCCTGGTTGGGCGACGCGGTGTGGGAACTGCACCAGCGCCTGCGCCACTGTCAGCGGGCCGGACGCAGCGACGAGTTACACCGTGCCGTGGTCGCCAAGGTTAAGGCCGAAGCCCAGGCCCAGGCCCTGCAACAACTCGAACCACTCCTCAACGACAACGAACGGGACCTGGCCCGACGGGGACGCAATCGGGCCAAGGGCTCCTGCCGGGGTGGTTCGGCGGGCACGTACGGACAGGCCACGGGATTTGAGACGATGTTGGGATGGCTCTTTCTTCGGAATCCCCAGCGGCTGGCCGAGTTGCTGGCCCATCTCGATAAGACCGACCCTTTCCCACCGCCTCCCAACCCATGAGCCAGCCTCCAAATCGCCGCTCCGACAACCGTTTCCAACGGCGCCCCGGCGGCCGACCGGAGGGAGGGGGAGGGGGCCGGCGCTTTCCTTCTTCCTCTTCGGGTCCGCCGCCGCGCTGGGGCGCTGGCCGCCGGCCCGAGGGGTCAGGTGATCGACCCCCCTTCGACCGAGGCAGCTCCGAAGGCAGGTCCTATGGGGGTAAACCCTATGAGGGCAAGAACTTCGAAGCCAAGCCCTACGAGCGCAAGCCCTACCAAGGCCAATCCAGCGAAGGCCGCTCCTTCGAAGGCAAGCGGCCTGGCTACGACCGCTCCGGTCCGCCCCGCTCCGGCTCACCCCGCTCGGGCCCGCCGCGCCCAGGCCTGCCTCGTTCGGGCCCCGAGCGGAATGGGGGAGAGCGACCCAATTTTGACCGCCCCCGCAGTGAAAGATCCTGGGGCGAAAGACCCGGCGGCGACCGTGCCGGCGGCGACCGTGCCCGCTTCGATCGCCCCGGTGCTGAACGCTTCAGCAGGCCCTCGGCAGACCGGCGCCCCAGCCGCGATGGTCGACCCTTCAACCGCGAGGGCGGTGCCGGCTCCCGCGACAACCGCCCCTCCTTCGATCGGCCCCGGTTTGGCGGTGATCGGCCCCGGTTTGGCGGCGATGGGCCTCGCTTTGGTGGAGATGGGCCCCAAGGCTTGCGCGATGGGGATCGCCGGCCCCGGCCTGGGGCCAGGGGAACCTTCGGGCGCCCTCCAGCCCGTTCTCTTTCCCCCGCCGGCTCGACGCCGATGGCGAGCGAAGGCGTCGAAGAGCAGGACAGCTTCTCCGCCGATGCCCCCTCAGACCTCGTCTGGGGACGCCATTCGAGCTTGGCGGTGCTTGAGGGAGGCCGGCCCGTTCATCGCGTTTGGTGTACGCCGGAAATGCGTTTCAGCCCCCGCTTCCTGCAGCTCCTGCGCGAAGCCAAGGCTTCCGGGGTGCTGGTCGAAGAAGTCACCTGGGCGCGGCTGGGCCAGATCAGCGGTGGTGCCGTTCACCAGGGCATCGTGCTGCAACCGGCCGCCGCCGAAACGCTCGACCTAAGCAGCCTCATCGAGGGCTGCAGCGCCCTCGGCGAAGCGCCCCTGCTGATGGCGGTGGATGGTCTTACCGATCCCCACAACCTGGGGGCGATCCTGCGCAGTGCGGAGGCCCTCGGGGCCCACGGCATGGTGCTGCCCCAACGGCGCAACGCTGGACTCACCGGCTCGGTGGCCAAGGTGGCCGCCGGCGCCCTCGAGCACCTGCCCGTGGCCCGGGTGGTCAACCTGAATCGCTCCTTGGAAACCCTCAAGCAGGAGGGCTACCGGGTCATCGGCCTGGCCGAGGAGGGCAGCGTCACCCTCGAGGAGGCCAACCTGGAGGGACCACTGGTCGTGGTCACCGGATCGGAAGGCGATGGCCTTTCGCTGCTAACCCGCCGCAACTGCGACCAACTAGTGCGCATCCCCTTGCGCGGCGCCACCCCAAGCCTGAATGCCTCCGTTGCCACCGCCCTGTTGCTCTACGAGATCGCCCGGCGGGGCTGGATGGCGGGACTGCAAGGCACCGCCCCCGCCCCACGGCTGGTGCGCCCCGCCATGGCCAGCACTCCCCTGGTGGGCCTTGATGAAGCACCCGAGACCGACGCCGATGACGCCGCCGAGCTGGACGCCCCGCTGGGGGCCAGCACGGATCTAACCCAGGCTGATAACACCCCTGCAGGCCTGGAAACCCTGCCCAGCGAGCCCTTGGAGATCCCGACCCAGCTGCCGCCAGCTCCCCAGCCCGCCCTAGCAAACAGCGCAGCTGGGCCAGCCCCGGGGATGGCCGCAACACTCACAAGCGAACCCTCAGCAGAGCCCTGGCAGGCCACGATCGCCCCTGGGGAAGCCTTGGCCAATGGCGCCAGCGGCTTGGATGCCACCCCAAGCAACGGCCGGGAGAAGGGGGGGCCAACGCCTTCGCAGGCAAAGCCAGCCCAAGCTCTAGATCTTGGCCTTGAGGTGGTTGGCGGGGTCGAGGGACCCTGGGGGGCAGCAACTGCGCCGTCGTTCTTCGACAACGACATTCGTCTCTGAAGCCTGATCAAGTCGGTCAAGGGGCCGGCAAGATCAGGCTCCACGATGGTCTGCATGGCCCTTTCGCTGGCTTGCCACCCATGAACCCCCTCCACTGGACAGTGCGAAGTCTGGCCAATGGCTTGGGTATGGCCTGGTGGGCGAGGGTGGAAAGTCGCTCCCCGGATGCGGAATACTGGTTTGGCCCGTTTGGGCGGCGGCGCAGCCTCGATCTGGCCCTACCTGCCTTTTTGCGCGATCTGCAGGCCGAGGGACCGGGCTTGCTCCAATACCGGGTCCTGCGCACCTGCCGCCGCGAGCCCCTCACCATCTACAGCGAGGGACCTCCGCCGGATCTGGGCCTGCGCTGAGGCGGGGCCGGCTGATAGCGTCCAGCCTCGTGACGCAAAGGGTCGATGGGCATCGCTGAATGGCGCCAGCGGTTGCGCAAGGGGGAGGTCTCGGCCCGACAACTGACTGAGAGCTGTCTGGCCCGCATTGACTCGGTCGACGCTCAGGTCCATGCCTTTTTGGAGGTGACCCGCGAACGGGCCCTCGCCGACGCCGACCGCATCGACCTGGCCCGGGCCGCCGGCCAGGAGCTGCCGCCCCTAGCCGGCATTCCCATTGCCATCAAGGACAACCTTTGTACCCGCGGCATTCGCACCACCTGCTCAAGCCGCATGCTTGAGGATTTTGTGCCCCCCTACGAATCCACCGTCACCGAGCGCCTGTGGCGGGCCGGCGCGGTGCTGATCGGCAAGACGAACCTCGACGAGTTCGCCATGGGCAGCTCCACCGAGACCTCCGCCTTCGGCCCCAGCCGCAATCCCTGGAATCCCCAACGGGTGCCGGGGGGTAGTTCGGGGGGCAGCGCCGCTGCGGTCGCCGCCGGCGAATGCGTGGCGGCCCTGGGATCCGATACCGGCGGATCGATTCGCCAACCCGCTGCTTTTTGCGGCGTTGTAGGCCTCAAGCCCACCTATGGGCGGGTCAGCCGCTGGGGATTGGTGGCCTTCGCCAGTTCCCTCGACCAGGTGGGACCCTTCAGCCACAGCGTCGCCGACAGCAGCGAGATTTTGCAGGTGATTGCCGGTGCCGACCCCAGGGATTCCACCTGCCTGAACAGCCCTGTGCCGGACTACTTGGGCTCCCTTGACCAACCCGTCAAGGGCCTGAGGGTGGGCATCATCCGCGAATGCCTGGAGGCCGAGGGACTGGATCCCCAGGTGAAAGCAAGCGTGTTGGCGGCCTCCAGGCAGCTGGAGAAAATTGGCTGCGAACTGGTAGACATCAGCTGTCCCCGGTTCAATGACGGGATCGCCACCTACTACGTCATCGCCCCTTCGGAGGCCTCCGCCAACCTGGCCCGCTACGACGGGGTGAAATACGGCCTGCGCAGCGACGACGATGCCGCCGGCGCAAGCCTGGCCTTGATGACGGCCCGCAGCCGGGCTGAGGGATTCGGCGATGAAGTGCAACGCCGCATCTTGATTGGTACCTACGCCCTCTCGGCGGGTTATGTGGATGCGTACTACCACAAAGCCCAGCAGGTCCGCACCTTGATCCGCCAGGACTTCGAGCGGGCCTTTACCCAGGTGGACCTGCTGCTGAGTCCAACGGCGCCAACCACCGCCTTTGGCTTCGGCGCCCACAACGACGATCCCCTGGCCATGTACCTGGCCGACCTGCTCACCATCCCCGCCAACATGGCCGGGCTGCCGGCCATCAGTGTGCCCTGCGGCTTTGACGACCAGGGCCTGCCGATTGGCCTGCAATTGATCGGCGGCGTGTTGCAGGAAGCCACGCTCCTGCGCCTTGCCCATCACTACGAAGCGATGGCCCAGGTACAAAGCAGCAGGCCCCCAGCGGCCCTGGTGGCTGATGCCATCGGTTGAACCCACCCGGCCATCCCCATGGCGAATTGCCGCAGACACCAGATCTGGCGTGCGATGAACAACCAGGATCACCAAGACGCTGCATATTGGGTGGGGCCTTAGCCTGACTTCCTCCGCCATCCCCCCAGCCCTTGGCCTTCGTCCCCCTCCACAACCACAGCGACTACAGCCTGCTGGACGGCGCCTCCCAGCTGCCGGCGATGGTGGACAGGGCGGTTGAGCTGGGCATGCCGGCCCTGGCGCTCACCGACCACGGCGTCATGTACGGCGCCATCGAATTGCTGAAACTGTGCACCAAGGCCGGCATCAAGCCGATCATCGGCAATGAGATGTATGTGATCAACGGCTCGATCGCGGATCCCCAACCCAAAAAAGAACGGCGCTATCACCTGGTGGTGCTGGCCAAGAACGTCACGGGCTACCGCAATCTGGTCAAGCTCACCAGCATCAGCCACCTGAAGGGCATGCGGGGCCGGGGGATTTTCTCGCGGGCCTGCATCGACAAAAAACTGCTGCAGCAATACAGCGAGGGGTTGATCGTCGCCACCGCCTGCCTGGGGGGCGAGATCCCCCAGGCGATTCTGCAGGGTCGGCCGGAGGTGGCAAGGGAGGTGGCCCGTTGGTACCAAAGCGTCTTTGGCGACGACTTTTACCTGGAAATACAGGATCACGGCGGACTCGAAGATCGACTCGTCAATGTCGAGATGGCGCGTATCGGCGCCGAACTGGGGATCGAGCTGATCGCCACCAACGACGCCCATTACCTCAGCGCTGGCGATGTCGAGGCCCATGACGCCCTGCTGTGCGTCCTCACCGGCAAGCTGATCAGCGATGAAAAACGCCTGCGCTATACGGGCACCGAATACATCAAGAGCGAAGCCGAAATGGCCCGGCTGTTCGCCGATCACCTTGATGCCGATGTGATCAGCACCGCCATCGCCAACACGGTCCGGGTCGCAGACAAGGTGGAGGAATACGACATTCTGGGCCGCTATCAAATGCCCAACTTCCCCATCCCCGAGGGCCATACGGCCGTCAGCTATCTGAGCTGTGTAGCCGAGGCAGGGCTACGGCAGCGCCTGGGCCTGGACGCCACGACAGCCATCGAACCGGCCTACGGCGAACGTCTGCAGTTCGAGCTGCAGGTGATGGAGCAGATGGGCTTTCCCACCTACTTTTTGGTGGTGTGGGATTACATCCGCTTTGCTCGGGAGCAGGGGATACCGGTGGGACCGGGGCGGGGTTCGGCGGCGGGGTCGGTGGTGGCCTGGGCCCTGGGGATCACCGCCATTGATCCGGTGCAGCACGGACTGCTGTTCGAGCGCTTCCTCAACCCGGAACGCAAGTCGATGCCTGATATCGACACCGACTTCTGCATCGCCCGCCGTGGCGAGGTCATCGACTATGTGACCCAACGCTACGGCGAAGACAAAGTCGCCCAGATCATCACCTTCAACCGCATGACCTCCAAGGCGGTGCTCAAGGATGTGGCCCGAGTGCTGGACATTCCCTACGGCGAAGCCGACAGATTGGCGAAATTGATCCCCGTGGCCCGGGGCAAGCCAGCCAAGCTGGCCGAAATGATCGGCCCCGATTCCCCCAACGCCGACTTTCGCCAGAAGTACGAAAACGACGAGAAGGTGCGCCATTGGGTCGACCTGGCGATGCGCATCGAGGGGACTAACAAAACCTTCGGCGTCCATGCCGCCGGGGTCGTGATCGCCGCCGAACCGCTCGATGAACTGGTGCCGCTGCAGCGCAATAACGACGGCCAGGTCATCACCCAGTACTACATGGAAGATGTGGAGGCAATGGGGCTGCTGAAGATGGACTTCCTCGGCCTTAAGAACCTGACCATGATCGAAAAAACGATCGAACTGGTCAGTCAGGCCGGTGGCGAACGGCTCGATCCCGACCGGTTGCCGCCCCAGGATGAAGCCACCTTCGCCCTATTGGCCCGTGGTGATCTGGAGGGCATTTTCCAACTGGAATCCAGCGGCATGCGCCAGATCGTGCGAGACCTCAAACCCTCATCGCTGGAAGATATTTCTTCGATTCTTGCCCTATACCGACCCGGCCCCCTGGATGCGGGTCTGATTCCCAAATTCATCAACCGCAAGCATGGCCGTGAAACCATCGAAGTAGCCCACGTCAAGCTCAAACCAATCCTGGCCGAAACCTACGGGATCATGGTTTATCAGGAGCAGATCATGCGCATTGCCCAGGATCTGGCGGGCTATTCGCTAGGTGAGGCCGACCTGCTGCGGCGGGCGATGGGCAAAAAGAAGAAAAGCGAGATGGAAAAACACCAAGACCTCTTCGTCAAAGGCGCCACCGAGCGGGGCGTTGATGGGCCCGTGGCAGAAGCCCTGTTTGAGCAGATGGTGCTGTTCGCCGAATACTGCTTCAACAAGAGTCACTCCACCGCCTATGGCGCTGTGACCTATCAAACGGCCTATCTCAAGGCCCACTATCCCGTCGCTTACATGGCGGCCCTGCTGACGGTGAATGCGGGGGCCAGCGACAAGGTGCAGCGCTATATCGCCAACTGCCAGGCCATGGGCATCGAAGTGATGCCCCCCGATATCAACGCCTCCGGCATCGACTTCACACCCAAAGGCAAACGCATCCTGTTTGGCCTATCGGCTATTCGCAACCTGGGTGAAGGGGCCATCCGCCAATTGATTGAGGCCCGTCGCCTGGAGGGCCCCTTCGCCAGCCTCGCCGATCTCTGCGACCGGCTGCCCTCCCAACAGCTGAACCGCCGCGCCCTCGAATCCCTGATTCACTGCGGTGCCCTCGACGCCCTGCAGGCCAACGCCAACCGGGCCCAGCTGACGGCCGACCTCGACCTGGTGCTGGAGTGGGCGAACAGCCGCGCCCGCGACCGCGTCAGCGGCCAGGGCAGCCTGCTGGATTTGTTAGGGGGGGGTGGCGAGCAAACGCCTGGAGTCAGCGGTGCTGCCCTGGCCCCCAAGGCGGCCCCGGTGGCCGATTACCCCCCCAACGACAAACTAAAGCTCGAAAAAGAACTGCTCGGCTTCTATCTTTCCGACCATCCCCTCAAACAACTCAGCGGCGCCGTGCGCTTGCTTTCCCCCATCAGTTTGGGCAGCCTCGAAGAGCAGGCCGATAAGGCCAAGGTGAGCCTGGTGGCCATGGTGGCCGACCTACGCCTGGTGAACACCCGCAAGGGGGATCGCATGGCGGTTCTGGTGCTTGAGGACCTGACCGGCAGCAGCGAGGCGGTGGTGTTCCCCAAGAGCTACGCCCGCTTGGCCGACCACTTGATGGTGGATGCCCGCCTCTTGATCTGGGCGTCGGTCGATCGGCGCGACGAACGGGTGCAACTGATCGTCGATGACTGCCGCAGCATCGACGACCTGAAGCTGGTGCTGGTGGATCTGCCGGCCGAGCTGGCCGCTGACATCGGCATCCAGCACCGCCTGCGCGAGTGCCTGCAGCGCCACCGGCCCAACGAAGATGAGGTGGGTCTGCGGGTGCCGGTGCTGGCCCGCATCAAGGACCAGCAGCGCAGCTCCATGGTGCGCCTGGGCCAGCAGTTCTGCGTGGCCGATGCCGATGCCGCCGTGGCGACCCTGAGCTCGGCCGATTTCCATGCCTCCCTGCTCCATCCGATGCAGTCGCCCTGAAGGGCAGCACACCGGCAGCCGCCGCTTGGGTTCAGCCCAGCCAGCGGCCTTGGATTTCCAGATAGCGATCTTCTACTTCAGCCACCGTGAATGCGGGCCAGGTCGTCCCGTGGGTCCCTACCGCACCCCACAGCTGGGCGGCCCGGGCTAGCTGGGTTTCGACCTCGGCCGCCGTGAAGGCCGCCGCCAGGGAGGCCCGGAAATCACGGCGCAGCACCGCTGCTGCGCCGGCGGCATGGCGCTCGGTGAGGGCGTCAGCTGCCGCAGCGCTGGCGGGACGGCGCAGGTCTTTGATGTAGATCGTGGCCCCTGGGGCGGCCAACTGGCCCACGGCCTGCCAGAGCACCTGGGGGTCATGGAGATGGTGCAGCAGGCTGTTGCTGACTACGGCCGCAAAGGGTCCGCCCAGGGCGGCAGGGTCGATCAGGGGCAGCTTCAGCTGCTGAAAACACAGCAACGGCCACGCCCCCGGATGGCGCTGCTGATGTTCTGCGGCCAGGGCCACCATGCTGGCCGCCCCATCGAGACCCAACACCCTGGCCCGGGGCAGGGCTGCGGCGAGGCGAAAGCTGATATTGCCGGGCCCGCAACCCAGGTCCACGATCCCATCGGGGAATGGCTGCCCCAACAACGCCAGGAAACGCTC
>CANGZM010000035.1 GCA_947458155.1 Synechococcaceae cyanobacterium | reverse complement strand
GCCGTGACCGCCGCCTATGCGGCCCTCGACGACCAGGCCTATGTCGATGACTTTGTGGCTGAGGTTTTGGCGGCCAAGGCTTTGCTGCAGCAGCGTCTGACGGCGGGAGGGTGGCGTCACCAGGGGGAAGGGGGCAACTATCTGCTGCTCTGGCCCCGGGCCCGGGGGGCCGCCGCCGTCGAACAGCGGCTAAGGGATGCCGGCATCCTGGTGCGCTCGATGGCGGGCAAGCCCCTCATCGACGGCAGCCTGCGGGTCAGCATCGGCACCAGCGCCCAGATGGAGCAGTTCTGGAGCGCCTGGCAACAGGCCGATTCCTGAACTCCCCTGACCGCCAACCCCGGGGATGTTGCTTTCAGGGCCTCTGCCCGTTTGGGGGGTCGCGCTTCAGGGTCTCTGGCCCTAGAAGCCACTTCAGGCCGTGGCCTGGGTAAGAAAGTTGGCCAGCAACTGGTGACCCGCCTGGGTCAGCACGCTTTCGGGGTGGAATTGCACCCCCTGCAGGGCCGGGTGCTGACGGTGTTTCAGGCCCATGATCGTGCCGTCCTCCAGCCAAGCCGTCACCTCCAGGCACTCCGGCAGGCTGGATCGCTCGGCGATGAGGCTGTGGTAACGGGTGGCGGTGAGGGGATCGGGCAAACCTGAGAAGACTCCCCCGTTGTTGTGGTAGACGGGGGAGGTTTTGCCATGCATCAGCTGGGGGGCCCGCACCACCCGGCCGCCGAAGGCCTGGGCCAGGCACTGGTGGCCCAGGCACACCCCCAGAATTGGCACGCTGGCCCCCAGCTGCTGGATCACCTCCAGACAAACCCCAGCCTGATCAGGGTCCCCCGGACCCGGGGAGATCAAGATCGCGGCTGGATTGAGGCCCTTGATCGCTTCCAAGCTAAGGGCATCGTTGCGTTCGACCCTCAGATCGGCCGCCAGGGGATGGTCGGCGGCTAATTCGCCGAGGTATTGGACCAGGTTGTAAGTGAAGCTGTCGTAGTTATCGAGAACCAGAAGCATGGGGCGCCACGGCGGGCGAAAGTGGCCCCATTCAAAGCCCGAGGCGGGCTAACAGGGGCGGCACCAGCAGCAGCGCCGCGATCAGCATCGAGGCCAGGGCCGCCACCAGCACGGCAGCGGCGGCGCAGTCCTTGGCGATGCGGGCCAAGGGGTGATATTTACGGCCAATCGCCAGGTCGACCACTGCTTCGGTGGCGGTGTTCAGCAGTTCCAACACCAGCACCGCCGTCACGGTCAGCACCAGCAGGGCCAGGCGGTCCAGGCTGAGCTGCAGCCACAGGCCCAGGCCGAAGGCGAAGCTGCCGATAAAAACATGGATGCGGAAATTCCGCTGGCTGACAAAGCCATAGGCCAGACCCTGGGCCGCATAGCGAAAGCTGGAGGGCAGGTCACCGGCCACCTTCCAGGCGCTGTTGCGGCCACGGCCTTTTTGGGGCTGGCTGTTGCCACTCACAGCGCGTAGATGGGAAGTGGGGTCATCGGAAGCAAGCATGAACCACCCGCCGGCCTGAGTCGACGCCAGAATGTGGAGGAAACCTTAAGCCCATTCCCGCGAGGGATCTTGATCTCGGATCAACCCTGCTTGGAGATCGGCACACCCGCCTGGACCAGCAGCAACTCCTGCCGCGCCAGCATCCGTTCCAGACTGGCGGCATCGGGATGGTCCCAGCCCAGCAGATGCAACAGTCCATGGCTGGCCAGAAACCGCAGTTCCCGTTCCAGATCATGGTTGTGGTCCTGGGCCTGCCGCGCTGCGGTCTCCAGCGAAATAACAATGTCCCCGAGTTCCAGGGGTTCAGCTTCCCCCAGTTCGGCCAGGGCGCCTGGGGGTAGGGGCGCCTCCTGGGCGGCGAAGGCCAGCACGTCGGTTGGGCCTTCCTGCTGGCGCCACTCCCCATTGAGCACCGCGATGCTGCGGTCATCGGTGATCAGCAGACCCAGGCTGTAGGCCGGGGCCTGGAGCTCCGCCGGCAGCTCAGGGCTTAGTTGGCCCAGCCAGTCGCCTAGCAGGGCTTGCCAGTGGCGCTCGGCCTGGTCACCAGATGTGAGTGGGGCCGCTGCCGCCAGCTGGGTCGCCAAGGCGGCGGCCGGGGGAGAACCATCGCCGCCCTCCAGCCGCAGGGTCAGCTCCAGGCTGGGTGCGGATCTCACTGGGGCATCGCGGGGCGACCGAGCCAGGCGATCAGCAGCAGAAAGGCCACCAGCCCCACGGCGGTTAGTCCGAAATGAAACAGGCTCTGGCGGCCCTTGCGCACCATGTTGCGCATGGCCAGCTTGATAAAACCTGCATCGGCTTCCGGCCCGTTGTTCGGCGCTTGTTCGTCAGTGTTCATGCTTCAGTGTTCATGCTGCCTCCCCAGCGCCTACCTCCACACCCTGGCGCAGCAGGGATTGGATGAAGGGGTCGAGATCACCGTCCATCACCCCTTGCACGTCGGTGGTTTCTGAGCCGGTGCGCAGATCCTTCACCATTTGGTAAGGATGGAAGACATAGTTACGGATCTGGTTGCCCCAGGCCGCCTCGACGATGTCGCCCCGGATGTCGGCGATCTCGGCGGCCCGTTGCTCCTGGGCGATCACCAACAATTTGGCCATCAGCAGGGCCATGGCCTTTTCCTTGTTCTGCAGCTGGGAGCGCTCCTGGGTGCAGCGCACGGCCAGGCCGGTGGGGATGTGCAGGATGCGCACCGCCGTTTCCACCTTGTTGACGTTCTGGCCGCCGGCGCCGCCGGAGCGGGAGGTGGTCACCTCCAGGTCTTTTTCGGGGATGTCGAGCTTTACATCTTCGTCCAGCTTGGGCATCACCTCGACACCGGCAAAGCTCGTCTGCCGTTTGTCGTTGGCGTTGAAGGGCGAGATGCGCACCAGGCGGTGGGTGCCCTTTTCGTTGCGGAGGTAGCCATAGGCGTAGCGCCCGTCAATTTCGATTGTGCAGCTTTTGATGCCCGCTTCTTCCCCTTCGGAGAGTTCATCCACCGTCACCTTCATGCCGTGGTCTTCGGCCCAGCGGGTGTACATGCGCATCAACATCAGGGCCCAGTCCTGGGCATCGGTCCCCCCGGCGCCGGCGTTGATGGAGATCACCGCCCCCTCCTTGTCGTAAGTGCCGGCGAGCAACCGCTCCAATTCCCAACGGTCGAGGTCGGAGCGCAGGCTTTGGAGGCCCGCATAGGCTTCAGCCAGCAGGTCGTCGTCTGGTTCGAGGTCGTAAAGCTCGAGGGTGGCCCGGCCGTCGTCGATCAGTCCTTGCCAGCGGCTGAGCTGGGACAGTTGGGCTTTCACCTCATCGAGCTGGCGCATCTGCTTTTGGGCATTGGCCTGGTCATCCCAGAACGTGGGCTGGGAGGCGAGCTGCTCGAGATCCCGCTGGCGGGCATTCAGGGCCGGTACGTCAAAGACAGTCCTGGGCATGGCCCAGGCGGTCGGTGAGCTCGGAGAGGTCGCGTTTGAAATCCGTGAGGTCGAGCACGGGGGCACTTCATGGCTGAGGTCGACCGTACCAGTGGGGCGGGGCCCCCAGCCGGCCGTGGTCGGTGACTTGCCTACGCTCAGGGGATGTTTGCCCCTGATTGACCCATGGCCCAGTCCACGATCGGGCAGGAACCCTCCGATTCGGCATCCGGGGAACCAGCCCGGGTGGAGATCTATACCTGGCAGTTCTGCCCCTATTGCATCCGTGCTAAAGCGCTCCTTGACCGCAAGGGCATCGTCTACAGCGAGTACCGGATTGATGGCGATCAGGAGGCCCGGAGCCAAATGGCGATCCGCGCCACCGGCCGCACCAGTGTTCCCCAGGTGTTTATCAATAACATGGGTCTTGGCGGCTGTGACGATCTGTACGCCCTCGAGCGCAGCGGCGAGCTCGATGGCCTGCTGGGCCGGCAAGCGTGATCACCACCGGCGAACGTCAGGGGGCCCAGCTCTTTGTGGTCGACCCGATCGAGCGACTGCGGCCAAGCAAGGATTCCAGCGTGGCGCTGATGCAGGCGGCCCAGAGGGCCGGCCTCGAGGTTTGGGTCTGCACCCTTGCCGACCTTTCCGCCCGCGCCGATGACGCCCTCGGGGCGGCTGGCCACCGCGCCCATGGCTGGGTACGTCGCCTCACCCTGGCGCCCATGGCCTGCGAGGGCGGCCAGTGGCAGGTTCCCGACCCCTGGTTCAGCGCCGCAGAGGCCCAGCTCCTGCCCCTCGATCGTTTCGGCTGGATCTGGATGCGCAAGGACCCGCCGGTGGATGAGGCTTATCTCTATGCCACCCATCTCCTCGACCTGGCCAGCGCCAGGGGCGTGCGCGTCCTCAACCGTCCCGATTCCCTGCGCGGCCACAACGAGAAATTGAGCGCCCTGCGCTTCAGTTCCCTGATGGCCCCGTCGTTGGTGAGCAGCCGGGTCGACCAGCTGGCCGCCTTCGTGGCCGACCACGGCGAGGTGGTGCTCAAGCCCCTCGGCGGCCGCGCCGGCCAGGGGGTGGTTTTTGCCGCCGCCGGCACGCCGGGCCTGCGGGCCCTGCTCGAACTGGTTACCTTCCAGGAGCAGTTGCCAGTGATGGTGCAGGCGTTTCTGAAGGGTGTCGAGGCCGGCGACAAGCGCATCCTGCTGGTGGACGGCGAGCCCCTCGGGGCTGTCAATCGCTTGCCGGTGGCTGGCGACTTCCGCAGCAACCTGGCCGTTGGAGGCATCCCCCAGGCCTGTGACCTGAGCGAACGGGAGCGGCAGATCTGTGGCGAGCTCGCCCCCTGGTTGCGCCAAGAGGGTCTGTTCTTTGTGGGCATCGATGTCATCGATGGCCACCTATCTGAAATCAATGTCACCAGCCCCACCGGCATCCGGGAAGTGGAGCGCTTGGCCGGTGTGCCCCTGGCCGATCTGGTGCTGCAACGCCTGCTGCAGGGCGCGGCCCCCCCGGTGGCTGTCTGACCCGTCAGCAGGGGGCCAGGTCGTGGCTGGGATCGCCCAGCAGGTGCAGTTGCTGCTGCAGAACCCCCAGCTTCAGGGCCACCTCCTGCAGTTCGCGCTCGGGCTGGGAGCCGCAGACCAGTCCGGCTCCGGCCGTCAGTTCCAGTTGGTCCCCGCGCAGGATGCCGCTTCGGATCGCCACCCGCAGGTCGGCATCGCCTTCACTGTCAAGCCAGCCGATGGGGGCGGCGTAATGGCCCCTTTCGAAGGGTTCCAGCGTGCGCAGCCAGGCCATCGCCTGGCGACGGGGCAGGCCCGCCACGGCGGGCGTCGGATGCAGAGCTTCCGCCAGGGTCAGGGGGTGCTGCCCCCCCAGGCGGGCGGTGATTGGCGTGTGCAGATGCACCAACGCTCCATGGCGCGCCAGGCGCGGGTGTCGGGAACGCCGGGGGTTCAGGCCAGCCGCCTGCAGCACTTCAGTGATCGTGTCCACCACCAGCTCGTGTTCATGGCGGTCCTTGATGGAGCCCAGCAGGTCGGGGGCAGCTTCCCCCTGGGGGGCGGTGCCGGCCAGGCCGTCGCTGCGCAGCTGTCCCTGACGCACCGTCAGTAAGCGCTCGGGGGAGGCCCCCAGCAGGGCTTCGCCAGGGCGGCGCTGCCAGAGAAAACGGCAGCTGCCGCTTTGGCTGTGGCGCAGCTCGGCTAACAGGGTCAGGGGATCGGGGGCGGATTCCAGCCGCAGTTGCTGGCGGGCCGCCAGCACCAGCTTGCGCAGGTCACCGCCCTGCACCAGTTCGAGGGCCTTCTCCAGGGCCTGCCGGTAGCCCACCTGCCAGGAGGGCTCGATGGCCAGTGGTGTCGCCCACAGCTTGGGGGCACGGCTGGGGCTATCGCCTGCGGCGGCGCAGGTTTCCAGTTGCCGGGCCTTCTCCCACAGTTCTTCGGCCAGCCCCCGGGGCGTGACGCCGCCACCCAGTCCCCCCTGCAGTCGCAGCCAGCAATGGTGCCCCTGGCGACTCAGCTGCCAGCGGGGCAGCACCGCCTGCACCCCCGGGGCGCCGTCGCCCGGCAGCAGGGGGCTGGCGAAGAAGGCAAAGGCCAGCAGCAGCCGGGGCCTGGCCAGCGCCGGGCAGGGCAAGGGACCGCTGGCCAGGCGGCTGAGGGTGAGAGCGCTGAAGCGCTGGGCCAGCTCAAAGCGGCGCGGGCCGCTGAGTTCGAGGTGGTGGGCGCGACCGCTGGCCGCCAGGCAGAGGCCAGGACTGCCATCCCAGAGGAAGCGAAAGCCTTCGCCATCCTGCAGCTCGGGCAGCACCCGCAGGGGATCGACCGGGGCCAGGGGCATGGCCAGGCTGATCAGCCCGTCTTCGTCGTGACCTGCGGCCAGCCGGGTGGCCTCTGCTGCTAGGTCGGAGAAGGACGGAGGAGCCTGCACCGGGAAACCTCGAAACCGGGGAGAAGGCTCGACAAATGTATGGGGCGTTGTCGGGCCCGCGACGGTTGATGGCCTTGGAAGGGCCCAGGTCGTAGCAAGCCGTTACGCCCCGGGGGGTACCGTGACGCCATGACCACACTTTTGCCAGGTGCAGTGGATATAATGGAATTTGACTGGGTGGTTTGTTTGAAATTAACTAGAATTTCCTCGGTGAAAGGGTCGCTTTAATGGCCCCCTATTCACGCATCACCTTGTTTGGCTACTGGCTTGGTCCTGTTTTTATCCTTCTCAGTCACGCCGGTTGCCTGTTGTTGCTGGCTACCGGCCTCAGTCCTGGGGCCATGGCCTGGGCCTTGGGCCTTTACCTGATCCGCATGTTGGCCACCACGGCCATCTACCACCGGCTGCTGACGCACCGCTCCTACGACACCTCCCCAACCCTGTTGCGCCTCGGGTGCTTCGTGGGTGCCAGTGCCGGCCAGATGGGCCCCAGCTGGTGGAAAGCCCACCACCTGGCCCACCACCGCAGTTCCGATGCGGCGGTGGACGTCCATTCGCCGTTTCAGCCCCACGCCGGTTTCAGGGGGTTCCTTTGGTCCCAGGGAGGTTGGTTGCTTTCTCCCCAATTCCTGCCCCAGGCCCTGCCCGCCGATGTGGAAGCGGATCCCGTGCTGCGGGCCATCGACCGCTTCCACTTCGTGCCGCTGCTGCTGCTGGCCCTGCTTTCTTATCAGATGGGTGGGCTGGCCTATTTGGGGGCTTTCTGTCTCAGTACCACCCTGCTGTTTCACGGAGTTCAAACGGTCAATTCCCTCAGCCACCTCTTCGGCAGCCAGCCCTTCCGCACCGCCGACAACAGCCGCAACAACTCTTTGGTGGCCTTCCTCACCCTTGGCGAGGGCTGGCACAACCTGCACCACGCCTTCCAGCATTCGGCCCGCCATGGCTACAGCTTCCGTGGCGATCGCCTCGTGGCTCTGGTGGATCCCACCTTTGGCTTCATTCGCCTGCTGGAGATCCTGGGCCTGGCCTGGAAAGTGAGAGTGCCCAGTGATCGCCAGCTGCAACGGCGGCGGCTTTGCAGCGATTCCCCGGGGCCAAGCATGGGCCTCGATAAGGTTGCTGCCGAGGCCATGCCAATCCCGGAAGTGATGCGGGGCTGAGCCCTGTCTTGGCCCCGAAGCTGGCGCCAGGGCTGCTCAAATGGTTCGGTTCCAGCCGTTGCCCCCCTCCTTCATGTCGGATCCAAGGCCCGAGCGGCGGCGCCTCTGGAAGGCCGCCATCAAGTGGCCGATGTATGCCGTGGCGGTCATGCCGGTGCTGCTGGCGGCCGGCTGGCGCCGCAGCCAAGGGCTGCCGGTCAGCCAGTCCCAGCTGCTGTTGTTTCTGCTGGCGGCGGTGTTGCTGCTGGCCTGGGAAAACCTGGCTAACGATGTCTTTGATGCCGACACCGGCGTCGATGCCCACGGCAAGCCCCATTCCCTGGTCAATCTCACCGGCCGGCGGGATCGGGTGGCGGTGTGGGCCAACGGGGCCCTGCTGCTTGGCCTGCTGTTGATGGCGCTGGTCGCTTTGCGCAGCACCGCGGCGGTCTTTGGACTGGTGCTGCTGTGTTGCGGCTTGGGATACATCTATCAGGGACCGCCCTTTCGACTGGGCTACCGCGGCCTGGGAGAACCCCTCTGCTGGCTGGCTTTCGGCCCCTGCGCCACCGCCGCAGCCCTGCTGGCCCTGGCCCCCGTTCAGCCGGCCGCTGCCCCCGGCGGCGGCGCCATCCCCTGGGGCACCGCCCTGGTGCTGGGCAGCGGTCCGGCCCTCGCCACAGCCCTGGTGCTGTTCTGTTCCCATTTCCATCAGGTGGCCGAGGACGCCTCCCATGGCAAACGCTCGCCGGTGGTGCGCCTGGGCACCGCCCGGGCCGCTGGCCTGGTGCCCTGGTTTGTGGCCACCTCCCTAGCCCTGCAATGGGCGCCGGTGCTGCTGGGGTGGTGGCCCCTTTCGGCCCTGCTGGGGGCCATCGGCCTGCCCCCCGCCCGCTCCCTGATCCAATTGCTGGGCCAGGCCCATGACCAGCCCGAACGCATCACCGGCAGCAAGTTTCTGGCCCTGCGCTTCCAGGCCCTCAGCGGCCTGGGCCTGGCGGCGGGCCTGGCCCTGGCCCCCTGGCTGGCCCGGCTCGGCGCCGTTGGCCTCGGGCCGATCCAGGGGCCATGAACGCCAGCGGCGCCGGCGTTGATGCGCTGCTGCGTTTGAGCTGGCGACCCTTCTCTTTTGTGCTGCCGACGGCCCTGGTCACAGCCCATGGGGCGGTGAGCGAGCGCTGTGGTTGGTTGCTGCGCCTGGAAAATGACGAGGGACGGCTGGGCTGGGGGGAGGCGGCGCCGTTGCTGCTGGCCCCGAACCCCCGGGCCCTTGCCTGTCCGCTCGCGGCGGCCGCCCTGGCGGATCTAGGCCCCGTCCGCAGTCGCCATGAGCTGGAAAGGTTGCTGCCCACCCTGCCGTTGGCGCTGGGCTTTGCCCTCGGCTCGGCCCTGGCCGAACTGGAGGGCCGGGTGGGGCCGGGTGCCGGCGGTTGGCGGCCGGCCCCACCGGCGGCCTGGCTGTTGCCCGCGGGGGAGCCGGCCCTGGCCGCAGTCGACCAGCTGCTGGCCGCTCAGGGCAGCCTGCGCCCCCCCTTGACCTTCAAGTGGAAGGTGGCCGCCGCGGCAGATGGCCTGGAGCGGGCCGTCCTGGAGGAACTGCTGGACCGCCTGCGCCCCCCAGACCGGCTGCGCCTCGATGCTAATGGCGGCTGGGACCGGGCCACCGCAGCCCGCTGGGCCGATCAGCTGGAGGACGAGCCCCGGTTGGAATGGTTCGAACAACCCCTGCCCCCCGAGGATGGCGAGGGTTTATGGGCTTTGGCCGCTCGCTTGCCCGTCGCTCTGGATGAATCCCTGCGGGCCGATCCCGGCTTGTGTCACCGCTGGCCGGGGTGGCAGGTGCGGCGGCCGGCGATCGAGGGCGACCCCCGACCCCTGTTGGCCCAATTGCGGGCGGGTGTCCCCTGGCTGATGGTGAGCACCGCCCTGGAAACGGGGCTGGGTCGCCGTTGGATCGACCATCTGGCGGCCCTTCAGGCCGAGGGTCCCACCCCCACGGCCCCTGGTCTGGCGCCCGGTTGGACCCCAGAGGGGCCCCTGTTTGCGGCCGATCCCGAGCGGGTGTGGGAGGCGGTGTCATGAGGGTGGCGGTGTCATGAGGGGGGCGGATCCCCTGGTGCTGGCGTCGGCCGGGGCGCAGGACCCCCTGGTGCCAGGGATCCTCGCTGCCTGGGCGCAGGGGCGGCCGGTGGCCCTGGCCGCTCCCGTCGATCGGCTTGAACTGGAAGCGGCCCTGGGCGACGGCAGCGACTGGCCATTTCGGGGGGCCGCCGTTGTCCTGGGCAGTGGCGGTAGCAGCGGCCGGCGTCGCTGGTGCCTGCAACCCCTCGCCCACCTGGAAGCGTCGGCGTCGGCCAGCGCCGCTCTGCTGCTGGCCCAGGGCCTGGATCCAGCCACCTGCCTCCACCTCAATCCCTTGCCCCTGCATCACGTCAGCGGCCTGTTGCCCCTGGTGCGCACGCGCCAGTGGGGCGCCCAGCTGGGCCTGCTCCCCGCCGCCTGGATGCGCGATCCTGACCTGCTCGCCCAGGCGGCGCCGCTGCCCGCCCAGCGTCCGGTGGTGCTGTCGCTGGTGCCCACCCAATTGACCCGCCTGATGACCACGGCGGCGGGTGTGGATTGGCTGCGCCGCTGCGCCGTGATTTGGGTGGGGGGCGCGGCCCTGGCGCCAGCGCTGGCAGCCCGGGCGCGGCAGCTGGGACTGCGGCTTTCCCCTTGCTATGGCGCCACCGAAACCGCCGCCATGGTGTGTGCCCTGGCGCCGAACCGCTTCCTGGCCGGCGAATCTGGCTGTGGGCCGCCCCTCGTCGATGTGGCCCTGCGCCTGGATGGGAAGACGGGGGCGCTGGAGGTGCGCACGGCTCGACTCGCTTGCGGTTGGCTGGAGGCCGGTCGGCTGACCTCCTTGGCCCCCGGAGCTGGCGGTTGGTGGCGCAGTGGCGATGCCGGCCGCCTGGGTCCAGGTGGCTTGACTGTGCTGGGCCGCCTGGATGGTGCCCTGCAGAGCGGTGCTGAAACGGTCTTCCCTGAAGAGTTGGAGGGGCGGCTGGTCGCGGCGGCCCAGGGGCGTGGCTTGCCCCTGGAGGCGGTTTTGCTGCTGGGGCAGCCGGAAGCGGAATGGGGCGAGCGGTTGCTGGCCCTGGTGCGCCCCCAGCCCGGGGCCGATGGTGCCGCCCTGATCACCGCTTTGGAGCAGCTCACGGCCCCCTGGCGGCCGGCGGATCGCCCCCGCCGCTGGCATCTCTGCGGCGAACTGGCCCCCAATGCCGCCGGCAAGTGGGAACGCTCGCGTTGGCGGCGCTGGTTAGCCGAGGCGTGAGGAACTGCCCACCAAATCAACAAAAATGTAGTTGGCGTGGCTAATCGGCCTGGATATTGGCTGGGATGGGGTTAATTTGGCTGGGCACCAAGGCTGCGAGGGGTCCCTGCCGGTCGTATCCGTACGTGGCGATGCAGGGTGAATTAATTCATGTTTTTGGTAGTTTTGCATCCATTCCACTAATGGGTAATTCACTGGTTCTGTCTTCTGGTCCTGCGGGCGACCTGCAGGCGTTTCGGCCCCTGGCCAACGGGGGGCTTGCCTCCCATTCACTGGCCTACAAAAGCACGCGCCTAATGGCTCGTGCCGTCAATGGGATGCAGATGGCCCTGGCCGAGGCCTATATCAATGGGATGGAAATCCCCGATTCTTTGTATCGGGCCATGCTCCATGGCACGATGCCGACCCTGTTTCGAAGCTTTCCTGGCCTGCTGGCTCCCTATGAATGGGTTTTGACGGAGTCAGATCGCCTGGCGGAGTCTTCCAGAGAACTGATGAAGATTCAATATGACCTTCCCCAGACGATGCTCAATGGAATGCTGGGGGATTGGGAGCCGATTTACCCCAAGTACAGCATGGGGCTTTGGGAAAGTGGGGCTGCCGATCTGGAGGAGTCGCAAAAACAAATGATTGACCAGCTGATCGAGAGGCTTGGCATTGAGGATGGCGATCACATTCTTGACTTCGGCTGTGGTTGGGGTTGCGTGCCTAACTACATTATGTCCAAGTTTGCCAATGTTCGCTTTACGGGTGTCAACCTCAGCCATCAGCAATGCACATACATGCGCGCCAAGATGAACGATCCCCGCAGCCAGCTCAGCTCGGGAAGGTTCACTTTGCTAGAAGGGGACCTAAATGACATTGAGTTTACCGAGAAATTTGATAAAATAGTTTCAGTGGGTGTTTTTTGCCATGTGGGCAACCTCACCCAGTCCCTGCAGAAGTTGGCCTCCCTGCTCAAGCCCAAGGGTCGGGCTTTGATCCATATCATCACGGTAAGAATCCCTAATAACATGTCATCGGGGTTCACCCATAAATACATTTTCCCCCATGGTAGGTATTGGAATCATGACGCCATCCCAAGCCATAGTCGTGACCTAAAAACCGTGAAGCGCTGGTACATCAATGGCATGAATTATCATCAGACTCTTACGCAATGGCTGCATCGTTTTGATGCCCGTCAGAGTGAGTTTCAGGGCCTTGATTATGGCATGGACTATGCCCGTTTTCGACGCATCTGGCGTTTTTATCTCCTGCTGCTCGGTACAATCTTCGCCACCTGTGATGGTGAATACAACGGCAATGGCCAGTACCTGCTGACCCATGCCGATGCATCAGGCATGGGCTAAGCGGGTGGGCGGGTACAGCCAAGTTGCCTAGGGCCAGATCGAAAGCGCTGCCACCCTTGCCATCAGAGCGGCTGCACCCCGGCGCCCAGGCTGGCCGCTTCCAGCCAGCGCTGGATTGCTTCGGGCAGGGGGCAGCGTTGGCGGTTCGTGGCATTGATGGCCAGGTGACGGGTCAGGCCCCGGGCCACCTCCTCGCCATCAAGATCGAAGCGGTAGACCACCTCAAAGCCGCTGGGATCGAGCCGGGTGGGCGCCAGTACGACCCCCAGTTCATCCCCCACCACCAGGGGGCGGCGGTAATCGGCACGGCAATGCACGATCGGCAGGGCCACCTCTGGCTTGTGCTGGGGGCTGGGAAACAGGGCGGCCGGGGCAATGCCAAAACCTTGCAGACTTTGTTCGTAGGCCTCGTGGCACCAGCGCAACAGCTGGTGGAAGTGCATCACCCCCGCCGCATCGGTGTCGCCGAAGCGCACCGTGCGCTGGAGTTGCAGCCAGGGGCAGGCAGCGGAGAGAGGGGGCGGCATGGGCGTCTTTGCAGGGGGTTAGGGGAAAGGTCGAGCTGCTCCAGGGGCCGTCCCGCAGTGGCGGCTGTTGGGAGCAGTTCACCTGGGGGTCCAAAACGGCGACGAAGGGATCGCCTCAGTTTGCAGCTGATCGTGGGCAGCGATAACACCCTTGAGGCCGCCATTCGGGCCGCAGCTTCAAGGAGTGAATGCGGCAATCCGCCGGGGGCTTGCGCTCGGCGAGCCCCCGGCGCAGACTCGCGAACAGGCACTTGTGGTGCATCCCCAGGCCTGCGGCCTGATGCCTGGCATTGAACCCTTGCGCTTCAGTCAGCTGCAGGATCAGCTGGACCTGAAACAGTTTCAGGCGGTCCAGACGTTGGATCTTGAGCCATCGTGATCATTCCTGATCTGAATCTACTGGTTTATGCCTATAACTCTGACGCTGGTCCGCGCCATCTCGTCGTTGACGTCCACGCCGCCATTTGGCCCGGTGCTTGGCACACCCAATGCAGCTAAAACCTGTTATGCAGGGGTATTTCAGCAAGCTGCTGAGATGATGAACTGTGCTTTCACGCAAAGGCCAGCCCTTCGCTCAAGCCATGGCAGCTAGGGCCCCCACCACCTTGGTCGAGGATTTCCGACCTTTTGTGGAGTCGAAGCTGTGGGAGCTGCAGCGCCAGTATTTCGCCGCGCGCGGTCAGCAGGCGTGGAGTGCGGGGGAGGTGCCCCATTACATCACCAGCAACCCGGTGGTGGCGGCGGCGTATGCCGAGGTGCTGGTGGCCTTCCGCCGCGATCGCCTGCGCCGCGATCCCGCTGAGGAGGCCCTGTGGATTGTGGAGCTGGGGGCGGGTTCGGGGCGCTTTGCCCATCACCTGCTCCAGCAGCTGGCGGCGCTGTGTGAACGGGAGGGGCTCGATCCGGCTGGTTTTCGTTATGTGCTGAGTGATTTCTGCGCGGCCAATCTGGAGGCCTGGGCCCAGCAGCCGCGCTTTGTTCCCCTGTTCGCCAGCGGCCAGCTGGAGCGGGCCCGGTTCGATGTGATGGACACCAGCGCCTTGGAGCTGGAGCACGGCGGTGGGCGGATCGGCCGCGGCGATTTGGGAGCGCCGCTGGTGGTGATCGCCAACTACCTGCTGGATTCGATCCCTGCCGACCTGCTCTGCTTTCGCCAGGGGCAGGTGGAACGGGGCCTGGACGGCTTGCTGGCGGAGTATCAGCGCCAGCTGGCGGAGCTGGAGGAGGCCTGGCTGCTGCTCTCGGCCGATAAGGGACACCACCGGCTGGAGGAGGTGGTGCTAGCCCAGCCGCCGGCGCTGGTGACCCACGGCTCCTTCTCCCTGAGCGTCAATTACCACGCCCTGTGCGGCTGGGCGGCGGCGGGGGGTGGCCAGGCGCTGGTGCCCGATCCAGGCCGGGGATGCCCGCACACGGTGGCCCTGCTGCGCCTGCCGGAGGCGGATTATCACCGCGCCACCGCGGCGGCCTGGCGGCGCCACCTGGCCGCCTTCGGCCCCGGCGACTACCTCAATCTCAGCCAGTTGGCCTGCGCCAACGCCGAACAACTGAGCGCCGAGCAGCTGCTGGCCTTTCTGCGCCTGGGCCAGGGCGACAGCCACCTGTTTGTTCGGCGGCTGCCAAGGCTGCAGCAGCTGGCGGCGGATCTCCAGCCCCAGGAGCGGCTCGGTTTGCTGGACAGCGTCGCCCAGGTGGGGCGGATGCAGTTTCCGCTCGACGGGCGGGAAGCGGAGGCGATGGAGGAGGGCTGCCGGGCGCTGCGGCAGGGCGAAGCGTGGCCCCAGCCGCCCGCGCCAGAGCTGCTGGCGCTGCAGCGCGAACTCGATTGGCTGGCGGCGCTGGTGCAGGCGCGCGTCGAAAGGCTGTTCCGTCGCCAAGGCGGGGAGGCGAACCTGCCGTTGATCCCCGAGCCGCCGCCACTGCCGACCGGATCGGAGGCGGCCAGTCCGTGGGCGGAGCTGGTGGGCGAGCTGGCGGCAGAACCGCTGGCCCGGCTGGCCCTGGCCCTGCTGTTGGCGGCCCAATTGCGGCCGGCGGCCCTCGATCCCCTGATGCTGACCAATCCGGCGTTGGAGCGGCGCTTCAGCGAATGCGGCGGCCTGCTGCGGGAATCGGGCTTTGAACCCACGGGCGACACCTTGGCCCTGCTGGCCGATGGTGGCCAGCCGGCGGGCCGGCTGGCGGTGGTGCGGTTGCTGGCGCAGGAGGGGCCGCTGCGGCGGCTGGGGCTGCTGACGCCGCCCGAGGGGGATGCGCCGCTCAAGGGGGGGCTGAGGCTGGTCGACTCCTGGCTGGAGTGGATCGCCGGCGCCGGCCCCCGGCCCAGCGCTGAACTGGCAGCAACCACGGCCCGACGACTGACCACGGATATGGCCTGGCAAGACCTGGTGCTGCCGGCCGGCACCCTGCGCCAATTGGAGGAGATCGAGACCTATCTCCAACACCGGCCCACCCTGCTGGCCGCATGGGGCATGGCCAAGCGGCTGCGGCCGGGCTATCGGGCCCTGTTCCATGGCCCGCCGGGTACGGGCAAAACGCTCACGGCGGCGCTGCTGGGGGTAAAGCTGGGGCTGGAGGTGCGGCGGGTGGATCTATCCCAGGCGGTGTCGAAATACATCGGCGAAACGGAGAAGAACCTGGCGGCGGTGCTGGATCGGGCCGAGCAACGCCAATGGCTGCTGGTGTTCGATGAGGCCGATGCCCTGTTCGGCAAGCGCAGCGAAACCCGCGATGCCCACGATCGCTACGCCAACCAGGAGATCGCCTACTTGCTGCAGCGTCTGGAAACCTTCCAGGGGTTGGTGATCCTGGCCACGAACCTGCCGGCGAATTTGGATGGGGCCTTTTTGCGGCGGTTCGAGAGCGTGGTCTATTTCCCCATGCCGGGCCCGGAGCAACGGCTGCGCTTGTGGCGGGAGGCCTTCTCACCCCTGGCGCAACTGGAGGTGGATCTGGAGGCCCTCGCCGTGCGGCACGAACTCTCCGGCGGCCTGATCCTCAATGTGGTGCGCCGGGTGAGCCTGCAGGCAATCGCCGCAGGCGGCCAGCCGATCGGCGAGGCGGACTTGCTGCGGGCGATCAGGCAGGAGCTGGAGAAGGAGGGGAAGGGGGTGTGAGGGGTGATCAGCTCTGCCCTTGCGTATCGGGGGGGCTGTTGTCCGCGATCAGGGTCAGGAAGAACTGGAACCGGGCTCGGTTTGTGGGAGTGGGATCGAGTTGGACGCGTCTGGAAAGCAGTGCTGCTCGATCAAGGCGCTTAAAGCTTTCGCTCTGGCGTTCTCGCGCCATGGCCTCCGGCCGACTTCGTCTACAGCTGCTCGGTTTCTTTCTCGATCTGCTCGATCTCGCTCTCGAGCTGCTACTGCTTCGCCGGCCTGCGGCTACATCCTCAGCTCGTGCTGCATCTTGCGCTGCTTGTAATGCAGCATCAGCTGCTCGTAGTCGGGATCGCGTCGCCAATTGAGCGTCGCGCCCAAGTGGCGCGCCGTATTGCACGCACCCAGTAAAAACTGTCGCCACCGAGGTAGCGATGAGAGGGATGCCCCATTGCTGCTGGAGTTGGAGGGTGCGGCCGGCGAGGCTGAGGTGGTCATAGGAGGAGCACAGGGCGATCAGGCCGAGGGCGATGCCGCCAAGCACCTGGAGCACACCCAGGCGATCCAGGCCCAGCCAGCGGC
>CANGZM010000034.1 GCA_947458155.1 Synechococcaceae cyanobacterium | reverse complement strand
GCAAATTCGGCAAGTTCAGCAAAGTTCTGTCCAAAGCCCAGTGGCTTGCAGATTAGGTGGCAAGGGCGCTGAGCCGCTACTGAAACCCCTGCTCGGTCGCACCGCCTGTTCAAGTGGGCTCCGGAAATCACCGGCTCCTTTGAGGCACCTGCTGGTTGGCCTGCCGTAGTTGAGACTTTGGTGTTGCTAGTGCTTGGGTCGGATCCTCAGGCCAGGCGTGTTTGGGATAGCGTCCGCGCAGCTCCCGCCGGGTTTGGGCATACCCACCACGCCAAAAACCCGCCAGGTCGCGGGTGATGGCCGCCGGTCTACCCGCCGGCGATAGCAGATGGACGGTAAGGGGCAGGGTGCCGCCAAGCAAGGGCGGGGTGGAATCGCATCCAAACATTTCCTGTAATCGGACCGCCAGCACAACTTCTTCGATCCCATAAATCAGCGGGACCCGCCGGCCTGATGGCACATCGAGGCTGGTGGGCAGCAGGGCATCCAGGGCGCTGCGCTGCTGCCAGTCCAGCCCGCCCCAGAGGGCTGCCTCCAGATCGAGCTCCTGAAGCTCTTGAAGGCTGCGCAGTCCTTCCACTCGGGGGCCCAGCCAATCCGGCAGGGTGGTAAGGAGCACCTGGTCGCAGCAATCAGGCCAGGGTTCTCCCAGATGCTTGTGGGCCAGAGTTAATCGCTGTTGTAGTTGGCGGCTGCGGGGGGTCCACGGCAGACACTCCACACCCAAATTGCAAACTGCCTCCAGCAAAGTGCTCACAATGGCGGCCGGATCGGCTTCGGGCCAGGGTGTCACCTCCAGTTCCAGGGAGTCCAGTCGGCGGACACGCTCGCACCGCACTCGACCAGAGCTGCCATCCCAACGGGTCCTCAGGGTGAGGCTGGCGGTTTCGCCCGCCAGGCTCTCGATCTGGGCCGCTGGAATCGCCACGGCAAGAAGCACGCGGGCCTCCTGTTGGTGGCCTTCCACCCGGGCGATGGCCAGGGCTTCGGCGCCGCAGAGAGGGTCCCCACTCGCCAGGCGAGCGCCGCCCCCATGGCGCATCAGCACGGTACCGTCCCCCTTGCCGCGCCCAAGGGCGATGCGTTCGGGATATGCCCAACAAAGCATTTGTCCGGCAATCAGGTCTTCGGATTGATGTGGATCTGGGTCGGCGGGGTCAGCTGGTTTCCGGTGGGTGGTCGCCGCCTGAGCCACCTGTTTCTTGAGCTGCTGTATCGCCTCACGCCAGGGGCCCGATCGGCCTCCCCTGCGCAGCCAGTCGAGCCGATGCAGCAGGTCGGCTCCTACCTCGCGAGCGTCCAGGGGATCCCGCTCACTGAGCAGCGCCGCCACGGCGCAGCCCTGGTCCAGCCATCCCCGCTGGGCGGCCAACAGCAGCATGTGACTAAGCCGCGGCGGTAAGCCGATGCCGGCCATGGCCTTGCCATGGGCAGTAATGCGCCCTTTGTCATTAAGGGCACCCATCTGAGCCAGTAGCCGTCGCGCGTTCTCAAGCGGTTGGGGCGGCGGCGGCTGTAGCCAGGGCAGATCCGTCCCGTCGCCGCTGCCCCAGGTGGCCAGTTGCAGGGCTAGGGGCAGGGGGTCCGCCTGTAAAAGTTCGGGGGGATCGAAGGCGGGACGGCGGGCTTGCTCGGCTGGCGACCAGAGCCTCAGGCAGCGTCCAGGCCCGAGCCGGCCGGCCCTGCCACAGCGTTGGGTGGCGCTGGCCTGGCTGCAGGGTTGGGTGACTAGCTGATCCATTCCTCGCGCGGGGTCGTAGCGGTTAACCCGACTGAGGCCGCTGTCGATGACCAGCCGGACGCCCGACAAGGTCAAGGAACTTTCGGCGATGGAGGTGGCCAGGACAACTTTGCCGGCCTTGGATTTGGCCGGGGCGATGGCTTGGAGCTGGGCTTCCAGGGACAGGTGTCCGTGCAGGGGCACGCACTCCAAGGTTTGCCCCCATGGGGTGTCTGCGATAGCCCGCAGGCAGCTGACGATCTCCCTTTGGCCCGGTAGGAAAACCAACACCGTTTCGCCATCGCGGCGTTGCCCCAGCCAAAGCTCCTCCAAGCCGCGCAGCACCTGCTTCGACAGACTTTCCCTTTCCCTGGGCACCTGGTACCGCACATCTACGGGATGGCTGCTTCCAGGAACCGTGATTACCGCGGCTCCTCCCATGCTGGTCGCCAGGGGCTCCAGGTCGAGGGTGGCGGACATCAGCAGCACCAGCAGATCGGGGCGCAGCTCCTGACGGGCATGGCGCAGTAGCGCCAGGGCCAGGTCGGCTTCGGCCCCGCGCTCATGGAATTCATCGAAGATCACGGCAGCGACCCCCATCAGTTCGGGATCCCCTTGCAGGCGCCTGAGAAACAGGCCAGTTGTCATCACTTCCAGCCGGGTGGCTTTGGAGGTGCGATGGTCGAAGCGCACGCTGTAGCCCACCTGGCCCCCTGGGCTTTCGTGGAGGGCCTCCGCCAATCGTTGGGCCGCTGATCGGGCCGCCAGTCGACGGGGCTGAATCAACAGGATTCGAGTTGGCTCCGGCAACTGCCCAAGCAGAGCCAGGGGAACCCTGGTTGTTTTACCGGCTCCCGGGGTGGCCTGGAGCAACAAGGTGCCCCGGCCGATGAGGGTATCGGTGATCAGCGCCAGGGACGCGTCGATCGGCAGGGGGGGCGCCAGGGGAGTCAGCGCACGTGGCGAATACCGTCGACGGGGTGGTACAACTCGCCGGTGGTTTCTTCATAGACGATGGCTGGCAATCCAGTTTCAAACATGGTTTGAAGGGCTTCCTTGAGATAGGGGTTCCAGCCGCCAGTCGTCACTTTGCCGTGGCGAACGGTCCAGTCCCAGGTGCCCTGCAGGTCCCTTGGGATTCTTCCTTCCCGGTCCCTGCGGGCGACCAGATCCTGGGATTCGACAATGCCCACCAAGATCGGATCCTTGCCATAGGCCGGCGTGATGCTGAGTTCCAGCCGGATGGGATCGTCCTTCACCAGTTTGAGCCGGAACCTTGGCGGCAGCTTCAGGCCGTTCAGTACGGCGGCCACTACCCGTGTCCTCTGGTCCACCATCAGCATCTCCCGGATTGTGCAGTCCGATCGCTGAGCCTATTCACCGATGGTCTGGGTCTCACATTGGATCGACGGGAGTGGCCGGTTCGCCGTTGTCGCCACTGAAGCGGACCGTGAGCAGGTCCTCGCGAGTGATTCGGCCTTGGGCATCTAGGAGTTCGGGATGGGTCGTTAGCTTGCCGGTGCGGTCGACGGGCCTGTCGCCCATGGGCTCTGTTTGGGTGCTGCGGTCACCGGGTCGGGGAATCGCCTGAAAACCTCTCCCCATGACTTGAAAGGCTTGCCACAGCAGAAGCAGAAAGCAACCGGCGTAGAGCAGGGGAAACAGTCGCTCGAGAAGTTCGAAGGAATGGGAAGAGACGTTCATGGGCCGGTCTTTGCCCCTGGCCAATGGAATCCCTCCATCATCGCCGCTCGGCCGCAGATTCGTTGGTCGCGAGCATCCAGGCCCAAAGGGTGGTACAGGCTGCCCCGAAGGCGAGGAAGGCCAACAAGAGGCGACTCGTGTCCATGGTTAGTTGGAAAACTTTATAAATCCTAGGCTGGCATGGCCGTGGGCGCGGTCTTCGAGTCGCCAGGATGGGGCCATGGGTCTGAAGCTTCCTGTGCCACGTTGTTTGCCCCCGAATCGGCTCCGTTGCCTCGGCCCCCTGCTCGTGGCCCTGCTGGCCCCCTGCGCGTTGCCGATTCCAGGGAACATTTTTGCGGCGGCCCAGGCTTTCCCCAATGGTTCCCCGTTGGTGCGCCAATCCTTCGTGGCTGAGGCGGTGCGACGTTCAGGTCCTGCCGTGGTGACGATCGAGACCGAACGCACCTTGACGCCGGCTGCGGCTGGGTCTGAACCCGGCCAGCTGGACGATCCCTTATTGCGCCGTTTCTTCGGTATGCCGCCGGCCGTCCAGCGGGGCCCTCGCAAGGTTCGGGGTCAGGGCAGCGGCGTCATTTTTCAGGCCCAGGGGTTACTCCTTACCAACGCCCATGTGGTGGAGGGCGGTGCACGGGTGACCGTGGGGCTTCAGGATGGCCAGCGAGTCGAAGGTCAGGTGGTAGGACTGGATCGCGTCACGGATTTGGCGGTGGTCAGGCTTGCTCACAGTGGACCATGGCCGGTCGCTCCCCTGGGCAACTCCGATGAGCTGAAAGTAGGCGAATGGGCGATTGCCGTTGGTAATCCATATGGTTTGGATCAAACCGTGACTCTTGGCATTATCAGCAGCCTTAATCGCAGCGCCAGTAAATTAGGCCTTTCCGGTAAGCGTCTAAATCTGATTCAAACCGATGCAGCGATTAATCCTGGTAATTCAGGAGGGCCGTTGCTGAATGCGGATGGGGAAGTGGTTGGCATCAATACTCTGGTGAGAACAGGCCCCGGAGCTGGGTTGGGATTCGCGATTCCGATCAACAGGGCTCGATCTATCGCCGCCGAGATTGTGGCTACCGGAAAAGTGATTCACCCCGTGATCGGAGTGTCTTTAGATGCTTTGCCGGTTGGTCCTGGTGGACAACCCCAACAAGGGGCTTTGGTGGTGAACGTGTTGGAATCGGGTCCAGCTGCCCGATCTGGCGTGCAGAGCGGAGATGTGATCATTGCCGTTGAAGGGAGGATTGTGCGCAGCCCTTCCGAGGTCATAACTGCGGTAGAAGCGAGTGGAGTGGGAAGACTCCTGACCCTGGGTCTCCTGCGCGCCGGGCGACCCCTGCAGATCAAGGTATTGCCAGGGGAGTGGGGTCAGGTCCCTTAGTCAAAAGTTGCCCAGGCAGGTCAAAGCACGTCGAAGCTGGGCTGTAGCGTCCCTGGCCGCAGCGATTCGACCACGTCGGGTCGCAGGGCCAGTTCCTGGGCTACCCGGGATGGCGAATCCAGTTGCTGACGCATCATCCATTGGGTGGCCGCTTTCTGGCTGTGCCAGGCCTGGAGCAGCTGCTTGGCGAGGCCCTGGAGAGTCTGGATGTCGACCGTTGAGTCGATGGCACGACTCATGCGCTCCATTTCGAATTTTTGACCCAGTGAAAGAGTGAGGGGTTCAGACATGTGGAAAAGGACTATCGAAAAAAGCTGAGCCAAGGCTACGAACTGTTTCAAGTGCCCAGGTATCCAATGCGACATGTAGGTCTGGCTGGAAGCAAAAACCAGCATTTGCTGATGGATGCCGCTTCGATTGGGCCCCCTGGGTCGGTGATGGCTGGGTACTTAAAACCCTTGGTAATGGGGGCGTTGAGGCGCAGTTTTTGGGCTTGGACCATGCCCTGGAATGGATGTTGCTTGGGCAGGCGCGAAGCTGCGCAAGGATCAATCCGTTTTGGCCAGGTCAGAGCTTGCACATGACTTGAGGTCCTGGGCCGGTTGGGCAGGGCTAACGGGCCGGCGCGGTTTGTGATAAAAGGATTGTTCTGTCCTGGTGAGTGATTTTCAGGATTTGCGGCCTGCGGTCTTGGATTTCTGTTTGAGGCGATTGGCTTCGCTTTTCTGCCTGCGGGCTTCCTGTTCACGTGCCTGCTCGGCTTCCTGGCGCTCTTCCTCCTTTTTCTGCAGGTAGTAGGCGTAATCCCCGCGATAGACGACCAGCTCGCCATCGCGCAGCTCGACAATGCGGTTAGCCACCCTGGAAATGAAGTATCGGTCGTGGGAAACCACTAGGGCCGCCCCTTCGTAGGCCCGCACAGCATCCTCCAGCATCTCCTTGGCTGGAATGTCGAGGTGATTGGTGGGCTCGTCCAGGACCAACAGGTTGCATGGGGTCACGAGCATCAGGGCAAGGGCGAGGCGCGCTTTCTCCCCACCACTGAGTTGGCCAACGTTCTTGAACACAGAGTCATTGCTGAGCCCAAACCGGCCTAGGAGACTGCGCACCTGGGTTTGGGTCCAGTCGGGGACGGCGCTGAACAGGGTGTCGATTACCGTCCGATTTAGGTCGAGTGCCTCAGCCTGGTTTTGCTCGAAGTAGGCGGGAATCACATTGTGTTCCCCGATTCCCCCTTCCCCCTCCTCTGGTTGTTCCAGACCCAGCACAAACCGAAGCAAGGTAGATTTACCAGCCCCATTGGGGCCTACCAGGGCGATGCGATCGCCCCTTTCGACCTCCAGGTTGGCGCCCAGAAACAGCAGCCGATCGTCGTAGCTGTGGCTGAGATCCTTTAGGGAAGCGACCAATCGGCCGGAACGGGGCGCCGGCGGAAACTGGAAACGGGGCCCCTCCGTCCCTTCGAGCGGAGCTTCAATGCGCTCCACTTTGTCCAATAACTTCTCGCGGCTTTTGGCCTGGGTGCTGCGGGTGGCACTGGCGCGGAAGCGATCGATGAAGGCCTGCTGCGTGCCCAGCTCCTTTTGCTGCCGTTCATAGGCGGCCTGGGTGGCTTCCCGTTCGAGTTCCTTCTGTTCGAGGTGCTGGCTGTAGTTCCCCAGGTAGGTGCGTGAGATGCCCCGTTCCGTGGCAACAATCTGATTGCAGACCCGATCGAGGAAAGTGCGGTCATGGCTGATGACAACCAAGGGGACGGTCTGTTCCAGCAGATAGCTCTCCAGCCACTGAATCGTTTCCACGTCAAGATGGTTGGTGGGTTCATCCAGCAGCAGCAGGTCGGGATCCTGAAGCAGAATTTTCCCCAGGGCGATACGCATCTGCCAACCGCCGGAGAAGTCTCCGACAGGTCGTTCGGCCAGCTCGACAGTGAAGCCAATCGTGGGCAACAATTTGTCGATGCGAGCCTCCAATTCATAGCCATGCAGGGCCTCGAAGCGGCTCTGGAGACGACCGAGTTCTTCGATGAGTCGATTCAGGAGCTCGGCATCGTCAGCCACCTGCTCCGTCGCCATTTCGTTTTCGACTAGACGCATGCGGTTCAGCACCTCGGCGGCTTCCCCAAAGGCTTGAAACAGTTCCTGGCGCACACTCCGTAGGGGATCGACATCAAATTCCTGTTGCAGATAGGCGATGCGAGGATCGCCTTTGCGTACCACTTGGCCGCTGCTGGGCTCCTCAAGTCCGGCGATGATCCGCATCTGGGTGGATTTGCCTGCGCCATTTACGCCTACAAGTCCGATGCGGTCCCCGGCCTTCACCTCCCAACTCACATCTTTGAGCACCTCTCCAGTGGGGTAGATCTTGCCGATACGTTCGAGGCGCAGCACGGAGAAAGGGATCCCTAGGTCCCTTCATCATCCCCCGGCGCCAGGGGCCCTTGCGTCAGGCCGGTCCGTCAGACTGGTGGGCCGCTGCTTCCAGCAGACAACAGCAGGCTTCCCGATGATCAATCGCCTTGAGCAGGTGGCTGCCCTTGTGGTGGCGGCCGGCCTGGCCCTAGTGAGCTATTGGCTGTTTTTCAGCTGGGCCCAAGGGGGGGGGGCCCAGCACCGCCGCCTGCCCCCACCCCGCTCGATGGGGGCTCCAAGAGAGCTGGGCGCCTCCGCTGGAGAGATAGGGGGCGGCAGAGCGCCGTTGCCCTCAAAGACCGCCGCGGGCCTTGAGCAACCATTGTTTGGTGTCCAGATCGTCGAGAGTGGCGATGTGGGCTCGCACCTCGTGAATCGACACCGGCAGCCCTAGGGCGGCGCCGATCTCGACGATGCGTGCAAGCGTGCCGCTGGGATCTTGGAGGGCTTGACGAAACAGGGCCTGGGTCAACACCTCATCAGCACTGATCTTGCTGTAAAGAAGGGCGGCGTTGCTAGGCGATGGGTCGCCCGAGGATGGAGACGCGGAGGGACTGACGGCCATCGTGTGGGGGCAGCGGCGGGGGCGATGAACCCCCATCTTCTACTTCGGGTTGCCCTGGGGGTTCAGGCTGCGGCGGCTTGATCATCCACGTCGGTGCCGGTGGCGGAGGCATCTTCCATGCTGCGGGCATCCAGGCAGAGAACCTTGCGCAACTGGGCGTAATTGGCCGCCAGGGACGGGTGACCTTCCTGTTGGGCTCCAAACTCCGCCCGTTGCAAAACATGGTGCAGGTGCGTCAGCAGATATGGACTGATCACTGCCGACACCAACACATCACTGCGTTCGGGACTGCGGCGTTGGCTGGCTCGGCTTTTGACCTGCGGACTGGCCGCTGGTGTCTTGGGGCGAACAGGGGTGGATCGGGCCATGGCGCGGACCGGTACGGTGCTGCAAGCATAGTGCTGGATACTATCCCTGAAGATCTCTGTACACTTCTTCCTATCCCTGCGGATCTCCGCAGCCAGATTTCTGCAGCCGTGGCCACCCGTCAGACCTCCTCAAGCGGGCGATCCAAGTCACCCCGAATCCAGGTGGTGCTCCCTGAAGACGTCTGTGAAAGGTTGTCCAGCTTGGCGGAGGCGGAGTCGCGTACCGTCAGCAACATGGCCAAGGTCCTGATCCAGCAAGGTCTGGACCGTATCGAACAGCAGCAAGGTCAGGAAGCCGCCACCGGCAGCGCCCGTTTTCGCGAGATCCTCGAACGCCAGCAACGAATGGGCGCTCGCCGCCTCAAAGGGGTCCCTCGCCGCCTGCGTTTACCCCGCACCCAAGGCTGATCAAGTACGACAACCCCAAGAAGGAGTTAGGCGACTTTCAAGGGATGGAGCGCCTTGCCGCTACTAACTCTGGTGCTGGGCCCAGAGACCTAGAACTGCAGCTTTACGGGCGCCGGTCACCGAGGGCAGGGAACCGGCATGGCCCTGCTGGTGCCACCAGGCCAACAGGGCGAAAGCCAAGGCTTCCCGCTGGGAGTCGCCGATGCCCAGGTCGGCCAGGGGGCGTACGGCCAGGCCGCGGCAGCGGCGTCGTAGCTGGTCCATCAGCATGCGGTTGCGGGCGCCGCCGCCGGCTACCAAGAGTTCCAGGGGGCGAGGGCCCCGCTCAAGATCCTGGGCAACTACTGCTGCCGTCAAGGCCGTAAGGCTGGCTAGGGCGTCGGCGGGCTCCTTGGAGCCCTGCTCGACCAATTGGCGGAGCCGCTGGTCCAGGTCGGGGGCGCCAAACAACTCACGGCCGGTGGATTTGGGCGGTCGCTTCAGGAAGTAAGGCTCCTGTAGCCATTGCTGAATCAACGCTTCGTTGACCTGGCCGCCCTGGGCCCAGGCCCCTTGGTCATCGAAGCTGAGCTGCCCCTGGCTGAAGCGTTGCACCGCCAGGTCAATCAGGGTATTTGCGGGGCCACAATCCCAGCCCAGCACAGGGTTGCGCCGTTCAGGTCCGACTCCGGGAGGCAGCAGGGTGAGATTGGCGATACCGCCAAGGTTCAGCAAGGCTCGCCAGCCGCCGATGCCCCCAACCAAGGCCGCATCAGCGGCAGGCACAAGGGGAGCACCCTCCCCCCCCAGGGCCAGATCGGCACTGCGGAAATCAAAGACCACCGGCCGACCCAGCAGTTCGGCGAGCAGCGGACCTTGCAGCAATTGCCAGCTCAGGCCCCGCCGTTGGGCCGTTGGCGGGCGGTGCCAAATGGTTTGGCCGTGACACCCCACAAGTTGGCTCTCCCCCCCAGGGTCGCAGGCCCGGGCCGCTTGCGCTTGCGTTTCGGTGACCGCTTCAGAGAGATCCAGCAGGTTGGCGGCCGAAAGGGGCTTGCCCTGACCGATTGCCACCAGGCTGCGCCGCAGATCTGGGGCGTAGGGGGTGGCGGCCGAGGCCAGGATGCGCCATTGGGGGCGGTCGGGGCGGCCTGAAAATTCCGCCAAAACAGCATCCACACCATCGGCACTGGTGCCGCTCATCAGACCAAGAACTCTCATGCTGCCTATGGAGTCAGGCCCTTTTCAGCGCCTGTAGGTCTGAATGGGGCCACTGCCACCTTTGCGTCATGCGTTTGGGGTCCCAATCCCGGCATCGGTCGGTGGCCACGGCCTTCGCCCTGGTTCAACGATTTGGCTGGGGGGTCATGCGCAGGTAGGGACGGATCTCGGTGACCCCTTTGGGGAACTTGGCCCTGGCCTCTTCGGTCGGTATGGAGGGGACGACCACGCAATCTTGCCCATCTTTCCAATTGACGGGGGTGGCCACCTGGTGGTTGTCAGTGAGTTGTAGCGAATCAATAACCCTCAGAATTTCTTCGAAATTCCGGCCTGTGCTGGCGGGATAGGTAATCTGGAGACGAAGCTTTTTGTTGGGATCGATGATGAACACCGATCGCACCGTTAGGTTGTTGAGAGAATTGGGGTGGATCATGCCGTACAAATCGCTGACCCGCTTGTCAAGATCGGCAAGTATCGGATAGTCAACGCTTGTTTTTTGGATCTCATTGATATCACAGATCCAACCTTTGTGACTCTCAGCCGAGTCAACGCTTAGGGCGATGGTCTTGACGTTGCGTTTTTCCCATTCAGGACGCAGGCGGGCCACCTCACCCAGTTCGGTCGTGCAGACCGGTGTGTAATCAGCGGGATGGGAGAACAGCACCACCCAGTGGTCATCGGCGAAGTCGTAAAGATTGATCGGACCCAGCTGGGAATCCTGGGTGAAATCGGGAACGGTATCGCCGAGCTGAAGGGCCATGGCCTCAGGGGAAAAGACATCTGAATGTTGGCATGGCGCCTCCGCCAGGGCCGGGCAGGCCGGGGGCCATGCCTGCAGTCGCTGGCAGAGATGTTGCAAACCCAAACTCGAGGTGGCCGAAACGAACAGCATGTCCGGGACCAGGGCCTGGGCCCGCTCCAGCTCGGTGCTGGGGCAGCGGTCTATCTGGTTGCCGATCACCAGCCGGGGTCGATCAGCTCCCAAGCGATTCATGATGGCCTGGACTGCTTTCAGCTGCTCGGGCCAGGCCGGATCCCCCAGGTCCACGACGATCAGCAGACCATCGGCCTCCAGCGCCTCCTCCACGGTGGAGCGGAAGGCCTCCAATAGGGCCGGAGGCAGATCTTCAATGAAACCAACCGTGTCGGTAATGAGGATTTCCTGGGCCCCCTCGCCGGCACCGCCTAGATGCAGGCGCCTGGTGGTCGGATCCAGGGTGGCGAACAGCTGGTCCGCAGCCAGGACTCCCTGGCCGGCCGGGGCGCCGCTGAGGGCGTTGAGCAGGGAGCTCTTGCCGGCGTTGGTGTAGCCCACCAGGGCCAGCTGTTTCCTTTGTGAGCGTTGCTGTCTGAGGCGGGTTCGATGCTCCCCCAACCGTTGGACATCCCGTTGCAGTCGCTCCAGCCGGCGGGCGATGGCGCGGCGATCCTTTTCCAATTGGGTTTCACCGGGCCCTCGGGTGCCGATGCCGCCTCCCTGGCGGGAGAGGCTCAGACCCCGACCGGTGAGCCGGGGCAGGCGATAGCGCAGTTGGGCCAGTTCCACCTGCAGACGACCTGCGGCGCTGGCGGCCCGTTGGGCAAAGATGTCGAGAATTAGTTCACTGCGGTCGCTGACAGGAAGGTCTAAAACTCGTTCAAGATGGCGTGCTTGCAGTGGACTGAGTTCCCGGTCAGTGACCACCAAGTTGGCTCCGACTCTTCGGGCTTCCAGAGCAGCCTCCCGCAATTTGCCGTCCCCCCATAAATTTGGACCGTTTTGGCGACTAGGTCTTTGGCGCACACTGCCGAGGACGAGGCCGCCGGCACTGCTCACCAACCCTTGCAGCTCGGCCGATCGTCGCTCCGAGTCCTGGCCCCCGTCGCCCAGGCTCAGGATGAAAACTCTGTCACGACCGCCCTCGTCGCGGGTTTCCCGGCTACCGACCCGCTCTTCAGGGTCCAGGTCTGGGGCCACTGCCTGCGGATCTAGGCCGCAGAGGCTGGTCAGGTCGTCTTCGCGCAGACAGGACCAGGCACTGGCCCCCAGTGAGGCCGGAACGCTGAGGCTGGCCGGCCAGCGACCACCGGCGCCGGGGCTGGGCCCGAACCGTAACCAGCTGGTGGGCTTCAGATCCAACCCCATCAGACCTTCGCGCTCGCCTGGATGGAGCAGGGGATGGCGGGCGGTGCCTGCGCAGGTGATGAGGCGATGGGGCCCCTCGCGGCGGCGACCCGACGCTGCCAGGGGCTCGGCGGGCGTTGGCGCGTCGAGCTCCCCAACCCAGAGAAAACGACAGACCCCACGGCCATCCACCGCCAGGGTGAGGGGGGTTTCCAGCCTCAGGCAGAGCGCCGCTAGACGGTGCAGGGTGAGCTCGTCTGCGAGCGAATCGCAGGGATGGCGCCGATGACAGATTTGCTCAAGACGCCGCCGTTCACTGGGGCGTAGTCCGGCCGTTCGGCCCACCAGGACACTTTGCTTCAAGGTTTTGTCCCGGTGTCGCCGTTGCCAGCTAACCAACCAGCCGCCACCCGAATCTGCAGGGGTAGGCCGGGTAACCGGGCCAAATAGGCCAGCCGCCGCAGCTGATAGGCCCCCGGACCCGCCAGGGTGAAGCCGGCTCCGGTAAGGCTTGCCTCCCCCAGCCCTAGGGAAAGCATTTCCCCGAGGTCTTTCCAGGCGAAGGTTTCCAGGCCTTCCCCAGCCAGGGAGTGGCCAATGTTGGCTGCTAACACACGGGCCGCCTGGAAAGCAACCTGGGCGGTGGTGGGGGCTTCAGGGACAGGGTCCTGGGGGGCGGTGGTGGTCCCAGGCGCGTCCTGGATTCGGGCAAGGTCGCCGACAACAAAGATGTCGGCGTGGTTTTGAAGTCGCAGGTCGGAACTGCAGAGCAGGCGGCCGCGGTTGTCGCAGGCGGCGGCTGGCAGTAGCCCCGGTGGCTGGCAGCGCAGGCCGGCCGTCCAGATCACAGCGGCGACCTCCAGGGTTTCTGGGGAATGCACTTCGGGCCCTCCGCCGCCAGGGGCCAATTCCAGATGCCCTCCCTTTACGGCCAGCACCCTGGTGCCGCAGCGGATCCGTACCCCGCGACGTTGTAGGGCCAGTTGCCCCTGCTCCCGGTTGAAAGCGCGGGATTCACTCAGCAGGGAAGCTCCCTGCTCGATCAGCTCAATGCCGGCCCGATCCCCAAGCATGTCGGCCAACTTGCAGGCCAGCTCCACGCCGCCGGGTCCACCCCCCACGATCGCTAGCCGTTGGCCCCTCAAGGGGCCGTTGCGCAGGCTGCGCACCAGTGCCTGCAGGCGTTCGACATCGGCAAGGGTGCGGAAGCCAAAGGCGTGCTCCTTGACCCCGGGAACACCGAAGGCATCGCTGCTGGCACCGGTGGCCAGGACGAGGCGGCTGTAGCCCAACGTATGGCCCTGAGCCGTGTGGACCTGGCGGCTGTTCGTATCGATTCGGTCCACCTTGTCTTTGAGCCAACCGATGCCCTTGCCGGCAAGCAGGGATTGATAGCTGGGGGCGATCTGCCAGCGGCGCAACTCACCACTCAGTAACTCGTAGAGCAGGGGCAGGAAAAGAAAATGGTCGTTGGGTTCGATCAGCAACAGGGGGGGATGGACTGGTTGTTCGGCGAGGGCCAGGGCGGTATATAGGCCCCCAAAGCCTCCTCCTGCGATCACAATCGGATCTAATCCAACTCCCCTTTGGGATGGGCCGGTATCGGCGTCTTGGATCCAAGGCTGCTGCATCATCAAGAACCTACCTTGGGATCTCCGGGACGGCATGATGATGGCGTGGCAATCCCAGCCTTGAAGATCCCAGCCTTGACGATCCCAGCGATCTCCGGTAGTTCAGCTGCGGTTGGAGACTCCCTGGACCTAGCCAGCGATCGCGCCGGCCAGCCCCTGGATCCCGATCAATCCCGTAGCTGGCTGGAATCCCGCGACTCGGTGGCAAGATTGCGCTGGGGTTGGGACACTTTTGGTCAACACTTCGCGCTGACCACCAGCTTTGGCATTCAGTCGGCAGTGTTGCTGCATCAAGTGAGCCAGCTGGCCCAAAGCCTTGGTGGGGTTAAAATTCCAGTAATTTGGGTAGATACGGGTTATCTTCCGCCTGAAACTTATCGCTATGCCGAGCAGCTGCTGCAGCGACTGCCCCTTGATCTGCGGGTAGTTCAGTCCGATCTTTCGCCGGCCCGGATGGAGGCCATCCACGGTCGCCTTTGGGAATCCAGCGAGGCTGAAGATCGGCAGCTCTACAACCAGATCCGCAAGGTCCATCCCCTCGATCGTGCCTTCCACGATCTCGATGTGCATTGTTGGGCCAGTGGTGTACGCGGTGGTCAAACCGATCACCGTCGCGGCATGTCCCCCTTGGATTCGGTACGGGGGCTTTGGTCTCTGCGGCCTTTGTTGTCATGGACAAAGCAAGATGTTTATTATTATATGCAAGAGCACAGTCTTCCCCAGCATCCGCTTTTTGAGCAGGGTTATTCCACGGTTGGTGACTGGCATTCCAGTGGCCCAGAAGATGGCACCCTGACCGGCCGGGCCACCCGTTTCGGCGGCTTGCATCAGGAATGCGGCATCCATTTGCCAGGAATGTTGGGAGAGGGAATCTGAGGTGGATGGGGGCCAGGTCCGCTGGCTCGTCATCGGCAACAGCCGCTGGCATTGGGCTACCCCTGACCCCCGAAATCCTGGAGCCCTGATCAGTTGGGAGACCCCTCCCCCCTCCGAATCCCTACCCCCCGCAGTCGCCCCCGTGGCTTGGGCGGCGGTGGGTCCGGTGCCTGAAACCGCTGGCCTCTCCTCCACAGCGCGGTTGGCGCTATCGGAGGTTCCCCTGGACGGGGTGCCCCCCTGGCTTGGCATTGATCGGGCCCTGGCCAGTTGGTGGGCCTGGCGACGATGGTCTGGACCCTTGCTGGTGGTTGATGCGGGCACGGTTCTCAGCTTGAACCGGATAGCCCGATCGGGTCGTTTCATCGGCGGACGCCTGCTGGCTGGCCTGGCGCTGCAGTGGCAGGCGATGGCGGCGGGCACCGCCGGGTTGCCTGACACCTTGGTGGCACCTGGCCGGGGCTTTGGGGCCCTGAGCCGCGGCGGTCAGCAACCCTGGCCCCTGGAAACCCAGGAAGCGATGTTGGTCGGAGTCAGCAAGGGTCTGGCGGCGGCCATTGTGGCCGCCGCCTTGGAGTGTGAGCAAGACGGTCTCCGTTTGGTGCTGACGGGTGGGGACGCGCCCATCCTCAAGCCACTGATCGGCCCATCCCTGGCCCGGTGGGGGATCCCCCTTGAGCATGAACCGGACCTTTGTCTTGCGGCCCTAGTCGCCCTGAGGCCCCCCCCGGAACCAGGTGTGGGCTGCCGCCGGGGTGGCACCAGCCGTTCCTAGGTTGGATCCCCAGCCAATGCCCAGGCCATGTCCCTCGCTGTCGGTGATCCCGCCCCTGCTTTCACGCTGCCCGATGAGTCCGGTGCGCCCGTGTCTCTGGCGGATTTCAAAGGGAAGAAAGTAGTAATTTATTTCTATCCCAAGGACGATACGCCCGGCTGCACTAAGGAAGCTTGCAATTTTCGTGATCGATGGGACCGCTTTCAAGCCCATGGCATCAAGGTCCTCGGCATCAGCAAGGATCCGGCGGCGAGCCACGGCAAGTTCATCAAGAAGTATGAGCTTCCCTTCACCCTGCTCACCGACGCCGAGCCCTGCCCCGTGGCCAGCGCGTTTGAAAGCTATGGATTGAAGAAATTTATGGGCAAAGAGTATATGGGCATGATGCGCCACACTTTTGTTGTCGACGAAAAAGGTGTTCTTGAATACATTTATCGCAAAGTCACCGCCGAAACCATGGCCGACCAGATTCTCAATGATCTAGGGCTGTCTTAGGCCGGGTCTCAATGGGAATCCTTTGCTGGGAAAAGGCCTTCACCCATTGGGCGCGGCGGTGGTGCTGGGTCGTCCGCGTGATCTGGTGACCTTGATGCCTGGATGGCAAGGGTGTGCAGAAGCACAACTTGACGATCAGTTAGGTGGATTGGCCATCTTTTCGGTAGATTGATTTCGAAGTGCCTTTTGATTCACCGTGTCCAAGCGCCTGCTTGCTGGTCTCCTCCTGGGAACGGCCGTCACTGCCGCAGCTCTCCCCATGTCCGTTCAGGCTGCCGCTTACCCGGTCCGCTGGAACACCGGCGCGGCCACTTGGTCTACGCCCCAGTCCGCTTTCGCCACCTTCGTTAAGGACGGCAGCATCACCGACCGGGGCCTTGCCGGTGGCATCCAGCGCTCTGGCTGGTCAGCCACCGAGGTCCGCGAAGGCTTTAAGAAGAATTACGACGTTGACGTTGTTGCGGTTTCCAAGTTCCTCTACTCAGACGCTGGCGTTAAATTCCTCAAGAATGCCACCGCCAGCTACTTCCCCTACTGGAGCATGAACACCTATGCGGTTCAGGCGCTCCGTTCGGCCATCATTGCGGATGCTGCTGATGGCAAGCTTTCTTCTTTCGGAATCCTGTCATCACTCCCCACCGATTTCCGGCTGGCTGATTTCTGTAACACCTATACCGGCGCCCAAAATATTTGCGCCGAAGGCCGTTGCAAGCCCGGCACCGCCCAGTGCACATCCTTGCTCTCCTGGTACGTCTTCCTGCCCGCCTGCATCCAGGCCAACCAAGTTTCCGAGCCCGTGGCCATGCGTCCTGAGCCCGCACCGGCTCCTGCGGAGCCTATTCGCGGCCTCTGGTGAGCCCCTGCTCCGTACCCGTCAATCCTTGCCGATGGCTGCCCCAGGATTTCTGGGGCTTTTTTATGCCGGTTTTTCGTTGTTTGATAGGGCAGCTTGATGCTTTTGGGCGATCACAAGTGTGTGGCGCAGGCGTTGGGGCCTTGCAGCCCCAGGCGCGCTGCGGAACAGGGCTTCCAGGGCAGCCGTCACAGTAGGTTCGAGTTGATGATCCAGGTGGGTGCGATAGGAGGCCCCTGGGGCGAACCAGCGCCGCAGCAGGGGAGGCTCAATCCGCCAACTGAGCCGTTCCTCCCAAGAACGCGCCT
>CANGZM010000033.1 GCA_947458155.1 Synechococcaceae cyanobacterium | reverse complement strand
GCGGGCCATGGTGCCAACGCCGATGCGCTTGCCGGCCGGCCATCTCATTACAGGCTTGGTCACGCCACCTCGGGCTCCCAGACCCGCTGGCGACGCTTGTTTGCCGTCCAACCGCTGCAGCTGCGGGTGAGGTGCTCGCCATGGGCGATCAGGGCTTGATGCAGATGGCAGGTGAGCAGCGGAATGCCGTTGGCCCCCGGGTGGTGGCGAAAGAAATGGCAGGTCATGCAGACCTGATGACTGCGGCTGGTGTGGAGCAGCTCATGATCGAGCCACGGCCAGTCCCCAATCGCTTCAAGGCGGGAGGGCTGCAGCCGGCAGATGTTGAGTGGCACCACGGCGACTTTTACGGGCGGCCACACATAGCAGGGGTATGGGGATTTTGTCGTCTGTGCCCGATGCACGATGCGGTTACAACGATGCGGTTGCCTCGATGTAGGGAGTCAACACCAAGATGGCGAGCAGGTGGAGTTTCCCTTAACCCAGACACAGCAGATTGGTGCAAGCCTCCGGACCAAGGCCATGAGCAGCACCTTCACCGACACCCCAGACCTGTCACGCCCCGCCAGCTCAGGGGATCTGCAGCGGACCGGTCTCGCTGCCAACGATCTATACGAGGGCATCGCCGAGCACCTCTTCTTTAGTCTCGGCCGCCGGGTGGAGAGCGCGAGTCCCTACGACTTCTACCTGGCCCTCAGTTATGCCGTAAGGGATCGGCTGATGAGCCGACAGCTGGCCACCCAGGATGCGCTCCGGGCGCACCAGAGGCCTCGAGCGGTGGCATACCTCTCGGCGGAGTTCCTGATCGGCCCCCAGCTGGGCAACAACCTGTTGATGCTCGGCATCGAAGCGGAGGCTGCCGCAGCCCTGCAGCGCTTCGGCATCAATGACATTGAACAGATCCTCGCCCTTGAGGAGGAGCCGGGACTGGGCAACGGCGGCCTCGGCCGCCTGGCCGCTTGCTTCCTTGAATCCCTTGCCACTATTGAGATCCCGGCGACCGGTTACGGCATCCGCTACGAATTCGGCATCTTCGACCAGGCGATCCGGGACGGCTGGCAGGTGGAGATCACCGACAAGTGGCTCAAGGGCGGTTGGCCCTGGGAGCTGGTGCAGCCGTCCATGGGCTGCCGGGTCGGCTTCGGGGGCCACACGGAGGTATGGCACGACGACCAAGGCCACCACCGGGTGCGCTGGATTCCCTCCGAACAGGCCATCGGCATCCCCCATGATGTGCCGGTGCTCGGCTATCGCGTCAACACCTGCAACCGGCTGCGGCTGTGGAAGGCGGAGGCGGCCGAGGCGTTTGATTTTCATGCCTTCAACAGCGGCGATTTCTATGGCGCCGTTGAGCAGAAGGTGATCAGTGAGACCCTCTCCAAGGTGCTCTACCCCAACGACGGCAACGATGCCGGCCGCAGGCTGCGACTGATGCAGCAGTTCTTCTTCGTGAGCTGCTCGCTGCAGGACATGCTGCGCAATCTGCGCAATCGTGACATCGCTGTTCAGGAGTTTGCGACCCACTGGGCGGTGCAGCTCAATGACACCCATCCAGCCATCGCCGTGGCCGAACTGATGCGGCTGCTGCTGGATGAGCATCAGCTCGAATGGGATCAGGCCTGGGACATCACCTGCCGCTCGATTGCTTACACCAATCACACCCTGCTCCCCGAAGCGCTCGAGACCTGGGATCTGGGCCTGTTCGCCTCTCTGCTGCCACGCCATCTCGAACTGATCTATGAGATCAATGCCCGCTTCCTGCAACAGGTGCGGATTCGGTTCCCCGGCGATGGCGAGCTGCTCGCCCGGGTGTCGATCATTGCCGAACAGGGCGGCAAAGCTGTGCGCATGGCCAATCTCGCCACCGTCGCCGCCCATCACGTCAATGGGGTGGCGGCCCTGCACAGTGATCTGGTCCGGACGGATCTGCTGGCCGATTTCGCCCGGCTTCAACCGGAGCGGTTCACCAATGTCACCAACGGCGTCACGCCCCGGCGCTGGGTGGCCCTGGCCAACCCTGCGCTGAACGAGTTATTGCGGGAGACGATCGGCCCGGACTGGCCCGCCCGCGAGCAGGAATGGCCGCGGCTTGAAGCCCTCCAGGCTGACCCGGCCTTTCTGGCCCGCTGGGAGGCCAGCAAGCTCGAGGCCAAGCGCCGGCTGGCCGCCCTCATCGCCGATCGCACCGAACAGTTGGTGGATCCCACCAGCCTCTTTGACGTGCAAGTGAAACGCATCCACGAGTACAAGCGTCAGCACCTCAATGCCCTGCATCTCGTCGTCCAGTATCTGCGCATCAAGCAAGGCGACACTACGGGAATGGTGCCCCGCAGCGTCATTTTCGGCGGCAAAGCCGCACCCGGCTATTACATGGCCAAGCTGATCATCCGCTTTATCAATGGGATCGGGGAGGTCATCAACAACGACCCGGATTGCAAAGGCCTGCTTAAGGTGATCTTCTTGCCGGATTACAATGTCAAGGTTGGCGAGAAAGTGTACCCTGCCGCCGATCTCTCCGAGCAAATCTCCACGGCCGGCCTGGAGGCCTCCGGCACCGGCAACATGAAGTTCAGCATGAATGGGGCCCTAACCATCGGTACCCTGGATGGGGCGAACGTAGAGATCCGCCAGCAGGTTGGGGCCGACAACTTCTTTCTCTTTGGTAAAACAGTTGAGGAGATCCGCCAGCTCCGCGGTCATTACCGTCCCTGGGAATGGCTGGAGCGCCTTCCCGCCCTGCAGGAGGCCTTCGCCCTGATCGAACAGGGTCATTTCAGCGGCGGGGAGCGGGATCTGTTTCGGCCCCTGCTGGACAAACTGCGGGGCCAAGATCCGTTCTTTGTGCTGGCCGATTTTGACGACTACATGCAGGCCCAGAGCCGGGTCGACGCAGTCTGGCTCGATCGCCGGCGCTGGACGACGATGTCCCTGCTGAACACCGCGCGCAGTGGCTTTTTCTCCTCCGACCGCGCCATCCGGGACTACGCCAGCTCCATCTGGAATGTCCATCCCCTAACTCCCTCGATGACCAGCGGCAAAGCCTGAACGCCCATCTCCAGTATCTCCCAAACAGTATCTCCCAGATAAGTAACCACAATGCAAAACGGCCAGCAATCCCCAGGTGAAGTGTTTCTGATTCGCCACGGCGAGACTGAATGGAGCCTCTCGGGTCAGCACACCGGCAGCACCGATATCCTCCTAACCAACCATGGCGAAGCAGCTGCCCGCCTGCTCGCGCCGGTGTTGGCGGAGCGCGACTTTTCCCTGGTGCTTTGCAGCCCCCTGCAGCGGGCCCGCCGCACCTGCGAACTGGCCGGTCTGGGTGATCAAGCCAGCATCGATCCTGATCTGGCCGAGTGGAATTACGGCAGCTACGAAGGCCTGACGCCCGCTGCAATTCACGGGCAGCACCCCGGTTGGCTGGTGTTTCGCGATGGCTGTCCAGAAGGGGAAAGCCCCGCGGAGGTGGGGGAACGGGTGGACCGCGTCATCAGTCGGGTGCGGCAGAACGGCGGCAGGGTGGCGTTGTTCGCCCATGGCCACGTGTTCCGGGTGTTCGTGGCCCGCTGGATCGAGCTGTCACCCAGCCACGGAGCCCATTTCCTGCTCGATACCTCCACCCTCACAATCCTTTCCTACTACCGGGGTATTCCGGCGGTGAAGTGCTGGAACGCCCCCCTGGTTGCTTGAGCAGGCTGATCAAGCTTCCTCAACTAGTTGACTAAGGATGTTGGATCCCTGACTTACGCCCCCGCGGACGGTCGACTTAGCGCTTTCTTAACGGCCGCAGGCCACTATCTAGCTCAGAATCCACTCGACCGAAGGGCATGACCGCTTCGTCCATGGCCCCATACGAGGCTCAGTTCTCCAATCCTGATAGCGAACAGGAGTTGCAGCTAATCGACGCCTGGTGGCGCGCTGCCAATTACCTGGCGGTGGGGATGATCTATCTGCGCGACAACCCGCTGCTGGCCGAACCGCTGCGCTTTGAGCACGTCAAGGCAAGGCTCCTGGGCCACTGGGGATCTTCACCGGGTCAAGCCTTCATCTGGGCCCACGCCAACCGGGTGATTCGGCGCCATGACCTCGACATGATCTACCTGTCGGGTCCCGGCCATGGTGCCCCGGGGGTGCTGGGACCCACCTACCTCGACGGCAGCTATAGCGAGGTTTACCCCGACAAAGGCCAGGACACGGTGGGGATGCGCCGCTTCTTCAAGCAGTTCTCCTTTCCCGGACACATCGGCAGCCACTGCACCCCGGAAACCCCCGGCTCGATTCACGAGGGGGGCGAACTGGGCTACGTGCTCTCCCACGCCTGCGGTGCGGTCTTCGACAACCCCGACCTGATCGCCCTGGCCTGCGTCGGTGATGGGGAGGCCGAAACCGGGCCCCTGGCCACCTCTTGGCACATCAACAAGTTCCTCAACCCGATCAGCGATGGGGCGGTGCTGCCGGTGCTGCACCTGAATGGCTACAAGATCGCCAACCCCACCCTGCTGGCGCGGATTCCGCGGGAGGAGTTGGCGAACCTGATGCGCGGCTACGGCTGGGAGCCGATCTTCGTCGAAGGCAGTGAACCGCAGGCCATGCACGAGGCCATGGCTGCCGCCATGGATCGGGCGATCGGGCGCATTCTCGAGATCCGCGCCGAGGGACGCGCCAGCGGTGAAGCGGTGCGGCCCGCCTGGCCGATGATCGTGCTGCGCTCCCCCAAGGGCTGGACAGGGCCGGCTGCTTTGCATGGCAAGAAACTGGAGGGTTTCTGGCGGGCCCACCAGGTGCCGCTAGCTGCACCTAATACCGATCCCGAACAGCTGGGTCTGCTGGAGGACTGGCTGAAGAGCTATCGCCCCTGGGAGCTATTTGATGCCAACGGCACTTTGATTCCCGAACTGCGGGCCCTCTCCCCCGTCGGCCTGCGCCGCATGGGCTCAAATCCCCATGCCAACGGCGGCCTGCTGCGCCGCAAGCTGCAGTTCCCCGCATTAGCGGACTATGCCGTAGCGGTGGATGTGCCAGGCAGCAAAGAAGTGGAGAACACCTACCCCCTCGGCGAGCTGCTGCGCGACATCATCCGCACCAATCCCGATTCGATGCGGGTGTTCGGCCCGGATGAAACCTCCTCTAACCGCCTGCAGGCGATCTATGAAGTGAGCAAAAAGGTGTGGATGGAGGATTTCCTACCGGAGGACCTTAACGGCAGTGAACTGGCCCGCAGCGGACGGGTGGTGGAGATGCTCAGCGAGCACACATTGGTAGGGATGATGGAGGGATATTTGCTCACCGGTCGCTATGGCTTCTTCCATACCTACGAAGCCTTCGCCCATGTGATCGCCTCGATGTTCAATCAGCACGCCAAGTGGCTGGAATCCTGCATCCACCATGCTCCCTGGCGTGCGCCGATCGGTGCCTGGAACTGCCTGATCTCCTCCACCGTGTGGCGGCAGGATCACAACGGCTTCACCCACCAGGATCCGGGCTTCATCGACCTGGCCGGCAACAAGAGCGGCGAGGTGGTGCGGGTGTACCTGCCAGCCGACGCCAACTGTCTACTGGCGGTGGCGGAGGAGGCACTGCAGGAAACCAACGTCTGCAACATCATTGTTTCTGATAAGCAGAAGCACCTGCAGTACTACTCCCTGGAGCAGGCCAGGCGCCACGTGGCCAAGGGAATCAGCATTGTCCGCTGGGCCAGCACCGACGACCTGGGCGTCGAACCGGATGAGCCCGAGGTGGTGATGGCCTGCGCCGGCGACATTCCCACCAAGGAGACCCTGGCGGCCGTCGAGATCCTGCAACGGGAGATTCCCACCCTGCGGATCCGGGTGATCAACGTCGTCAAGCTATTCGCCCTCACCGACCCGAAGGAGCATCCCCACGGGTTGAGCGACCGCGATTTCGACACGCTGTTCACCACCGATCGGCCGGTGATCTTCAACTTCCACGGCTACCCCTGGCTGATTCACCGCCTTACTTATCGCCGCACCAACCACGCCAACTTCCATGTGCGTGGCTACAAGGAGAAAGGCAACATCAATACGCCGCTGGAGCTGGCGATGAACAACCAGATCGACCGCTTTAATCTGGTGATTGATGTGATCGACCGCGTGTCCCGCCTCGGCTCCCGCGCCGCCCATGTCAAAGAGCGGATGCAGGAGGAGATCCTGTCCCACCGGGAGTATGCCCATACCCACGGCATGGACGCGCCGGAAATCACCAACTGGCGCTGGACTCTGCCGATCAACGAGCGCGGATGACGGTCCTGGCCACAACGGCAGCGCCGGCTGCTGGGCTGGTGCTGGTACTGAATGCCGGCAGTTCCAGTCTCAAGGCCTCCCTGCTGGATGAGGACGGCAACCGCCTCTGGCAGGGGCAACGGCCATGCCCGATGGCCGAGGGAGCTGCTCCGGAGCCGGTGCTCGCTGACTGGCTGCCGGCGGCCCTGGCGCCCTGGAAGGCCTCGATAGTCTTGGCAGGGCACCGGGTGGTGCATGGCGGCGAGGACTTCATCGCCCCGGTGAGGCTGGAGCCGGCTGTGCTGGATGCTCTAACAGAACTGGTGCCCCTGGCTCCGCTGCACAATGGCCCGGCCCTGCGGGTGATGCACTGGCTGGCGGCCCAGCAGCCGGAGCTGGAGCAGTGGGCCTGCTTTGATACCGCCTTCCACGCCACCCTGCCGCCCGAGGCCGCCACCTATGCCATCCCCGCCGAGTGGCGCCGCCAGGGGTTGCGGCGCTTCGGCTTCCATGGCCTCAGCCACCAGCACGTCGCCGAGGTGGTCGCCGCCCGCTTCCCCAGGGTCGCCACGGCGCCCCCCCTGCGGCTAATCAGCTGCCACCTGGGCGCCGGCTGCTCCCTCTGCGCCATCAAGGCGGGACGCAGCATCGACACCACCATGGGCTTCACCCCGCTGGAGGGGCTGGTGATGGCCACCCGCTGCGGCTCTGTCGACCCCGGCTTGCTGCTGTATCAGCTGCGTAGGGGCCTGTCGGTGGATCAGCTGGACCAGGCCCTCAATGGACAAAGCGGCTTGCTGGCTCTTTCCGAGCTCAGCGGCAGCATGCAGGAACTCAGGGCAGCGGCAGCGGCTGGACACGAGGGAGCCCAGCTGGCCATCGCCGTCTTCCGCCACCGGCTGCTGCGGGAGATTGGCGCCATGGCAGCCAGCCTCGGCGGCGTCGACGTGCTCGCCTTCACCGGCGGCATCGGCGAGCACGATGACGCCCTCAGGCAGGAGGTGGTGTCGGCCCTGAGCTGGCTTTCCCCTTTCGAGGTGATGGTGATTGCGGCCGATGAGGAGCAAGTGATCGCCAGGGCCTGCCGGGGGAGGATGAACGCGGAACCTGGTGGCAATGGCCGTTGATTGCCCTGCCCGATGATCGCCTGCACCTTGCCAGCTCACTAATCTGTGGTGTTGGCGCCCTTGGTGCCTAGTGGAGGACACACCTTGCCGGGCCTGGATCAGCACGTTCATTTCGCCCTACTGCTGACTTTGCTTACCGGACTGTCCACCGGCATCGGCAGCCTGCTGGGCTTGTTCAACCGCAGCTTCAATCCCCGCCTGCTCGCCCTCTCTCTGAGCTTCTCGGCCGGGGTGATGATCCAGGTGTCTTTCCTGGAGATCTTTCCCAAGGCCCGCAGCACCCTCAGCGCCGCCCTCGGCGTCAGAGCCGGCTACGTGTGGACCACGATCGCCTTCTTCGCCGGCATCGCCCTGATGGCCGCCATTGACCAGGTGCTGCCGAGCCACGGTGATGCAGCCCAACTCGGCCTGCGCCCTTCCCAGTCAGCCAACGCCGAGGAGAGAAACGCCCTGCTGCGTATGGGCCTGTTCTCTGCCCTGGCGATCGCGATTCACAACTTCCCCGAGGGTTTGGCGACTTTCATGGCCGCCGTCAGCAACCCCAGGTTTGGGTTAAGCATCGCCTTGGCGATCGCCATCCACAACATTCCGGAGGGCCTGGCAATCTCAGCCCCGGTGCATTACGCCACCGGCAACCGCGCCCTGGCCTTCTGGCTCTCCTTCGTTTCGGGTCTGGCCGAGCCGCTCGGTGCTCTGCTCGGCTACGTCCTACTGAGGTCTGTTCTCACACCCCTGGTGATGGGTGTGGTGTTCGCCAGTGTGGGAGGAGTGATGGTCTACATCTGCCTCGATGAACTGCTACCTGCCGCCCAGCGCTATGGCACCCACCATCAAATGATCGGCGGCGTGATCGCCGGCATGGTGGTGATGAGCACGAGCCTTCTATTGCTGGCCTGAGGTGGGGCCACCTGTTCCGCCTGAGGGCCAGACTTGCCGGCGAGATGCGCTGGAGTGAGCAGACGAATGGGAGCAGACGATCAGCAGCTGGAGCTTCTTGGCGCCCTGGAAGCCCTTGGCGGTTCGGCGGGGAACGGCAAGCTGCGCGATCTGCTCGGCTGGGACGAGGCCACCTACGAGGCGGTGAAGGCCCCGCTGGTCGCGTCAGGCCAACTGCAACCAGGCCGAGGCCGCGGGGGCTCGCTGAGCCTGACGGACGAGGCTGTCGCTGGCAGCAGCGCCGCAGCAGATCGACGCCCCGCCGCCAGCCCAGGGACGCCCCGGACGGTATCGCCCCCAACTCCCGACGCCCAGCCCAGCGGCAAACAGAACCTCTCGGCCTTCATCTGGAGCGTGGCCGACCTGCTGCGGGGCGATTACAAGCAGAGCGACTACGGCAAGGTGATATTGCCGTTCACGGTGTTGCGCCGGCTCGACTGCGTGCTGGAGCCCAGCAAAGAGGCGGTGCTGGCCGAGAAGAAACTGCGCGAAGGCCAGGGGCTCGACCCCGAACCCTTCCTGCTGCGGGTGGCGGGGCAGGGGTTTTGCAACACCTCAGCCCTCGGCATGAAGCGGCTGATGGGCGATCAGGACAACATCGGCGAAAACCTGCGCAGCTACATCCAGGCGTTCACCCCAGCGGTGCGCGACATCTTCGAGAGTTTTGAGTTTCACCTGCAGGTGGACAAGCTCGACAAGGCCGGGCTGCTGTACATGGTCTGCGAGCGCTTCGCCCAGATCGACCTGCACCCGGAAACGGTGAGCAATGCCGAGATGGGGCAAGTGTTCGAGGAGTTGATTCGCAAATTTGCGGAACTCTCCAATGAAACAGCCGGGGAGCATTTCACGCCCCGGGAAATCATCCGCCTGATGGTTAATCTGATTTTTATTGAAGACCATGACGCCCTCACCAAGCCGGGCATCGTGCGCACCCTGTACGACCCAACCCCAGGCACCGGCGGGATGCTGAGCGTGGGTGAGGAACACCTGCTCGCCCATAACCCACTGGCCAGGCTGGTGATGTACGGCCAGGAGCTCAATCCAGAGTCTTATGCGATCTGCAAGGCGGATCTGTTGATCAAAGGGCAGGACATCCGCAACATTGTGTTCGGCAACACCCTGAGCAACGATGGCCTGCAGGGTCTGTTCTTTGATTACATGCTCTCCAATCCTCCTTTTGTGTGGATTGGAAAAAGATCGAGAAGATTATCCGCAGGGAAGCCGAGCAGCTGGGCTATGCCGGTCGCTTTGGGCCTGGCCTGCCGCGGGTGAGTGATGGCTCGCTGCTGTTTTTGCTGCACCTGATCAGCAAGATGCGCCCCGCTCAGGATGGTGGCAGCCGCTTTGGCATCGTGCTGAATGGATCACCCCTGTTCACCGGCGGAGCGGGTTCAGGCGAGAGCGAAATTCGCCGTTATGTGCTGGAAAATGATCTGGTGGAGGCGATCATCGGCCTGCCAACAGATATGTTCTACAACACGGGCATCAGCACCTACATCTGGATCCTCAGCAACCGCAAACCGGCGGAGCGCAAGGGCAAGGTGCAACTGATCGATGCCTCCAGTTTCTGGCAGAAAATGCGCAAGAGCCTGGGCAGCAAGCGCAAGGAGCTGAGCCCGGATCACATCGCGGAAATCACCCGCCTGTTCGGCAACTTTGAAGAGGCCGAGCATGACGGCAAACCGATCAGCCGCATCTTTCGCAACGAAGACTTTGGCTACCGCACCATCACTGTGGAACGCCCGCTGCGCGATGAAGCCGGCAAGGTGGTGCTGGGCCAGCGCGGCAAGGCCAAGGACCAACCCCAGCCCGATTCCAGCCTGCGCGACACCGAAAATGTGCCGCTCTCAGAAGACGTGCAGACCTACTTCGAGCGCGAGGTGCTACCGCATGTGCCCGATGCCTGGATCGACCGTGAAAAGACGAAGGTGGGCTATGAGATCCCCTTCAACCGCCACTTCTATGTGTTCACCCCACCCCGGCCCCTGGAGGTGATCGATGCCGAGCTCAAGCAGGTGACCGATCGGATTTTGGCGATGATCGGGGGGCTGAGTGGCTGAGCGGTGCAGCAATGAGAAACGAATCATCATCATCGCTGGCCCCAATGGCGCCGGCAAAACCACGTTTGCCCGTGAGTATCTACCGTTGGAGGTTGGCATCACCACCTTCATCAATGCCGATCTGATCGCTGCCGGCCTGTCGCCATTTGCGCCGGAACTGGCTGCTCGGCGGGCGGGGCGGTTGATGTTGGAGGAGATAGATCGCTGCGGGGCGGTTGGGGTGGACTTTGCCTTTGAAACCACGCTGGCGGGGAAAGGGTATTTGAAAAGGATTGAACACTGGAAGCGCGATGGCTATCGAATCAAGCTGATTTTTCTCAAGCTCACCAACGCAGATGCTGCGATTCAGAGAGTGCGACTGCGCATCAGCCAAGGGGGCCATTCCATTCCTGAACCCGTGATCCAGCGACGATTCACCGCAGGTCTGGCGAATTTTGATCAGCACTACCGCTCAGCCGTCGACGGTTGGCAGTTGATCGATAATGGAGGCGAAGCGCCTGTCCTGCTTGCAGAGGGGATAAACCGATGAGCCTGGGTTTTACCAGCCAACTCAACGATCCTGACCTAGATCGGGTATCGACGGCCCTGCTTCGCGCTGGCCAGCGGGCCCGAGAGCTAGCCCGCCGGACCGGCACCGGCATCGCCGTGCAGATCGATGGCGAGTTGCGCATCCTTCAGGGCGCCGAGCTGGAAAGGGCGCTGAAGCCGAGCGATGAAGGCTGAGTTGCAGCCCCTGGTCGGCGGCACCATTCAGGCGACCACCCTGCCCATGCCCAGCAAGCCAGTAAACTGGTTTCCCAGGCTGGAGGTGCGATGAAAACGACGCTTGACCTTCCGGATCACCTGATGCGACAGGTGAAACAGCGGGCCCTGCAGCAGGGGCGGCCGATCAAGGAGCTTATGGCCGACTACATCCGCCAGGGTCTGCATGGCCCTGCCGCCCTGCCGCTGACCACCAACAGCGGAGTGCTGGAGGTGGACGAGGAAGGTCTGCCGTTGTTTCGCCCTGACCCCCAGCTCAAGCGGCATTCCATTGATCTGGCCACAGCATTACGGCTGGAGCAGGAGGCTTTGAACCAGGAGGACCGACAGCGTGCCGGCCTGCTTGCTTGATAGCAATGTGTGGCTGGCCGCAGCCTTTGCCGAGCATCCGTCCCATGCTGTCGCCCGCGGGGTGCTGCGCACGGCCAGCGTTGAGGAGCCGGCGTTGTGGTGCCGTGCCACCCAGCAGAGTTTTCTGCGCCTGGCCTCCACGCCGGTGATCACAGCTGCGTATGACGTGCCGAAGGCGACCAACGGCGATGCCTGGGCCGTCCTGCAGACATTCTTGGCGCTGCCGCAGGTGGATGTGATCGATGAACCGCCAGAGCTGGGCCGCCACTGGTGCCAGCTGGGTGCAATCGAGCAGGCCGCTCCGAAGCGCTGGATGGATGCCTTCCTGGCCGCCTTCGCGATCGCCGCCGGCCTTCCCTTGATCAGCCTCGACCAGGATTTTCGCCAGTTTGAGCAGCAGGGCCTCGTCTTGCAGCTACTGCAGGCGGACGGCTGACCTGAGGATCAACCATGAGCTTTCCCCGTTACCCGACCTACAAGCCCAGCGGTGTGGAGTGGCTGGGGGAGGTGCCGGAGCATTGGGAAGTCTTGCCGCTCAAGCGAAGATCCCGATTGCTGACCGAAAAGACTGAGTGTAGAGATAACCCCATCGCACTTGAAAACATAGAAGGGTGGACGGGTCGCTTAGTTGAAACCGACTCCGAGTTCCTAGGGGAAGGAGTTGCCTTCGAGCCTGGAGACATCCTATTCGGCAAGCTTCGACCGTATCTCGCCAAAGTCTATCTTGCTGCCAAGGGTGGGCAGGCTGTCGGCGATTTCCATGTCATACACCCTTTTGATAGCCTTCACCCAAGGTTCCTTCAGTTCCTTTTGCTCACAAAGGAAATGATTGATCTCGTCAATGGTTCTACCTTTGGCGCCAAGATGCCACGAGCAAGCTGGGATTTTCTGGCCTCACTGCATTTATCAATTCCACCACTCGATGAGCAATCGGTCATAGCCACCTTCCTCGACCACGAAACCGCCAAGATCGACACCCTGATCGCCGAGCAGCAGCGCCTGATTGAGCTGCTTCAGGAGAAGCGCCAGGCTGTGATCTCCCATGCCGTGACCAAGGGGCTGAATCCACACGCGCCGATGAAGGATTCGGGGGTGGAGTGGCTGGGGGAGGTGCCGGAACATTGGACGGTGATACCCCTTCGCCTTGCTGCTCGGATTGAATCAGGCCACACTCCAAGCCGATCCCACAACGAATACTGGATTGAAAAGGATTGCGTACATCATTGGTTTACCCTCGGGGACGTATGGCAGATCAGAGACGGAAAGGCCGAGTATGTCTATGAAACACAAGAAAAAGTAAGTCAGGCTGGTCTCGATAACTCAGCTGCTCGGATGCTGCCTGCGAACACTGTAATCCTCTCTCGCACGGCAAGTGTTGGATTCTCAGGCATCCTGGGAGTCCCAATGGCTACAACTCAGGATTTTGTCAATTGGGTATGTGGCCCGAAGATTGTCCCCGAGTTCCTGCTTTTCGTCTTCCGGGCAATGAGCAAGGAGTTCGAGAGGCTGAAATATGGATCCACTCACAACACTATCTACATGCCTGACATCTTTTCATTTCGAGCCCCTTTGCCTTCGTTGATTGAGCAGGGAGAGATCGTGTCGAATGTTCGAGAGTCTCTTCGTCGTCTAGACGGTTCTTTTGACGATTTATTGAGATCAAAGGAGCTCCTCCAAGAACGCCGCTCCGCCCTGATCTCCGCCGCCGTCACCGGCCAGATCGATGTGCGTGGCCTGGTGCCCGAGGCCGAGGCTGTATGAGCAGCACCCCCAGACGATCCAGATGTCCTGCCCAGCGGTGAACTCAGGCCAGAGAGACAGGCTCTCAGCTCAGGAATTTTGCAGAAGCTGCACCGGATAAGCGGAGAAGAGTTGATCAACAGTCATCAATGTGAGCTCATGCTGTTTCGCCTGCGCAATCTACAGACGATCAAACGGATCACGGTGAATCGATGGAAGCTCAGCCAAATGAACCATCGCCCCCTCGTCAACTGGCAGCGCCGCGATTCCATGGGCTGTTCGCTGTTGCGGAAGATAGGTTGCCGGTAGAGTAGGGAGGGAGAGTTTGCCGAGGCTGTGCTTAATCACCGCTTCCCAGACAGAGATTGAACTCAGAAAGACATCGTTCGATGCATCCTGGGTGGCCGCCCGAAATGATTCGGGCAGCTTGGGGTCGGCAGTGATGTACCAAAGAAAGACGTGCGTATCCAGCAGTAGCCTCATCACACCTCAAAATCCTGCAGCAGGCTGTCAGGAAGTGGAGTATCAAAGTCGTCAGGGACGCTGAACGCTCCAGCCGCCAGGCCGAAGGGACGTAAGGAGGATTGAGGCTGCGGGATGGGTCGCAGTTCAGCGACTGCACGGCCCCCGCGCACAACCAGAACCCGTTCGCCAGCTTCCACTCGATCCAGTAGCGCGGCTGGATCGCTTGCCATTTCCTGCGGACTGATGTTGGTCATTTTCTCAGTTTACCGGCCAGATCGATGTGCGTACCTTGGTGCCCGAGGCCGTGGCTGCATGAGCAGCGCCCCACGCGTGGATGCGGAGGTTCGGCTGAGCCACTGAGGGTCGCTCAGGACAAGTCCAGCCAGTCCCTCAGGGCCAAATCCAGCTCGATCAGCACCTGGGGCTCCAGCTGCCCCACCACCGACCCCAGCGCCTGGATCGGCACGCTGAACAGCTTATCCACCATCAACTGCGATGGTTTGCGCAGGCCATTGCGTGGCGATGGAGTCACCGCAATCCGCACCAGCGGGGCCTCGACCACTGATGCACCAACAGGTTGAGCCTGCGCTCCAGCTCGGGCTCCATTCGCACACCGATCACCATGGCGCCGTGCGTGCAACGGTTCGTACAACAGCGTAGGTGCCTTGGCTGGGGGCGGCGCGGGCCCTGCGCTGCCAATGGCTGGAACGAAGAGCGGCTGAGACAGACCGCCTGGATGGTGGCACTGGAGAGGGGTGGGCAATGCCTGTCCGGTTCGCGCCCACGCTTTTGCTGCAGCCTCCAAGTCCATGCCCGATCCCGAGGGCCGCACCAACCAGCAGCCTGCGGCTCCGCCAGAATCGATGAATTCTCAGCGTTCCTGGCCCGGCCTCGATCGGCTCTGCCTCATCCAGGCCATCGGCGGCCTGCTCCTCGGCCTGATCGCCCTGTTCTCCTCCTATGACCACGTCAACATCGCCGGCCGCAACCTGCCGCTCCAGCAGCAATGGGGAATCCTGTTCATCGCTGCCTCGGTGGCGACAGTTCTTGTCGATGCTGAACTGGCGACCCGTGCGCGAGATCGAGCAGCGGACCAGGGAGATCGAGATCGAGATCGCGCAGCTGAGAGCCGAGAACGCCAAGTGGAGAGTCTTAAACGCCTCCATACAGCGGCTGTGCTTTCCGCCCGAGTCCAGCTCGACCCCTCCGCCACCAACCGAGCCCGATTGCGGGCCTTCCTCGCCCTGATCAGCGGTGAGATCCCGCCGGAGACTGGCGAGAACGGTGCCTGAGCACAACAGAAACCAGCGATGCGCCGACAACGCCGAGCTGCTGAACGCCCTGCCCTCCCTGTCGATCGAGCGCCAGCATCCTGGAAGCCCTGGCCGAGAGCCGCACCGAGCGCTGATGGTGGTGATCGATGCACGCCTGGCCAGGGCACCGGGGCTGCGGTGTGTCGTGAAGCTCGCAGAAACCTGACCCCAACCAGGCGGGATAGACTCCTTGTATATCCATGTGAAACGGCGATGGTTGCGATCACAAGGCTGTTCCTCAGCAACCGCAGCCAGGCGGTGCGCATCCCTGCCGATCTGCGCCTGCCTGACTCCGTCAAGGAGGTGGAGGTGCGCGCCTGCGGGTAGGAGCGGATCATCGCCCCTCTCGGGCGCAGCTGGGACAGCTTCTTTATCGATGGCCCCCTGGCCAGCGACGATTTCCTGGCAGAGCGTGCCTCCCAGGAGCAAGCCGATCGCGCTGCCTTCTGAGCCTGGCCATGCTCCGTTATCTCCTGGACACCAACATCTGTATCTACGTGATCAAGGAGCGACCCCGGTCGATGTTGGAGTGTTTCAATCGCCATGCGGGTCACATGGCAATCTCGGCCATCACCCTGTCCGAGCTACTGCATTGTGTAGAGAAAAGTGCAGACCCTGAACGGAACCTTGCTGCGGTGGAGAACTTCTGCAGTCGCCTGGATGTGCTGCCTTATGGCCCCAAGGCATCCCTTCACTACGGTCAGATCCGGGCTGGCCTGGAGCGCCAGGGTCTGCCGATCGATGTGAACGATCTCCACATCGCCGCCCATGCCCGCAGCGAGGGCCTGACGCTGGTGAGCAACAACCTGCGGGAGTTCCAACGGGTAGATGGCCTGATGCTGGAGAACTGGGTCTAACCTTCTAGGCTCCTCTCCCCGCAATCCCTCGACCCCGGCTATGCAGTGGCTGCATCAATCCCAGGCCTGGAGCGGTGTCTGCGTTTAGCCTGCCGCCATAGCCCGCAGTTGGCTCAGCCGCTCAGCCCATGAGCCTCCACCACGAAGTCGCTTTCGAACGCGAGATCTGCGAGCACCTCGGCGCCCATGGCTGGCTCTTTGAGGAGGGCAGCGCTGCTGCTTACAACCGCGAGCTTGCCCTCTACCCGCCGGATCTGATCGCCTGGGTGCAGCAGGCTCAGCCCGAAGCCTGGGAGGTGCTGCAGAAAAACCATGGTTCCAAGGCGGAAGCAACGCTGCTGCAGCGGGTGCGCCAGCAGCTCGATCAAGTCGGCACCCTTGATCTGCTGCGCCACGGGGTGGAGGTGTTGGGGCTGCCCAAGGCCCTCAAACTCGCTGAGTTCAAACCGGCCTTTGGGCTCAATCCGGCGATCCTGGGCCGCTACAACGCCAACCGCCTGCGGGTGGTGCGGCAGGTACGCTATTCGACGCGCAACGAGAACTGCCTCGATCTGGTGCTGTTCCTCAACGGCATTCCGGTAGCCACGGCCGAGCTCAAGACCGACAACACCCAGTCCATCACCGATGCGGTCTGGCAATACAAGACCGACCGGCTACCACGTGCCGCCGGGGCCAGACACCCGAACCGCTGCTCTCCTTCCCCAGTGGCGCCCTGGTGCACTTCGCCGTCAGCAACCGCGAAGTGCAGATGACCACACGCCTGGAGGGGCCCCGCACCCAGTTCCTGCCCTTCAACCAGGGCAGTGACCCCGGTGGCCCGGACTGCGGTGCCGGCAATCCGGTGATGGCCGGCCATCGCACCGCCTATCTCTGGGAGGAGGTGTGGGAGCGCCACAGCTGGCTGGAGATCCTCGGCCGCTATTGCATCGCCGAGCGCGATAAGAAAAAGCAGCTCCGCCGGCTCGTTTTTCCCCG
>CANGZM010000032.1 GCA_947458155.1 Synechococcaceae cyanobacterium | reverse complement strand
GTGTCGCCCCAGGTTGTTGGATTGTCTTCCCCCGACCCAGAAGCTCCACGTTTGGCGGGATTGCGTCTTCTTTTGGCTGAGGATTACCACAGTTTGCGCCATTGTCTGCAGGAGATTCTCGAATCTCATGGCGCCACGGTCTTCGCCGCCGCCAGTGGCGAAGAGGCCCTCGCGCTCATGGCCATCCATCCCATAGAGATGGTGTTGATGGACATGACCATGCCCGGTATGGGTGGTTTGGAGACGGCTAAGCGTATCCGCCAAGATCATCGCCCGGATCACCGCTATAACCAGCTACCCATCATCGGCATGACAGGGGATGTCTTTCTCGAATCCGATAGGGCTTTTCTGGAGGCCGGCATCAACTTCTTGTTGATCAAGCCGGTTGATACCGAGGAGCTGCTTGATACCCTTAGTCACTTCCGGAACCGGCCTCCAGACCCCGGATCAACCCTAGTCCGGACTCCGCCAGTCTGAGTTGACCCCGATAGGGTCCCTTGCCATCCAGACAGGCGGCGCCACAGTGGCAGCCCAGGCTGATTGCTGCCGCCAGCGGCCATTGGGCCGCCAGTGCCGCAGTCACTCCGGCGGCAAAGGAATCGCCGGCACCGTAGGTGTCCGCCACCGGTCGCTTGCGTTGGGGGGCCAAGAAACGGCCCCCTGGACTGACCTGCCCGCCCCGGGCGCCTTCGGTGCGCAAGACCAGGGTGGGGGGTGGATTGAGATCACCGTCGCGATAGGTTTCAGCTGGATCAAGGGCGCTGCCAATCAGGGCATCGAGCTGCACACCCGCCTCTTGCAGCACACCAAGGCGGGCGCGGGGCGTCGCTGTCAGCACCTTCGCGCACCGCGCTTGTTTCAGGGCTGCTGCGTCGGCCGCCGTCACGAAGACTCCGTCGCAATCGGATAGCACTTGCCATGGCAAGTCATCGCTGCCATGGGCCGCCAGCCGCTCCCCGATCACCGTGATCGTGCGCTCGCCATCACCATCAATGAAGGTGATCGCCTGGCGGGTAGGGGCCTGCCTCCAAGCCACATGCAGCTCCAGGCCCATAGCGGTGAGTTCCCTGGCCGCCTGTTCGCCGGTTGCATCGCACCCCAGGGCTGTGAAAAACCGCACCTGTTGGCCCGTGAGTCGCGCTAGCTGGACCGCAACCACCGCACCACCGCCGGCGGGGCATTGGTGGAAGGCCTGGGCGGCCGTGATGCTGCCCGCTGAAGGTAGCTGGGCAACTTCAACGAAGCTCACCATTTCCACATGCCCCACAACCGCCAGCTTGAGGGGGGGCAGGGGCGGCAAGTCCTCCAGGGGCAGGGGTATCGCTGTCAGCATCGTTGCCCTTGGTGCGGGAAAGTCAAGGCTTGGTTTGCTGGCTGATCAGGATTCCTGCCATCGCTGCGGGCGGGGCGCTGGCGGGGGACTGTTGCAAGAAGGTGGCCACCGCCAGGGGTCTGGGTTGGTCATAGCCCACGGGTAGCCAGAGGTCGCCGGCGACGGTGGGATAATGCACCTCCCAGTGGTATAGGCCGGTGTAGGCGGCAGGATCTTCCCTGATCAAGGAGGCGTAGGCGAGGACAGCGCGTCCGTATTGGTCGCTGTTGTTATACCCCCACAGCCCCTTGCGGATGTCCTTGAGGCCGCCGCGACGGACCAGATAGCGGGCAGCGGCGTGGATGGAGTCCTGGGGGTTGCGAATATCGCCTCCTTTACCAATGCCTGCTTCCGCCCAGGTGGAGGGCAGAAATTGCATCGGTCCACGGGCATCGGCAATCGACACCCCGTCGATTCGACCCATGCCGCTTTCCACCAGGTTCACCGCCGCCAGCACTTCCCAGGGAATGCCGGTTGCAGCGGCGGCGGCATAGTAATAACCCAACAGATTGGCGGCTGGCTCGGGGGGAATGATGCGCCAGGCAGGCACTTTCACGGCCAGGCTTTTGCCGCGGCGCATTTCCAGAAAGGCTCGCCGCGCCACCATGTGCTGATCAAGCACCAGTTGCCAGCGGGGCGCCAGGTAGGCACGCACCTGGGTGGCCAGGTCGGGCCGGTGCGCCAGCGTCCGATAGATCACCTGCTGCTGGTGGCCCAGTTGGGCCAAATCGGCAGCAGGGGTGGTACCTGAGCGCAGTGCCACCTCCACAGCGGTCAATAACCCAGCGATGGCGTCCGGGCTGCTTGGCACAACTGGATAGGGGCGGCCGTCGGCGGCCCGGGGCAAACGGGGATCGGTGGGCAGGGTTACGACCCCACGGCTGGGGTCGCCGGTGGCCTGGGCGGACCCCAGCCGTGGGGGCAGGCAGGCCACCAGAGCGAGTAGCAGGCTGGAGGCAGCTAAACCGCTAAGCACCTGGCGAGCTCGCCGGGGGGTGAGTCTGCGGGGGTCACGGGTGGAGGACATGGCTGGCAAGTGGGTCTGGGCCCATGGGATTGAGGGGCCAAATCATGCCGTTTCGATTGCTCTGAGTACTTCGGGGCGCCAAGGGGCCAAGGCGATGAGGGTATTGGTATGGGATCGGGGCTGGCCGCTCTCCTTGCGCTGATAGTTGGTCACCACGGCACCATGCTGATGGGGGGCCAAGAAGGCCGAATCTTCTAGGTAAAAGGCGGCGGCGCAGCCGTTGGTTTTGGCCAGTCGGAAGAAATGCTCCGCACCCGCTTTGTCATCCAGGTTGAGGGCCGCCAGGCCCCACAAACTAGCCAGCCTTAACTGCCTTGGTTCCAAGCGGTGCGCTTCGCCAACCAGGGATCGGGCCTGGGAGCGCTGCCCAGCCAAGGCCTGCACCGTGGCGGCGATGGCGTGCAGGCTGCCGAAAGGCTTGAACAAAATGTCGGAAGCGGACAAGGCGGTGAGTGCCGTTTCAAAATCGCCTTGGCTGGCCAGGATCAGGGCCTCCAATAAATGGTTGAGGGGCAAGGGAAAGGCCGGATTGGTCGTTTGACGCTGTAGTTTCAAGGCCTCCAGCGCTTGTTGGAATTGGCCCAGATGGGCATGGGCCAGGGCCACCAACAGCCAGCCATGGGGACGCTCACGGTCCAATCCCTGCTCCAGCAGCTGCAGCGCCGACCGGGAATCACCCATGCCCAGCAGCAGCCTCGCCCAGGCGCGCTGGCCAGGACCTGGCTCATTGGCGTTCGCTTGGTGGGCGCTGAAGGACTGTGCGGCCTCATCGGGTCGTCGGTGCAGTTGCAGCAGTGCTTCGGCCCGCAAGGCTTCCAGCTCAACCGTCATGGTTTGCTGGGCCTCGGCTTGAGCAACCAAGGTTTCAATTTCTTCAGACAGGCTGGTGGGATCTTCAACGCCGCAGGCTCGCTGCAGCAGCAGGGTTTCCGTCAGAGCCACCAGGGCTGGCGTGAAATTGGGTTGGGCCTTTAAACAGCGGCGCAGGACGGATTCCGAAAACGCCAGCTGGGTGGGATCTTGTTGCCTCAGGGCCAGGAGGGCATCCAGGTAATCATCCTGGGCCAGGGCTGGCAAGACCCCTGGGCTTGGGCTGGCAGGGGAGGCGCCGGGAGGGTCGATCTCCCGTACGGAAGCCTCAAGGATGTACCCGGTGCCGTAAACGGTGCGGATCAATTGGCTGCCAAGGGGCCCTTGGGCGAACACCTGGCGCAGGCTGTGCACGGCCCGGGCCAGGCTGACTTCGCTGACATATTCATGGCCCCAGACTTCGCGCATCAATTGTTCCTTGCTCAACAGCGTGCGGTTGTGGCGCACGAAGCATTGCAGCAGGCGCCTTTGCAAGGGGCTCAGTGAAACCAAGCTGTCCCCCAGCATGAGCATGCCGTCGTCCGACAGGGTGTAAGGCCCGAGGCGCCAACCGGTTCCAGTGGTTGGCTGGGAAATCATGGAGGCTGGATCAGACAACGTTTGCATGGTCGTTGGGAGAATTGCCATGGCCCTAGCTTCAGCGAGCTTAAAGCTGGGGGCCCAAGGTCATTGCCTCAATGTTGATCATGGCCTTCACGCAGTGGCTGCCAGTTTGCGCAAGGTTTGCCAAGGTTTTAGGGCCACTTGTGCATGAATTGCGCAAATGGCCCCCTGATCCCCTGGTTTGCACCCCTCAGGGCAGGGCTCCCCAGATGAGCGTCAGCAGCGAGACGGTGCCGATGGCCATCAGGGCCAGGGCGGTGCCGGTGCCGATTGAGGTCTGGGGCACATAGGTGTAGTCAGCCCGCCCCAGCAGGACCAGGTTGCGTCGGTGTTGCCGGGTGGCGGCCGCCATGGCCACGATGCCGGTGAGAATGAAGGCCATGGCCACAAGCCGCACGGTCAGGTCGGCGTGACTGCTGGCGCCCAGGCGGGTGCGGTTGATCGCACCGACAATTTTGTCGAGGCCGAAGCCGAAGCTGATCAGCGACAGGCAGGTGCGGATCCAGGCCATCAAGGTGCGCTCCTCGGCCGCCCGATTGCGCTCCTTGGCCAGTTCGTTAGTGAGATTCATGGCATTGAGCTGGAGATCACGCAGCGAAAACCCATGTGGCAAGTACTTGTATCCACGCCCTGGGCCATGCGGGCAGCGGGACGGTAGCGCCTGCAGTAGCTAGGGGCGCAAAGAAAAGATCCCCCCTTGACGACCTTGCGGGGGATGCGAATGGCGCCAAGGTTGGTTGCGATGCTGCGCTCCCTGGCACTGGCGCTGGCGGCGCAACAGTTGGAGTCCAGCCGGGCTCCATGGTCGAGATACCAATCCTGGGTCCACTCCCAGACATTGCCGATCATGTCGACCAATCCATAGCCATTGGCGGGATAGCTGCCCACGGGCGAGGTTCGCTCCCAGCCATCGAGTTGGCTGTTGGCGTAGGGAAAGTCGCCTTGGAACGTATTGGCAAGCATTCTACCGCCAGGATGGAGTTCGTCGCCCCAGGCATAGTCCTTGCCCTCCAGTCCGCCGCAGGCCGCCCATTCCCACTCCGCCTCGGTGGGCAGGCGTTTGCCAGCCCATTGGGCATAGGCCTCAGCGTCTTCCAAGGCCACATGCACCACCGGATGGTGTTCCCGACCCTTGATGGAGCTGCCAGGACCCTCTGGATGGCGCCAATCGGCTCCCGCAACATAGTTCCACCAGTTGTAATGATTGCCCAGATCCACCGAGGCGGCTGGAGCGGCAAACACGATCGAAGCTGGTGCTAGAAGCTCGGGACGAGCCCCCGGATACTGGGAGGCGTCGGCGGGTCGCTCGGCCAGGGTGCGGTGACCGCTGGCTTTGATGAATTTCAGGAACTGGGCATTGGTGATCGGGGCCCGATCCATCCACAACCCACCCACCTCGAGTCGGTGCTGGGGTGCCTCCTCGGGGTAATGGTTGTTCGAGCCCATCAGCAGGGAGCCCCCTGGAATCCAAACCATGTCCCTGGCGGGAGGCCGGCCGGGGGGCTTGCGTTCCCCCAAGCCGGTCATGGCTGGGGCAGGGCGGGGATTGGAAAGGCCCATCGGCGTCAGCCGGCGACTGATGGGATCAATTACAACCCTGCACGGAGATCCGATAGCTAAATCCCAGGGAACCGGGGTCACTGCTGGCCCCCACCTTGAAGTTCATCTGCTTGGCCTGCTTGCCGGGCACGGCCTGGAAGGGTCCAAACATGCGACCGGTGCCGATGGGGGGATTCATGGTTTCGTTGATGACCTGCAGAGATGATCCATCAGCGAATTTCATAAATCCTTCTACGGGATACTTAGCCTTGGTATCAGAAGAATTGGCGGTGAAGAAGAACTTATAGCTTTGGAAGGGACGATCCACCAAGAAGTCGGTGTTCCAGTTCGATTTTCCCAACAACTTGCCCGGGCCCACTGACTTGGCCACCACCGGGCTGGCTCCATCGCCACCGATTGGCTGGAGGAATACACATTTTTCGGCGGCCAAAGCTGGCGAGAGACTGGTCGCTGTGAGCAGCAGGGCCGAGCTGATCAGGGCGGTTGTCCGCTGGCCAACCATCGCAGGAAGGGTGCGAGACATCATTTGCGTGATTGAACTCAGTAGCGATGTCATTTTCAGCGTTGCAGTCAATTTTCGCGTTGATTGCATTGGTGTTGGCACGGGAGCCCTCCTTGAACCGATCAACAAATCCAGCTTAGCCAGCCATGATTCGTCAAATCGCCAATACCGGCTGCTGCTGCAACTGCCTCCTGCGCCCGTCCAACGCTGCTAACTTTCGAATCCCTTTGCGGCACCTTTTTGAGTGGACCGCCGCCCGGCTTCCCTTCCCCTGCCTCCGAGAGGCCCATCTCGGCAGTATCCGAGCGGGGATTGGCGTCGTCGTTGTCCTTGCGCCAGTTGCTCGACAGCCTCAGCGGCGAACAACGTCGCAATCAGGAGGTGTTGGCTTCCCTCGCCTTTGCCCTGCGCAGCTTTACCAACCTGCAGCGCTTTCTTGAGCTGGTGCCCCTGGCCGCCTCGCGGTTGGTGCAGGCCGAGGGCAGCCTGCTGGTGGTCTTCCATGACGACGGCAGGCTGTGGCGAGACCATCTCAAGGCCACGGCTGGCGACCGTATCGGCGAGGTGTTGCGGCAAATCGCCGCCCTCCCCGATGGACCGTTCACGGCCCAGGCAAGTGGGGAAGCCGTCGTGGCGACGCTGGACTCCCTGGTCCGTCGCCTGGTGGGTCCGGCCCAGGTGATGGCTACCTCCATCGTGGCCCGCAATCGCCAGCGGGGACGCTTGTATGTTTTTAGTGGCCGGAGGGGCTACTGCTGGAGCGAGGTGTATCGCCGCCACCTCCAGCTCGTGGCCGATCTCACCGGGGTGGCCTTGGAGAACGAGATTCTCCAAGAGGACAGGCGCCGCCACGAACGCCTGGATCGTCAGCTGAGCATCGGCGCGGAGATCCAGGCCCAGTTGCTGCCGGACCGCTGCCCCGTGATCGAGGGCGTTGATCTGGCGGCCCGTTGTCGACCCGCTTTCCAAGTGGGTGGCGATTACTACGACTTCATTCCTGCTCGACCCGAGTCCAGCGGCAACCAGCGGGAACGGGAACGTTGGGGCCTGGTGATGGGGGATGTGATGGGCAAGGGGGTGCCGGCGGGCCTGCTGATGACTTTATTAAGGGGGATGCTGCGGGCGGAGGTGAGCCGGGGTCTGGCCCCAGATCGCATCCTTGCTGACCTGAATCGATTGGCCCAGGACGATCTAGCCCATTCCCACCGCTTCGTCAGCCTCTTCTATTCCGATTACGACCCGCCCAGCCGCCGCTTGCGCTATGCCAATGCAGCACACAATCCACCACTGCTCTGGCGTCGTCAGACAGCCCAGGTAGAGAGGCTGGATGCACCGGGAATGTTGATCGGGCTGCAGAGCGAAACCAGCTATGGCTGCGGCCAGACCCGCTTGGAACCCGGCGATGTGGTTCTGTATTACACCGATGGCGTTACGGAGGCCACGGGCTTGAGTGGTGGTCGGTTTGATGAGGATCGGCTGCTGCGGGCTTTTCAGGTGAGCTGTGGCCGTGGCAGTGGCGCCCAAGAAATCCTTGATCAACTTTTTGGTCGCTTGGACCGATTTGTGGGGGCGGATCGCGCCCTCGATGACGATGCCTCGATCGTTGTGTTCAAACTGCAGCAACAAGTGGTTCTGCCTTCTCTGCCAGAGGCTGACTCCGAGCCCCTGCGACGGGTGCCAAGCTGAAACCCCCTAAGCCTTGCCATGGTGGCCGACGCTTCGATCCGTTCCCAGGCCTCCGGCGTCACGGGTGGCACGGCGGCCGGCTGGAGCGACCGCTTTGAGCAGGGACTCCATCCCGCCATCGAGCGCTTCAATGCCTCGATTGGCTTTGACCTGGCCCTGCTCCAGGAGGATCTGGACGGCTCCATCGCCCATGCCCGCATGCTGGGCAACAACGGTGTGATCACTGCGGAGGAGGCCAGCCGCCTCATTGAGGGTCTGGAGGCCATCCGGGCCGAGGCGGCAACCGCAGACTTTCGACCCGGCATTGAGGCTGAGGATGTCCACTTCGCGGTGGAACGGCGCCTCATCGAACATCTGGGGGACCTTGGCAAGAAGCTGCATACCGGTCGCAGCCGCAATGATCAGGTGGGTACCGATGTGCGTCTCTGGTTGCGGCGCCGCAGTGACGAGGTGGACCAGGCCCTGGTGCGCCTGCAGCGGGCCTTGCTGGCCCAGGCCGAGGCCCACGCCGACACCCTGATTCCCGGTTATACCCACCTGCAGCGAGCCCAGCCCATCTGCCTGGCCCACCATCTGCTCGCCTACGTGGAAATGGTCGAAAGGGATCGCCAACGCTTGGCGGATGGACGTCGCCGCCTCAATGTCTGTCCCCTGGGGGCGGCGGCCCTGGCCGGTACCCCGGTGCCGATCGATCGCCGTGCCACTGCGGCCGAATTGGGGTTTGGCGCGATCTATGCCAACAGTCTTGATGCCGTCAGCGATCGGGATTTCGCGGTGGAATTCATGGCCACAGCCAGTTTGGTGATGGTGCACCTCAGCCGTCTCAGCGAGGAGGTGATCCTTTGGGCCAGCGAGGAGTTTGGTTTCGTCAGCCTCACCGATCGCTGCGCCACCGGCAGCAGTCTGATGCCCCAGAAAAAGAATCCCGATGTGCCCGAATTGGTGCGGGGCAAGAGTGGCCGGGTCTTCGGCCATCTGATCGGGCTGCTGACCATGATCAAGGGCCTGCCCCTGGCCTACAACAAGGATTTTCAAGAAGACAAGGAGGCGCTTTTTGATGGCGTAAGCACCACCTTGGCCAGCCTGGAGGCGATGGCGATCTTGATGGAGGAGGGCCTGGAGTTCCGGCCGGCCCGGCTGGAGGCGGCGGTGGGTGCCGATTTCTCCAATGCCACGGATGTGGCGGATTACCTGGCCGTCCGCGGGGTTCCTTTTCGGCAGGCCTATCAACTGGTGGGTGCCCTGGTGAAGACCTGCCTTGCTGAAGGGATCCTGCTGCGGGACCTGCCTCTGGAGCGCTGGCAGGCCCTCCATCCTGCTTTTGATGCCGATATCCATGCCACCCTCGAGCCGAGACGGGTGGTGGCGGCCCGTTGTAGTGAGGGGGGCACAGGTTTTGCCTTGGTGCGAGGCCAGCTGGACCTTTGGCGCCGTCGCCTGGACGGGGAGATCACAAGCTAGGCACAGGTTCTGCTGATTCCAACAAGGAGGGGAATTCTTCCTGTGCGGAGGATTAACGTGGATGAGTTGTTGGCCCTGGCGCCACATCCATTTTCCGCGTTGGTCCCCTCTGGTTCTTCCGTGAGCATTTTCGTAGGCAATCTCCCCTTCCGCGCTGAGCAGGAAGACGTCACTGAACTTTTCGCCCCTTTTGGCGAGGTCGTGACCTGTTCCCTTCCCCTTGAGCGGGATACCGGACGCAAGCGGGGCTTCGCGTTTGTTGAAATGGCCGATCCCGAGGGCGAGAACCGCGCCATTGAGGCTCTCCAGGGAGTCGAGTTAATGGGACGTCCTCTGCGCATCAACAAGGCTGAACCCCGGCCCGCGGGCGGCGGCGGCGGCGGTGGGGGCGGTGCCCGCCGTGGCGGCTATGGCGGCGGCGGTTATGGCGGCGGCGGCGGTGCCGGTTATGGCGGTGGTGGTTACGGCGGCGGCGGTTATGGCCGTGGCGGTGATGCTGGGGTTGAGCGGGGCTCCGGAGCCCGCGGCTGGGAAGATCGCAGCCACGGCGGCGGAGACAGCTTCGATCCCGGTCGTGCCCGTCGTCGCCGCAGCGGCGGGGGCGGAGATTATCCCGGCGCTGAAGGCTGACCCAGGGGCCTAGAGCCCCCGGGCTTCCAGTTTTTGGGCAGCCGCTATCAACACTTCGGGTCCGGCATCCCGCCGGCAGGCCTCCTGGGTTATGGAGTTACGCCACTGGCGTGCACCGCCCACCCCCTGCACAAGGTGCACCAGGTGTCGGGCAATGGGCCACAGGCGACCTCCCCTGGAGCACCACCGCTCGGCATGGGGCACCATGCCCCTGACAACCGACGCGGCGTTGGCTTCCTTTCCGGCTTGGCCGAACACGACTTGGTCTACCGCTTTCCAACGCAGGGGATGGCCGTAGACGGCGCGACCCACCATGACCCCGTCCATCTCCACGGAGCCATAGTTGGCTTGGGAGCCTGGGGTACTTGCTAACACCGACAGGCAATCTTCCAAGGTTTCCAGGCCCCCATTGAGCTCGATCAGCAGGCCGGGCCTGGCTTGTTTGAGCTGCTGCACCAGGTCCCAGCGCAGGGGGGGCACGGTTCGGTTTTGATGGGGGTCCAGACCCTTGAGCCAGGCCTTGCGGGCATGGACGCTGAATCGGCTGGCGCCGCCGCTGGCCACCGTGTCCACAAACTGGATCAGCTCAGCGAAGGAATCACGTTCGTCGATGCCGATGCGGTGCTTCACCGTGACCGGGAGGCCACTGGCCTGGACCATGGCCTCAACGCAATCGGCCACCTGTTCGGGTTCGGCCATCAGGCAGGCGCCGAACCGCCCTTGAACCACCTTGGCACTGGGACACCCCACGTTCAGGTTGACCTCGTCGTAGCCCCACTCGGCTGCCAGGGCGGCAGTTTGGGCCAGAATTTTTGGGTCGTCGCCCCCTAGCTGCAGGGCCAGGGGTCGCTCGATCGGATCACAGCCCAGCAACCTTTCCAGTCGGCGCTGCCGTTCGCTGGCATCGGTACCGGCCTCCTGAAGAATGTGATGGATGGCCCTGGCCACCACCATTTCGCTGTAAAGCAAGGCATGGCAGCTGATTTGGCGCATCAGCACCCGAAAATGCCGATCCGTGCAGTCGAGCATCGGCGCCACACTGAATCGGTAAGCCTGTTCCATACCCCCATGCTGCCTAACCAAACGTCGGTCCTCGTGGCCGGTGGCGGTCCGGCCGGATTCATGGCAGCTATCACGGCTGCCGAAGCCGGGGTCAAGGGGGTGTTGATCCTGGAGGCCACTGCCGAGCCACTGCACAAGGTGTTGATCAGTGGCGGCGGCCGTTGCAACGTCACCCATGCCTGTTGGGAACCCCGGGTACTGGTGGGCCACTATCCCCGAGGCGGCAAGGCCCTGTTGGGTCCTTTTTCCCGTTTCGCCACCGCAGACGCGGTGGCTTGGTTTGCCGCCCGGGGGCTGACCTTGGTGGAAGAGGCCGATGGACGACTGTTCCCTGCCACCCATCGCTCCGCCTCCGTCGTCGCCGCATTGCGACGCCTGGCCAGTGCTGCTGGTGTCAACCTTCAGTCAACCCAGGCCTTGCAGACGGCCGCAGTCGAAAATGGCGTTTTTCGGCTTGGTTTGCGCGATGGCGGGGTTGTGATGGCGGATCGGTTGGTGTTGGCGACCGGCAGCCACCCCAGTGGTCACCGTATTGCCCGCGCCATGGGACACACGATTGTGCCGCCTGTCCCCTCGCTGTTCAGCCTCAGCCTTGATGCGCCTTTGCTGCGCCAATTGGCAGGGGTGACAATGGATCCGGTGGGATTGCGGCTTTTACCCCCCAGCGATCAAGGCAGTCTCCCCTGCCGCGGCCAGGGGGCTGGGGAAATGCTTCAGCGGGGTGCTGTGCTCATCACCCACTGGGGGCTGAGTGGTCCGGCCAGCTTGCGTTTGACCGCCTTCGCGGCCCGTCGATTGAGGCAATGGGGCTATAAAGCCACCCTTGAGGTGGATTGGAGCGGCGGGTTGTCCCAGGTTGAACTGGAGAACCTCTTCAGCGAGGCCCGCCGCCAGCAGGCCCGTCGGCAACTGGGCAGTTGGCGTCCTTGGAGCGCCCTTAGCAGGCGGCTCTGGTGGTCCCTTTTGGAGAGCCAGGGCGTGGCCCTGGAGCTGCGCTGGGCTGATCTTTCCGGTCCAATCCAGCGGCAATTAATTCAGTCCCTGCGAGCCAGCCGCTACCCCGTAGTTGGAAGGGGCCCCTTCGGCGAAGAGTTCGTGACCGCCGGCGGTGTGCCCCTGGCTGAACTTCGGTCAACGACTTTTGAAAGTAGATCCCAGAAGGGGCTTTATTTTGCCGGCGAAGTGCTGGATGTGGATGGGGTGACAGGCGGTTTCAATTTTCAGCATTGCTGGACTAGTGGCTGGTTAGTGGGAGGTGCTTTGGCGGCTGATGTGCAGCAGTATTGAGCTAGCGAATATTTTCGAACACTGAGAACATCGGCAGGTACATTGCCAGTAGAATGGCCGCCACAATTCCGCCAACTAAGATAATCATGGCGGGTTCGATCAGGGAAGTAAGCAGCTTGATAGTGGTGCTGATTTCATCCTCATAAAAGTCGGCCACCTTGGAGAGCATGGCATCCATATTCCCGGTTTCCTCACCCACCCCAAGCATGCTGATGGCCAGCTCGGGGAATAAATTTTTGCTGCCTAATGCGGCGCTCAGCGGCACCCCTTCACTGACGTCCTGCCGGCTGGCTTTGATGGCATCACTCATGACACTATTACTCGTGGTTTCATAGAGAAGATCCAGAGCCATCAAAATAGGCACGCCGGCTTTCGAGAGGGAAGCCAAAGTTCGACAGAACTGGGCAGTAACTGTTTTTTGAATCAGGTCGCCAAACAGTGGAATTTTGAGTATCAGTCGATCAATCTGTCGGCGCCCGAAAGGTGTCTGGTAAAAGCGGGCAAGCAAGACGAAGGCCAGTATTAGGGCTGCAACTAGCAGCAGGGCACCGGCAGAGCGAAGAAAGTCACTTAGGGTGACCATGAAAAGAGTAAAAGCGGGAAGTTCTGCATTGAGCAACCGGAAGGTATTGGCAAAGCTTGGAATCAGGAATATTGTCATGCCAAGAAATACTAGAATGGCCACTACAAAAACTGTAATGGGGTAGCCAAGGGCTCCTTTGACTTGGTTCTGAAGTTTGGAGTTCTGCTCTAGTAGCAAGGCCAGCCGACGTAGCGTTTCATCGAGGACACCACCGGCTTCACCGGCTTCGACCATGGCTATAGTGAGATTGTCGAACACCCGTGGCCAATTCCGCATAGCCTTTGCCAGGCTTTCACCCTGGTTCACATCCTGGATCATACTTTTGAGCGCCCTGCGAAATAGGGGCGGCTTTTGCTGTCTTTGAATCATGTCAAGACTGCGAAGAATTGGCACCCCTGCATTAACCATTGTTGCCAATTTGTTGGCAAAAATCGCCTTGTCGCTGATGGTGACTGGTTTTTCCAGCCAACGTTTCCAGCCCTCCGGGTCCCTTTGCTTTTGCTCAACAGGGGTGAGGCTGCGAGAGCGGCTGAGGGTTGTGTATGTCACCCCTCGGCGCCGCAGGACCCGGCGGGCTGCCGCCGGATTCTCGGCTTCCAGCTTGAACTCGCGCTGTTGACCAGACTTGGTTCTGTAAGTTGCCGTAAAGTTGGGCATGGGCGGATACTGGGTATTCAGTGGCAGGGTTAGTTGACAGTCACTTATTCAGCCAATTGAAATAGACGTTCCAGTTCATCGGATCGTCCAGACTTGGCCAGCGCTTCCGCCTTGCTGATACGTCCTTCCTGTGTCAATGTTGCCAGAGCTCTTTCCAAGGTTTGCATTCCTTGATTGGCCCCTGTTTGGATTTGTGAATAGATCTGAGCTGTCTTGGCTTCGCGGATCAGGTTGGCGATGGCAGGGGTATTCACCATGATTTCCTGGGCCATTACGCGACCAAAAGATCCTTTGATGATTGTAGTGTTATTGCATAGGGTTTGACTGAACACAGCCAACAGACTGCTGCTCAATTGCACTCGGATTTGGGCTTGTTGGCCCGTGGGGAAAACGTCAACCATCCTGTCGACTGTCTGGGATGCGGAACTGGTGTGCAAAGTGCCAAGCACTAAGTGGCCAGTTTCGGCTGCGGTAATGGCAAGTTGAATGGTTTCAAGGTCCCGCATTTCACCGACCAAAATTACGTCGGGATCTTCCCGTAGGGCGGCACGCAGGGCGTTGCCAAAGCTGCGGGTATCCTCGTTGACTTCCCGTTGATGGATGATCGATTTGACATTTTTATAGGTAAACTCGATCGGGTCTTCAATGGTAATGATGTGTTCTGATCGCGTCTGGTTGATTTGATTCAGCACCGAAGCAAGAGTTGTTGATTTGCCTGATCCAGTCGGTCCCGTCACCAACACCAGTCCGCGGGGCGAACGGCACACCTGCTCGAGGATCGGGGAGGAGCCCAGCTCGGCAAGGCTGGGGATGTGGCTGCCCAGAGCACGCAAACAGGCAGCGTAGGTGCCACGTTGACGATAAACATTGATCCGAAAGCGCCCAACTCCGCGGAGCCCGTAGGAACAATCTAGTTCCCAGTTCTGTTCCAGTTGCTTGCGCTGGGCATTGCTGAGCAGCGAGAAAATCAACCGACTGCAATCATCATCTGTCAGAGACTCCTCGTGGATCGGACGCAACTTGCCGTTGAAACGGCCATAGGGGGGTTGACCTGCGGCCAAATGGAGATCACTGCCACCAGCTTTGACTAGATCGACCATCAGATCTTCGATCATCACTTCATTCATCGATCTAACTCCGTGTTACGAGACAGTAGGGGCATTCCAACCATTCGTCTTGGAGACCTGCTCCGCAACCTTTGCAGGTGAGGGTGCTGAGGGCCCTGGCCTGGCGTTCGGATTCCAGGCCCGTATCGGTGAGCAGCATGCGTTCAACTTCTTCGAGACTGGTCAAGCCAACCCGAACCAGCTCGAGGCCATAGCCGAGCAGGGTTTTCATGCCACTTTCGATGGCGAGTCGACGCAGTTCATTGGTGCTGGCCCTTCTGGAAACAGCGGTCGCCAGAGACTCCGTCATGGTGAGCACCTCGTACACGCCAACCCGACCCGAATAGCCTCGGCCATTGCATCGCGGGCAGGCTCCCTCGGACCCAGCAGCCACCGTGCAGGCGCGAAAGAAATGGGGATTGCTTTCGTTGGTTCCCATCAGGCCGAAGTGGGCTAGCTCATTTTCGCCAGGCTGATGGGGAATACGGCAATCGCTGCACAGTTTGCGTACCAGCCGCTGGGAGACTACCCCAAGCAAGGAAGCGCTGACAAGAAAGGGTTCAACACCCATTTCGTCGAGTCGTGCGAAGGCACTGACTGAGTCATTGCAGTGAAGGGTGGTGAGCACCAGGTGACCGGTGAGGGCGGCTTCGATGGCGGTCTTGGCCGTTTCGATATCACGGGTTTCGCCGACCAGGAGCACATCCGGGTCCTGACGCATGAAAGCCCGAAGGGCCACGCTAAAGTCGTAGCCCTTTTCACGATTTACTTGGGTTTGGGTGATGCCCCTTAGGCTGTATTCAATGGGGTCTTCCACGGTGCAGATATTGATTGCCGGATCGTTACGTTCAGCAATCAGGGCATAGAGGGTCGTGGACTTTCCTGACCCTGTCGGGCCCGTTACCAGGATCATCCCAAAGGGTTTGTTGCCCATGCTGCGCACAAGCTGCCTGACCCGTGCATCGGTGATCAGGCCATCGAGGCCTTCCTGGGTAGCGATGTTGTCGAGCAATCGCATCACTACTTTTTCACCATGGCGCCCGGGGAGAGTGCTTACGCGGAAATCGGTGCTGCGGCCGCGGTAGCTGCGCCGAATTCTGCCATCCTGCGGAAGACGACGCTCCGAAATATCAAGATCGGCCATGATCTTGACTCTGGAGGTGACTGCTGGTGTCATTTTTCTTGGCAAGCTTTCTATATCACGCAGCACGCCATCCATGCGAAAGCGTATCAGTAATCTATCGTCCTGTGGCTCCATATGGATGTCGCTTGCCTTCATCATTAAGGCTTCAATGAGAATGCGATCAACCAGATTGAGAATAAGAGAATTATTTTCGTCTCGGCCACTGGCCTCCAGATCTTCGCCAGCGTCGTTCGTGTTTTCAGCCTCGGCCGTCGAGACTGCTTTGCCGAAATCTAAGTCGCTAAATAGAGACGTTCGATTTGCATCTTCTGGCCGCGTTGAAAGGGTGTCATGATTCATGGCGGACTCATCCACTCGGCGGAGGCGACAGGGTGGAGCGAAGGGCTATCGCTCAGAAAATCCTTGGCAATTGAGGGTAATCAAAAGTTGTTCGGCCTTGCCAATTCTAGTTCGATGCTTGGGAACCTGGCGGAGGTGCGGGCTTCCGCAGCTTGTGGCCTGGCGCCTCTGGCCTTCAACATGGTTCCATCCGACATTTCGTGCCCAGGCAGTATGAGCGGCGATTTCCCAAGCGTTGGCGACTCCCATCAAGAGCAGCCGACCATCCCTAAGGCCCACGAAGCGGATTCTGGATGGGATCCGGCCCCTGGCTCGCCCCAGCAGGGTGCCGGCGAGCCGGCTGTATCAGAGATGTCGCCCGGCGAGCGATCAGATGTGGGCCAGGGTTCCGAGATGGCAGGAACCGGACCAGGCCCAGGGGGGGGTGGATCGGCCCAGGTCGATGCCGACGCTGCCACCTTGGACGCGCGCTTGGAGGCCCTGCAGGCCGAAAACGAGAGCCTCAAGGGCCAGTACATGCGCATCGCCGCAGACTTCGACAACTTCCGTAAACGCCAGAGCCGCGACCAGGACGATCTGCGCCTCAAGATCACCTGCTCCACCCTCGGTGAAATTCTGCCTGTGGTGGACAACTTTGACCGGGCCCGCCAGCAGCTCAATCCCCAGAGCGAGGAAGCCCAGGGCTTGCATCGCAGCTATCAAAATCTTTACAAGCAACTGGTGGATGTGTTCAAGCAGCTGGGCGTTTCCCCCATGCGAGTCGAAGGCGAGCCTTTCGACCCCACCCTGCATGAGGCTGTGCTACGCGAGCCCAGCCAGGAGCATCCGGAGGATGTCGTCATTGAGGAGCTGCAGCGGGGCTACCACCTCAATGGCCGCGTACTGCGCCATGCCTTAGTAAAAGTGTCTATGGGACCGGGTCCAGGTGGCGCGCCCCTGACCGGCGCTGATCTGGGGTCTGCTGAGCAGGCCGGCTGATGGCGGATTACTACGAGC
>CANGZM010000031.1 GCA_947458155.1 Synechococcaceae cyanobacterium | reverse complement strand
GGATTCCGCTGCCACCAGCTCCCTCACCAGTAAGGGCCAGGTGACGATTCCCAAGGCCCTGCGTCAACAACTCGGTCTCGCCCGGGGCAGCCGGGTGAGCTTTCAGTTGGTGGGCGACCACATTGAGGTGCGTCCCCTCAGGCAGGAGCAATCCCTGAGCGCCAGTGGCTTCGGCATGCTCCACAGCCAGCGGCCGCCCGTGCCGGCCGACTTTGATCCCGCCAGCCTGCTGGAGCCGTGATCGGCCTCGACACCAATGTGCTGGCCCGCTACTTCGTGGTGGAAGCAGATGCCGATCAAGCCACCGAAAGCCAACGGCAGGCCGCCCGGCAGCTGATCGAATCCGGCCAGGACTTGTTTCTGCCCAAAACCGTTGCTCTGGAACTGGAGTGGGTGCTGCGGGGCTATTACGGCTTTGCAGCCCCCCAGGTGCTCGCGGTGTTCGATGTGCTGCTCGGCCATCCCAGCCTCACCCTGGAAGACCGGCCCGCCGTGATGCAGGCCGTGGCTGGCCTGCGCGCCGGGTTGGATTTCGCCGATGCCCTCCATCACGCCAGCTGCCGCAGCTGCGAAACGATCGCCTCCTTCGATGACCTCGGCTTCGCCCGCAGGATCCGTCAGCTCAACCTGCCGCCACGGGTCGTGGTTCCCGGCTGATGCTCCCAGATGTCCCCTATTCCCCTCCCCTCACCCTCACCCCGGCGCTGCTCAACCGCGTCGCCGCCATCGCCGAGGCCCTCGGCCGCTGGAGCGCTCGCCAGGATTCGCAGCCTTCGCCGCGTCTGCGCCGCGAAAACCGCATCCACACCATCCAGGCTTCCCTGGCGATTGAGCAGAACAGCCTCAGCCTGGAGCAGGTGACCGCGTTGTTCGATGGCCAGCGGGTGATCGGACCGGCCCGCGACATCCAGGAGGTGCGCAATGCCATCGCCGCCTACGACGCCCTGCCCCGCTGGGATCCCTCCAATCCCCAGCATCTGCTGGAAGCCCACGGGCTGTTGATGGCGGGGTTGATCGACGCCCCTGGCCGCTTCCGCAGCGGCGGCGTGGGCATCTACCGCGGTGACCAACTCGTGCACATGGCACCGCTAGCCGCCAGAGTGCCGGATCTGGTGAACGACCTGCTGACCTGGCTAGCCGCCAGCACCTGGCATCCCCTGCTCGTGAGCTGCGTGGCCCATTACGAGCTGGAGTTCATCCATCCCTTCGCCGATGGCAATGGCCGCCTCGGCCGCCTTTGGCAGACCCTGATCCTCAGCCGCTGGAACCCGCTGCTCGCCTGGCTGCCGATCGAGGAAGTGATCCGCTCGCGCCAGCAGGGTTACTACGAATCGCTGGGTCAGGCGGATCAGCTGGGTGATCTGGAGCCCTTCGTTACCTACCAACTGGAAGCCATCCACGATGCCCTGGCTGCGGAGATCGGTTCGGAGATCGGTTCGGAGATGAGTTCGGAGAAAGGTTCGGAGGTAGCTGCGAAGCTTGGCGGGGTCATCGGAGCGGAGCGGGGGCTGGCCATCGATCAGCGGATCCTGGGGGATCTCGCATCCGAACCCACCCTCTCGGCCCGTCGCCTTGCCGAACGGCTGCAGCTCAGTCCTAGATCGGTGGAGAAGCATCTGGCAGCCCTGCAGCGGGCCGGGCGCCTGCAGCGCCAAGGTTCACCCCGTGCCGGCTATTGGCAGGTTCTTTAGGCTTATCCCATGGCACTCATCACCGAAGACCATCTGGAGCAGCAGTGCCTTGAGTGGTTCAAGGAACTGGGATACGCCTATACCTTTGCTCCAGATCTCGCACCCGACGGCACCACACCAGAACGCAACGACTTCAGGCAGGTCATCCTCACAGGGCGTTTGCGCTCCGCACTCCAGCGCCTGAACCCAGGCGTTCCAGCGGGCACCATCGAGACAGCGGTGCTGCAACTGGCAAATCCCAACGTTCCTGGTCTGCTGGCCTCCAACCGCAACTTCCACCGCTGGATGACCCAGGGTTTACCCATCACCTACATGGATGGCAACCAGCAGGTTGGCATTCGTCTCAAGGTTATTGGATTCGACGACCCCGCCACCAATGACTGGTTGGTGGTGAACCAGTTGGCGATTCAGGGCAGCAAGTACAATCGCCGCCCTGATCTGGTGGTCTACGTCAACGGTCTACCGCTGGCGGTGATCGAACTGAAGAATCCCGCCGATCACAAGGCCGACATCTGGGCCGCGTTCAACCAACTGCAGACCTACAAGCAAGACATCCCCGATCTGTTCACGTCCAATGTGTTGCTGGTGATCAGCGATGGCATCCAGGCCCGCTTGGGGTCCTTGAGTGCTGATCAAGAACGGTTCCAGCGCTGGCGCACCATCGAAGGTGTCAACAACGAAGTCGATCCGCTGGGCAATCACCGGGACCTGGAGACCCTGGTGCGGGGGATCTTCGATAAGGGGCGTCTGCTGGAATTCGTTCGTCATTTTTGCCTCTTTGAGGAAGACGGGCAGATCGTCAAAAAGATCGCCGCCTACCACCAGTTCCACGCCGTCAGGGAAGCGGTCGAACGGGTCGTAGAGGCAAGCAGACCCGATGGCGACAAGAAGGGTGGCGTCGTCTGGCACACCCAGGGCGCTGGCAAGAGCATCGAAATGGCGTGTCTGTCGGGCACGTTGCTCACCGATCCCCGCATGCAGAACCCCACCCTGGTGATCGTGACCGACCGCCAGGACCTGGATGGTCAACTGTTCGGGGTCTTTGCTGGCGCCAGCGATCTGCTGGGCGAATCCCCCAAGCAGGCAAATTCCAGACAAGAACTCAGAGACCTTCTTGCCAACCGACCCAGTGGTGGCATCATCTTCACCACCATTCAGAAGTTCGCTACCGAACCTGATGAAGACAAGTTCCCTGCCCTGACCGACCGCCACAACATCGTGGTGATCTGCGATGAGGCGCACCGAAGCCAATACGGATTCAAGGGTCGCTTCGACACCAAGACAGGCGAAATCAAATACGGGTTAGCAAAGGCGCTGCGTGATGCCCTCCCCCAAGCCACCTTCCTTGCCTTCACCGGCACACCCATCTCCCAGGACGACCGTGATACCCAGGCGGTCTTTGGGCACTACATCTCCATCTACGACATTCAACAGGCCGTGGAAGACGGCGCCACGGTGCCGATCTACTTCGAATCACGCCTGGCCAAGCTGGCGCTCAAGCAACCATTGCTCCCCCAGGTGGATGAGCAGGTGGATGATCTCTTCGCTGATGAAGACGATATCCCTGCTGCCGAGAGGGCAAAGAGCAGGTGGGCAGCCCTAGAGGCCCTGGTGGGCGCCGAACCACGCCTCAAGCAGGTGGCAGCGGATTTGATGGCCCACTTTGAGCAACGCTCACGCACCCAACCGGGCAAGGCGATGGTGGTGGCGATGAGCAGGGACATCTGTGCTCGCCTCTATGACGCCATCGTTGCTCTGCGCCCTGATTGGCACGATGACGACCCCCAAAAAGGTGCAATCAAGGTGGTGATGACGGCAACGGCATCGGATGCGCAGCACCTCCAACCCCATCACACCACCAAACAGCAAAAGAAGGATCTGGAGAAGCGGTTCAAGGATCCTGCCGACCCGCTCCAGATCGTCATCGTTCGGGATATGTGGTTGACAGGATTTGATGCTCCCTGTCTGGCGACGATGTATGTGGATAAACCGATGCAGGGGGCAAACCTGGCCCAGGCGATTGCCCGCGTCAACAGGGTGTTCAAGGACAAACCAGGCGGTCTGGTGGTTGATTACATCGGCATCGCCCCCCAACTCAAAGAAGCCCTGGCGACTTACACGGCAGCGAAGGGCAAAGGTCAACCGACCATTGATACCAGTGAGGCGCTGCGGATTCTCAAGGAGAAAGTCCAGGTTGCCCGTGATCTGCTTCACCCCATCGATTGGAGCGGATTCAGGGAACCCAAAGCAGCAATGGCACTGTTGCCAAACTGCTTGGATCACATCCTGGAACTACCAGATGGCAAGCAGCGCTATTGCGACACCGTACTCGCGATGACCAAAGCGTTTGCCCTATGCGGAACCCTTGATGAAGCAATGGCGCTCAATGATGAGGTGACTTTCCTTCAGGCAATCCGAGCACCCCTGATCAAAGGTGACGAAAAGGGTGGAGATGGTCGTGCCCCTAAAAATGTTGATTTTGAGTTGCGGCAACTCCTCTCAGATGCCCTGATCGCCGATGGAATCACAGACATCTTCAAGGTCGCAGGTCTACAAAAACCAGATATCAGTATCCTCTCGGATCCGTTCCTGGCAGAGGTCAGCAAGATCCCCCAGAAGAACCTGGCGGTTGAACTACTGCAGCGGTTGCTAAGAGAAGAAGTTCAGACCCGCTTCAAGACCAACGTGGTCAAACAGAAGCGTTTCAGTGAACTGCTCCAGGCAGCACTGAACAAATACGCCAATCGTTCCATCGAGGCAGCCCAGGTGATCGAAGAATTGATTGCGATGGCCAAGCAGTTCCGTGATGAAGCAGAGAGAGTTGATGCCATGGGATTGTCGGTTGCTGAGGTTGCTTTCTACGACGCCCTGGCGAACAACCAGTCAGCACAAGACCTGATGGGCGATGAGATTTTAATGAAGATGGCACGGGAACTGGCCCAAAAACTGCGGGGCAACCTCAGCATCGATTGGCAATACAAGGAAAATGTGCGAGCGAAACTGCGAACAATGATCAAGGCACTGCTGAAACGCTACAAGTATCCGCCTGATCAAGAGGTGGCGGCGATTGAGTTGGTGCTTCAACAGACAGAGATGATTTCCGAGGAATGGGCGAGGGATGCCGATCCGATCGCCGCTTTCCGAGGCTCCGGTCCCGGCGGCTCTACCGCCCGGCTCCTGGCGGAGCGCCAGGCTGAGCGGCAGCGGGAGGGTTGATGACTAGCCGCTGGCTGCTCGACACCTCCGCTCTGCTGGCCCTGCGCGATAACGAAGCGGGTGCGGAGCATGTGGCCGCCTGCTCCAGCAGGCCATCGACGGTCAGAGCATGGTGCTGGCTTGCTTCATGAGCCGCATGGAGGTGCTCTATCGGCTCTGGAAGGACGAGAACGAACGGCAGGCCCGCCTCGCTGATGCCCAGATCCAGTCGCTACCGATCCGTTGGGCAGCCGCCAGCGACCCGTTGCTGGAGCGGGCCGCCGCCATCAAGGCCCCTCCATGGGCGTACGCCCATGGAGGCAGCTCCACAGGGAGCTGCAGCATGACCATGAACACCCACTCTCAATCGGCCTGGACCGATAAAGTGCTCACGTCAAAGAGATACAGGGGCAAGGCATTAAAAAGCCCGGCACATTGAGTGTTATCTGCTACTGGTGTTAACGTCCAAAAACGACCTGAAATTATCAAGTCATCCAAGAGCGCAGCAGATCGGCCAACACCAGACCATCGAGGGAAAAGAGACCGGCACCGCAGGTGATCAGCACCAAACACATCACCACATACATGGCGGCCTTCTCCCAGCTGGGCGGCTCACCGACGCCCATCGGTCCGGCGTAATCACCATCGGGAATCTGGTAGGGATCGGGGGCGATGAACGGGATACCGGAGACCAGCTCCAACACCATGGCGTAAGTCATCGACACCAGGATCGCGAGGGCCGCCAGGGGGGTGAGCAGTCCGGGAATCAGGGCGATCCCGGCACCCCACATCGAGGCTGCCGAAAGGAAGCACAGCCACTCGGGCGTCTTCATGGCCGTGGCCCAGGTCTTGAGGTTGCGCAGCTTCGGCCAGCCGTGACGGATGAAGGCCACCCCCACGAACAGCCGCAGCACCAACAGGACTAGACCCGACGCCAGGGAGGGGACGGTCGGGACGAGTAAATTGACGATCTTGAGATCCATCGAAGGCCGCGCCCGGCCAATAGCAAAACCAACTGATTCTAGTGTTGTTTTGACGTTCAACCGGCCAGGCAACCTCGGCATTCACCCAGCGAAATCAACTCCAGCGAAATCAACGATGCGCAAGGGATGCCGCCAGAGCGGCAACGGGCCGATCGGGATGGGCGACAAGGTGCCCCGACCACCCAACGCCCTGGCACCAAACCCGGCGGGCGTAATCGCAGCCATGGGCACGCATGCATGAAGGGGGATGCCTGCTCACTCCCCTGCACGCAATGACCTCAAGCACAGCAGCTCAGTCGCCCACAGAGAGCAGCCGCAACCACTACACACGCCCGGGTCACGGCGCGGTGGAGATCTGCCTGTTCAACGAGGTCTGCGACGCCGTGCCGACTCGCCGCATGGCCCTTGATCTCGCCTGGAACTCAACCCTGCAACAGTTGCAGCTGATGGCCATCTGGATCCGCCAGCTGCAGGGCCCGCGTCGCCCCGATGAAGGCCGCCTGATCCTTCAGCTCGACGATCCCCGGCGAGATCAGCCGCCCACCGAAGGCCTCGGCCCGATCGGCGATGGCGTATAGATCCGCCACCTCCAGCCGCAGCTGCCAGTGGGCCAGATCCTGGATGCCCTGATCGGCCGCCATGGGCCGGCCACCAGTTGGTTCGCGGTAGTCGAGGCACTCGACACCGGCGCCGGTGGGGCAGCGATGGCCTGTGATGTGCACCTGGGTACCGACCAGGCCATCGAGACCATCCTGCTCGGGTCCGCTGTTAACGCCGTCCCCACCGGCACTCAGGCCCAACAGCTCGCGGTAGAAGCGGCAACTGGCTGCGGTGTCAGCGATGCCGATGGCGCTGTGGTCTATGCCCAACAACGGCCCAGGCGCCTGGGCGTGCCAGCGGGTCTCCCCCTTGCCTGGAGGAAACTGAAGCAGCTCCAGGGGATGCCCCTCCGGATCACGAAACTTGTAGGCGACGATGCCAGCGGCGGCTGTGTTCCAGTCCGGCAGCCGTTGGGGAGTCGTGGAGATCGGGATGATCGTGCCGGCTGCGAAGGCAGGCTCCAGGCTTGCTAGAGCCTGGTCCATGGCGTTGACCACCAGGCAGATGTGCTGGAACCAATGGTCATTACTGTGCGAATCGGCCGGAATGGGCCTACCCAGCCTGGCTCCGGGGCAAGGATCAAGAATTTCAGTGAGCTCCAGCACTTCGGCGCCGATCATCAGGCGCAAAAGCTTGAAGCGTGCACCGGGAAGACCCACCAGCTCGCCGTAGGGTCCTCCCTCCATAATCTGGGCATCGCCATGGCGATCGAAACCCAGAGCGTTCACAAAGAAGCCAGCGCTGGCTTCCACGTCACCTGTGCTGAAGCCGATGCTCCTGAGATGGGGGGGGACCATGCCTGGCTGGAAGGAAGCGAGAAATGGGGCTGAGGTATTCAAGGCAGGGCGGGATTCTTTTCTGCATTCAGGCGCGCTATCTTGGCCCTGTCAATTGCACTAATAGGCGCGCTTCTTTGGAATTCCGTTGCCACACTAATATCCTCAAAGGGGTAGTCGGTGCCTGGCAGGATGTGATCAGCACCCATGACCAAAAGAGAACATGCTGACAGCACAAGCCCCCATCGACCACCCAGCCCCCAGAAACTAGGGTACTGGGGTTTGCATTCCATCGTCTCTTCCCCGCCCCCCACGAACCCCATGACCAGTTCCAATCCCTTGGCCGGAAAGGCCCTCTCGACTTTGCTGCAAGGCAAAGTCGCCATCGTTACCGGTGGTAACAGTGGTATCGGTAAATCCATCGTCGAGTATTTAGCTGAACTCGGCGCCAAAGTGGTGATCGACTACCGCTCCCACCCTGAAAGCACTGAAGCGCTGGAGCAAGAGATTGGTGCCTATGGAGGCAGTAGCTACGGAGTGCAGGCCGATGTGAGCCAGTTGGATGAGCTGCAGCGGCTCGTGGACCTAACCGTGGCCAAATACGGCCGCCTTGATGTGATGGTCAACAATGCCGGCATCGAAACGCGCACCTCGATCCTCACCACGACCCCGGACAACTTCGACAAGGTGCTGGATGTCAATCTACGTAGTGTCTTTTTCGCCACCCAGTTTGCCGCCAAGCAGATGATCGCCCAGGGGGGCGGCGGCCGCATCATCAACATCTCCTCGGTGCATGAGGACTGGCCCATGCCCGATAACACCCCCTATTGCTGTGCCAAGGGCGGCGTCCGCATGCTAACCCGCACCGCAGCCCTGGAGCTGGCCCCCCACGGCATCACGATCGTCAACGTCGGCCCCGGCGCCGTGGCCACTCCGATCAACGATTCCACCATGAATAACCCAGAGCTGCTCGCCAAGCTCAATGCCGCCATTCCCATGGGCCGCATGGCCCAGCCCGAGGAGATCGCCAAGGTCGTGGGTTTCCTTGCCAGCGATGCCGCCAGCTACATCACAGCCGCGACGATCTTTGCCGATGGTGGACTGATGCACTGCAGCCCTGGTCTCTGAGCCGATGGTGCTGCGGAAAGGCGGCCGATCCCAGTCTCAGGCCGCCGCCGCTGGCTCCTGGGGCTGGGGCGCGGCCGAATCCTCCACCCATTCAGCCCGCTCCAGGCCCACCTCAACGCCCATGTGCTGGTCCTGCCGGCCGGTGATCAACAGGCCGGCCCGCTGGCCGGTGGCAATCCTCCATAGCCACTTGGTCAGCAGGGTGAGGCGATTCTCAGCGGCCGGCATGAAGGCCAGGTGGGCCAGTCCCCAGAGCAGCCAGCCGAAGGGGCCGGTCAACTTAAGGCCGCGCAGATCGGCCACAGCAAACAGGGGGCCGATCATCGCCATGCTGCCGAAATCAAACCAACGGAAGCTGTTCTGGCGTTCACCCGTCAACTGGGCCAGCAGATCCAGGGCCACCCAGCCCCCCATCTGCACGGCCGGTCCGGCCATGCCCGGCAGGGGATTGCCATCAACGGTGTGCGAATAGGAGCAGAGGTCCCCCACCACCCGGATCTCTGGATGACCTGGAATCGAGAAGTCGGGCTCGACTACCACCCGCCCGCCTCGATCAACCGTGCAACCACTGCGATCGGCCAGCAGCTTGCCGAGATGGGAAGGGCGCACCCCTGCCGTCCAGCAAATGGTGGCGGCCTCCAACACCCGCTGGGCCGGTGTACCCGCAGGCGGATCCTTGAAGGCCACGGTGAGACGACCCGCCTCCATGCTTTGCACCCGGCCCCCCAGGACCAGCTCCACACCCCTGGAGATCAGGTAATCGCCGGCAGCTTTGGAGAGCTCCGGCGCCATTGCCCGCAGCACCCGATCACCGGGATCCACCAAGGTCACCTGGCAAACCTCTGGATCCAGCTGGCGGAAATCGCGGCTTGTAGCGTGCTGCATCAAATCGTTGAGGGCTCCGGCCAGCTCACAGCCGGAGGGACCACCACCGACCACCACCACGGACTGCAGGAAGCGCCGGCGATCAGGATCCGGGGTCTGCTCCGCTTCCTCCAAGGCTGATAGCACCCGTCGACGGATCTCGTCGGAGTGCTCAAGGATCTTCATCGGCGGCGCCAGTTGACGCCACTCCTCGTGGCCGAGATAGGTGGTGCCGGAACCGGTAGCCAGGATCAGGCTGTCGTATCGCAGGCGGCGATCGTTGAACACCACCTCCTGGGCGTCGGGATCGAGATCGACCACCTCCCCGAGCAGCACCTGCACATTGGACGCCTTGGCCAGCAACAACCGCAGGGGCGTGGCCACATCCGCCTCGGACACCTGGCCGGAGGCCACCTGATAAAGCAACGGCTGGAAGAGGTTGAAATTGCGTTTGTCCACCAAGGTCACCCGCACGGGCTTGCCAGCGAGCCGTTGGGCCGCCTTGAGCCCGGCAAAGCCTCCGCCCACAATCACAACTTGAGACCAGCTCTTCATCACGGCCTCGCTCGGCTCCAGCTCAAGGAAGAATCGTTCCTTCGCCATGGATTCACTCGCCAAGATGCCAGCAAGTTAGTGGCAATCCCGATCGGCAGGTCGTGCCCGGCCAGGAGGCCAAAACCTCCCCCCCATGCCCTTAATGCTCAAGGCCCATGAGGTCGCCATCGCCTAAGCACCGGCCCACACCCTCGAAGCGATCAAAACCTGGGCCCCACCCTCGGCCACGTCTTGGGCGCCACGAACTGGAGCTGAAGAAAGCCCAGCCCATGCGGGATCACAGACAACTTTGCAACAAAGAAACACAGACACAGGGGGAGGCCATCAAGTCTGGGCAAGGTTAGGAGGCACACCGAAGCTAGGGCCCGATGCAGCTGCTGCTGCCACCGCTCAACGACCACAACTTGCCCTGGATGGACACAATCCATCCGATAGTGGTTCACTTCGTTATCGCCATGGCTGTAATCAGCGTGGTTTTCGACTTTATCGGCGTTGTGATGCGGCGACCCAATCTGTTTGAGGTCAGCTTCTGGAACTTGCTGTTCGCTACGGTGGCTATCTTCGTGGCGATCATCTTCGGTCAGCTGGAAGCCGGTCTGGCGAATCCCTACGGCGCCTCCCGTTCAATCCTCGACCTGCACAGCACCCTGGGCTGGTCCCTGGCCGCCATCCTTTCGGTGCTCACCGCCTGGCGCTACGTGCTGCGCAACCGTGATCCAGAAAGTCTGCCGCTTCCGTTCCTGGCGGCCGGGGGTGTGCTGGCCCTGCTCGTGGCGGTGCAGGTCACCCTGGGCAACCAGTTGATCTGGGTCTACGGCCTACACACCGTACCTGTGGTGGCAGCCGGCCGAGCCGGCTTGATCTGATGACCTTCCCCCTACTTCTACCCAGTGCAGCGGTGTGGACCCAGCTGTTGCTAACTACCTCAACCCTGCCGGCCGACGGGCCGATCAACCAGCTGGGGAGTTGGCTGGGCCCCAACGACCTGCCCTACAGCCTTCCGATTCATCCGAATCTGGTGCATTTCACGATCGGTCTGTTCGTGATTTCAGTCGCCTTTGACATCGCCGGTGCCCTCTATCCGATCGAAAAAAGGGTGTTCCGCTTTCTGGCCCTGCCCATCACCCGGTCGGGCTTCCATGACGTGGGCTGGTACAACCTGCTGGCCTGTGCCGTCGTGAGCTTCTTCACCGTGGCGGCCGGCATCTTTGAAATGCTGCTGGCAGTCCCGATCAACGGAGTCACCAGCTCGATCGGTCTGCAGAGCATGGAAACCATGCTCTGGCATGGCGTAGGCGGTGTGGCGATCCTGCTGGCGATCATCGCCATGACCGTCTGGCGTGGTTATCAGCGTTTCGTCTGGCGCCGGGACCTGGGCCGCCAAGTGCAATGGCTGTACCTTCTGGTGGGGCTTGGTCTCTTCCTGGTCCTTGGTCTGCACGGCACCCTCGGAGCTGAGTTGGCGGCCGAATTCGGCGTCCACATCACCGCCGATCAGCTCCTGGCCAGCGGAGCCGATCTCCGCAACGCCCTCCCCTAGGGTTTTCTCCCCCATGACATCTTCGTCCCCACGCCGCCCTGGCCCCGTCGCCCTGGTAGCCCTGGCCCTGTGGATCGGCCTGTTGGGGCTGATCAGCATCTGGATGGCAGGCCAGGCCTATCACTGGCTGCCCGTCCAGGCCTCAAACGCCTCCCCCCTGGTCGATGGGCTTTTCAGCTTCGAGACAGGACTGGGCACCTTTATCTTCCTCGGCGTGATCTCCGTGATCGCCTGGGTGGTCCTGATGCATCGCGCCGAGAAATACGACATCAGCGATGCCGAGCCGATTGAAGGCAACACCCGGCTGGAGGTGATCTGGACCTTGATTCCCTTCGTGCTGGTGATGGCCATCGCCTGGTACGCCATCCAGGTGAACACCAGGCTGGGCGTGCTGGGACCAATGGAACACATCCACCTGAACAACATCCAAGAGCAACAGGGGGGCTATCCGGCTGATCGGCTGCCGGCCGCGCAGATTGAGGTCATCGCCCGCCAGTGGTCCTGGGAGTTTCGCTATCCCGGCCAGAACGTTTCCAGCACCGAGTTGCATCTGGAGCTGGATCGGCCGGTCACCTTCCGGCTGGTCTCCGAGGATGTGCTGCACGGCTTCTACATCCCCGCCTTTCGACTCAAGCAGGATGTCATCCCAGGTCGGGCGATTGATTTCAGCCTCACCCCCACCCGCGTCGGCCGCTACCGCCTGCGCGACTCCCAGTTCAGCGGCACCTGGTTCGCCGCCAACCAGGCCGATGTGGTGGTCGAGACGGCCGAGGACCATGCCGCTTGGTTGAAGCAGGGAGCGGCCGCTCCCCTGCAGAGCGGCCTGAGCGTGGCCTCCGACGAATACGCCGAACGCCTGATCAACCCGCGTGGGGGCTGGCCGACGGTGGTGCCCGCACCCCCGCCTCAGGTGAACGTTCCCGGTTCCAGATCCCTTCCCCACGACGCCTGAGGCCATGACCAGCACTGCCCTTTCCAACCCTCCGCCCGCTTCCTGGAAGCGCTACTTCAGCTTCAGCACCGATGCCAAGGTGATTGGCATCCAGTACATCGTGGTGGCTTTCTTCTTCTTCTTGGTAGGTGGTCTGCTTGCCATGATCATGCGGGGCGAACTAATCACACCCGAGGCCGATCTAGTTGATCGCACCGTGTACAACGGCCTTTACACGATGCACGGAACGATCATGTTGTTCCTATTCATCTTTCCGGTGCTTAACGGGCTCAACAACCTGCTGATTCCCCCCATGATCGGCGCCCCCGACATGGCCTTCCCACGGCTGAACACCGCCGCCTTTTGGCTGGTGCCGGTGTTCGGCATCCTGCTGATCGCCAGTTTCTTCGTGCCCAGCGGCCCGGCCACCTCGGGCTGGTGGTCTTACCCGCCGGTGAGCCTCCAGAACCCGCTTGGCCATCTGATCAATGGGGAGTTCCTCTGGGTGCTGGCCGTGGCCCTCTCTGGAATCTCCTCGATCATGGGCGCAGTAAACTTCGTCACCACGATCCTGCGGATGCGGGCTCCTGGGATGGGCTACTTCCGCATGCCCGTGTTCTGCTGGACCGCCCTTGCCGCCCAGAGCCTTCAACTGATCGGCCTGCCCGCCCTCACCGGCGGCGCCTTGATGCTGCTGATGGACCTCAGCGTTGGCACATCGTTCTACAGGCCTGAGGGGGGCGGCGATCCTGTGCTGTATCAGCACTTCTTCTGGTTCTATTCCCACCCGGCCGTGTATGTGATCATCCTGCCGGTGTTCGGAATCTTCTCCGAGCTGTTCCCCGTCTATTCACGCAAGCCTCTCTTTGGCTATGTCTACGTTTGTCTGGCGTCTTTCATCATCGTTGGCCTGGGCCTGATCGTCTGGGTGCACCACATGTTCCCCAGTGGCGTCACCCAGTGGATGCGCAACTTTTTCATGGTCACCACGATGCTGATCGCCGTGCCCACCGGGGTCAAGGTGTTTGCATGGCTGGGCACAATGTGGCGCGGCAAGATCAGGCTTACGACCCCGATGCTGTTCTGCCTTGGCGGCCTGTTCAACTTCGTCTTTGCTGGTATCACGGGCATCATGCTGGCTACGGTACCTGTGGACATTCACGTCAGTAACACCTATTTCGTCGTTGGCCATTTCCACTACGTGATCTATGGCGCCGCCGTCATGGGGATCTTCGCTGCCATTTATCACTGGTTCCCAAAATTTACCGGCCGCATGCCTTACGAGGGCCTGGGTAAGTTACATTTTTTGTTGACCTTCATCGGCGCTAATCTCAACTTCCTGCCCATGCATCCCCTCGGCCTGATGGGCATGCCACGCCGAGTCTCCTCCTACGACCCTGAGTTCGCCTTCTGGAATGTGCTCGCCAGCCTGGGCGCCTTCCTGCTGGGGGTGTCGATCATCCCCTTCCTGCTCAACATGATCAGCTCCTGGGCCCGCGGCCCCCGCGCCGGACACAACCCCTGGAATGCCATTGGCCTGGAGTGGCTGCTGCCTTCCCCGCCGCCGGAGGACAACTTCGGCGAGAATGTGCCCACAGTGATCAGCCGCCCCTACGGCTACGGCAGCGGTGAACCGCTGGTGGAGCACCAGTCCGAGATCGAGAAAGCACTCACCCTTCAAGAGGTAACCCGATGACCATCACTCCCATACCTCCTGCCGACCCAGTAGCCGCCCACGCCGCAGGACATCACGCCAATCACAATCTCACCGGCTTCATCATCTTTCTGTGCTCCGAAAGCGTCATCTTCCTGGCGTTCTTCAGTGGCTACGCCATCCTGCGCCTATCCGCTCTCGATTGGCTTCCGACCGGTGTGGACGGCCTGGAGTGGCGCATGCCGCTGATCAACACGGTGGTGCTGGTCTCCAGCTCGCTGACCATGGTGGTGGCGGAACACTTCAAGGACAAGAACAAGATTTGGCTGTTCCGGGGATTCTGGTTGCTGACCATGGCCATGGGGGCTTACTTCCTCTACGGCCAAGCGGTGGAATGGAGCGGCCTCAAGTTTGGTGTCACCTCCGGCACCTTTGGCAGTACTTTCTATCTGCTCACAGGCTTCCACGGCCTGCACGTGGCGACCGGCATTCTGCTGATGGGCCTGATGCTAGTCAAGTCCTTCATCCCCGGGAACTACAACCTTGGTGAAGAAGGCTTGAAAGCCACCTCTTTGTTCTGGCACTTCGTGGATGTGATCTGGATCATCCTGTTTGTGCTGCTCTATGTCTGGAGAGCCTGAGCCATGATCATCGACGACCATCACTACGACGTCATCGTGATCGGCAGTGGTGCTGGCGGTGGCACCCTGGCCGGCCAGCTAGCCCATGACGGTCACAGCGTTCTGCTACTCGAGCGCGGTGGAGTGATGCCCCAGGCCGATCAGAACATCTCCGAGGCGGATCAGTTCCGCAAGGATCGCTATCACCCCGCTGAGAAATGGTTCGGAACCGATGGTGATCCCTTCTCCCCCCAGATGGTGCACGCCATCGGCGGCAACACCAAGATCTGGGGCGGCGTTCTCGAACGCATGCGCGAACAGGAGTTCAGTGGCGTCAAGCTGCAGGAAGGTCCATCCCCGGACTGGGAACTGCGCTACACCGATTTGGCTTCCTGGTACGACAGGGCCGAGGAGTTGTATCGCGTCCATGGTGTAGCCGGAGCCGATCCCACTGCCCCTCCTCGTAGCGGAGACTATCCGGCCCACCCACAGCCGGTCGAGCCATTCCTGGTCGAACTACGTGCCGCCATGGAGCGGCAGGGCCTCCATCCCTACGACCTGCCGCTGAGCTGGTCCGATTCGCCCGTCGATCCCAGCGGCGATGCCGAGCTGTTCGGTGTCAATCAAGCTCGCACCAGCACGACCGTTACGGTGCAGGAAAACGCCCGGGTGGTGCAACTCCACGTCAACCCCACAGGTCAGGAGGTGCGCGGCGTTGAGGCGGACATTACTGGTCAACGCTGGCTGTTCCGCGGCCACCAGGTGGTACTCGCCGCTGGGGCGATCGGAACCCCGGAGATCCTGCTGCGCTCCGCCACCGAGCGCCACGTCAGGGGGCTGGCCAACGGTTCCGACCAGGTGGGCCGCAACCTGATGAAACCCCAGCTCACCTCCATCCTGCAGCTGGCGGCTGCTCCCAACACGGGACACTTCACCCGCGGCCACGGCATCACAGACTTTTACTGGGGCGACAAAAACGTCGATTTCCCGCTTGGTTCGATCCAAAACGGCGGCGGCGTCCTCCAGGACGCTCTGTTCGCCGAATCGCCCCCGGTGCTTTCGCTGATCTCCCGGCTGCTGCCGAATTTCGGCATCGAACAGCTCGCCTCCCGTTCGATCACCTGGTGGGCGATGAGCGCCGTGCGGCCCGATCCCCACAACCGTGTGGTGTTGCGGGGCAACCAGCTGCAGATCCACTACACCCCCAACAATCGCGAAGCCCACGATCGCCTCGTCTACCGCTGGATCGAAAGCCTCAAGGCTGTCGAAGCCGACCCCCTGACCGTGGTGGCCAAGGCAGCTCCCACCCATCCGCGCGGTGAGGCCCCCCTGTCGGTGATTGGCGGCGCCTGCGGCACCTGCCGCATGGGTTCGAATCCAGCCACCTCGGTGCTGAACCTGGAAGGCCGTAGCCATGAAGTACACAACCTCTGGATCGTCGATGCCAGCACCTTGCCCTCCTGTCCGTCCGTGGGCATCGGCCTGACGGTGATCGCTAACGCCCTGCGCATCGGAGAAGCTCTGAAGGCTTCCATGTGATGAAAACGTCCACCAGCATCGACGTGATCGACGGCAGCAGCCCCAGCGAAACCCGACGCATCGCGGAGCGGGATCACGGCCTTGCGCCCTGGAGCCTTTGGGGCAGCTACCTGAGCGAGCGCCAGTGGGGCACCGTGCGCGAGGACTATTCCGCCGACGGCGACGCCTGGACCTCCTTTCCCCACGATCACGCTCGATCCCGGGTCTATCGCTGGGGTGAGGACGGCCTGCTGGGTCTCTGCGACAAGCAATGCCGCCTTTGCTTTTCGGTGGCCCTCTGGAATGGTGCCGACCCAATCCTCAAGGAGCGGCCCTTCGGGCTTGGCAACCCCGAGGCCAACCACGGAGAAGACCTCAAGGACTACTTCTTCCATCTGGCCAACACGCCCACCCACAGTTTCCTGCGAGCGCTCTACAAGTACCCGCAGCGAGGTTTTCCCTATGCAGATCTGCTGGCCGAGAACCGGCGCCGCGGACGAGATGAACCCGAATACGAACTGGTCGACACCGGCATCTTCAACGACAACCGCTACTTCGATGTTGTCATTGAGTACGCCAAAGCCGGCCCTGAGGATCTACTGATCCGGATCAAGGCCACCAACCGCGGCCCCGACGCGGCACCACTCACCCTTCTGCCAAGCCTGTGGCTACGCAACACTTGGCGCTGGGGCTATCCCGAAGAGGTTGAGCACCAGATTGCCCTGGCCGACACCGGCACCAACGACCCCAGCAGCCATTCCGTCATCACCGATGGGATCCCCAACCTCGGTGTGTACCAACTCGACTGCTTAGAGGCTGGTCGCTGGATCTTCACTGACAACGAGACCAACAGCGAACGGCTCTGGGGCCAACCCAACAGCACGCCATTCCAGAAAGATGGCTTCCATCGCCTAATTGTCAACGGCGAAAATGGAGCAATCAATCCAGCCCAGCGGGGTAGTAAGGCAGGCCGGCTGCTGCAACACACGCTGGCCGCTGGCGAAGAGTGGGTGGTGGAACTGCGGC
>CANGZM010000030.1 GCA_947458155.1 Synechococcaceae cyanobacterium | reverse complement strand
CTGATTCTGTCTTACCCCTGCCATCCAGACCGTGTTGCAATACCAGATCGATCGCGTTGACCATCAGGTTGCGGACGACCGTTCCCAGATCGGCGTCTTCCTGATCGGTCCCCTTGACAAAGGTCAGGCCACAACCCTTGGGACTTCCCTGCGGCGCATCTTGATCGGTGGCCTTGAAGGCAGTGCGATCACCGCAGTCCGTATCGCCGGTGTGAACCACGAATACGCCACTGTTCCTGGGGTTAGAGAAGACGTCCTTGACATTCTGCTTAACTGCAAGTCTGTTCCGGTTAACAGCCGCAGTCGCGAGGTAGAGATAGGTCGCTTGGTTGTCAATGGCCCTGCCACTGTGACCGCCTCCCATCTGCAGTTCTCTTCCCAAGTTCAAGTTATTGATGCCGATCGTCCGATCGCCACTGTGGCGGAGGGCCATAGCCTTGAGATGGAGGTGCATGTAGAACGTGGCATTGGCTATCGACCTGTCGATCGTCACAATGAAGAAACCAGCGCCATCGATCTCCTCCAAATCGACGCTGTTTTTATGCCTATTCGTCGGGTCAACTACAGTGTTGATGAGACTGCTGTTGGTGAAGGCGGTTCAGCACGTGAACGGTTGAGGCTTGAGATCGAAACAAATGGCAGCATTACACCCGATGATGCCATGGCACAGGCCGCCAACCAGTTGATATCCCTTTTCCAGCCCCTGGCTACTCTGACGACTACCGAAGATCCAGGCTTGGAGCCTGAGACAACAGCTGAGGCCCAGATCCCACTAGAAGAACTTAATCTTTCAGTGAGGGCCTACAACTGCCTCAAGCGTGCTCAGGTCAACTCTGTTTCTGACTTGATGGGCTTCAGTTACGAAGACCTGCTTGAGATCAAGAACTTCGGTTCTAAGTCTGCCGATGAGGTGATCGAAGCCCTTGAGCGTATCGGCATCTCACTTCCCCAAAGCCGCACAACGGCCTGAACGTCGCTTCTCTACTAACCCTTTTTATCATGCGCCACCAGTGCCGAGTCCCCCTGCTTGGACGCCCAGCCGATCAACGTAAAGCAATGCTACGGGGTCTAACTACTCAGTTGATTCGTGAGGGTCGTGTAACCACCACCAAGGCCCGTGCCAAGGCCCTCCGTGATGAGGCAGAGCGCATGATCACTCTGGCTAAGGAAGGTAGTCTTGCTTCGAGACGCCGGGCGATTGGCTATATCTACGATAAGCAACTCGTCCATGCCCTCTTCGATAAAGCTTTGGATCGCTACGGTGATCGAAGTGGTGGCTACACAAGGATCATTCGTACAGTGCCCCGTCGCGGCGACAACGCTGAGATGGCCATCATTGAGTTGGTCTGAACCCCATTCGTCGCATTGCTCTCTGCCTTCAGTACGACGGCGGACCATATTCAGGTTGGCAACGTCAAGCCAAAGCTTCTTCAGTGCAGTCTGCACTAGAAGAAGTTTTGTCTCAACTAGAGCCTGGAGTGCCCCATTCTGTAGTTGCCGCGGGCAGGACCGATGCCGGTGTTCATGCAGCGGCTCAGGTTGTTCACTTTGATTCTGCTGGTCCAATTCCTCCCCATCGATGGCCCGCCGCCTTAAATGGCCGCTTGCCTAATTCGATTCGGATCAGAGCTGCAGCCGAGGTCGCCAACACTTGGCATGCCTGTTACAGCGCAGAATATCGTCGCTATCGATATACAATTTATAACGGACGTCTTCCAAACCTTTTTTTGGCACCTTGGAGTTGGCATCGCCACAAGGTGCGACTCGACGAAAACCTGATGGCAGCTGCCCTTGCCGATATTGTTGGCGAGCATGATTTTGCTGCCTTCCAACGGGCGGGAAGCCGCCGCAGCCATTCCCGCACAACTGTTCAGAATGTAAGCCTTGCTCGCCAGGGGGATTTGTTGGTTGCCGAAATTCAGGCCACCGGCTTTCTTTATGGCATGGTCCGTTTGCTGATTGGGCAGGTTGTTGCCGTTGGTGAGAGTTCGCTTTCCCTCGATGCCTTCGCCAGCCGTTGGCGCAGGCGAGCACGCCACGAAGTCCGGGAGGCCGCTCCTCCCCAGGGCCTCTGCCTCCTGCGGGTTGGTTATCCCGAGTCAATTTTTCCGCCAGAGGTATGGTACGATAGTCAACCGAGATATTATCTCGGCTTGCCTGAACAGATGGATTCTCAGATTACCTTTTGACCTTCCTTCGTCTTGCTTGCGAGCTTGTTTCCTGAAGCCAGCCAAGGCCAATGGATAATCTGACCGATCAGGCTTAACGGCAAGTTCACACCAGTCTGGTTGATTCTGCCCCTATTCCGAGCAGTCTCGGATACGCGATCAGTTAAGATCAGAGATTGATCTGAGCCGTAGGCGGCTTGCCTGCCTGGCCCATGGTTTTGGTCAGCGGGTTTCCAGCCCCGAGCCACAGCCTTTTCCCGATGCCCTAACGGGCCTATTCCGGCGCCATGAACAAGACCCCTCAACCTTCAGCCGATTCCCTCGACCGTCAATGGTTTGTGGTTGATGCGGCTGATCAAACCCTCGGACGCTTGGCCACTGAAGTGGCCCAGGTCTTGCGGGGCAAGAACAAGCCCACCTTCACCCCCCATTTGGACACAGGGGATTTTGTTGTCATCATCAACGCTGAGAAAGTCCGTGTGAGCGGCAACAAACCCACTCAGAAGGTTTATCGACGCCATTCCGGTCGACCCGGTGGCATGAAGACAGAAACCTTTGCCCATCTTCAGGCCCGTTTGCCCGAGCGCATTGTTGAAAAGGCAATCAAAGGCATGTTGCCCCACAATGCCCTTGGCCGCCAGCTCTTCCGCAAGCTCAAGGTTTATCGCGGCGCTGAGCATCCCCATGCTGCCCAGCGGCCCCAGAATCTCGCCCTCAATCCTTCCGCGTCATCCAAATGACCAGTTCATCCAACCGCGTCGTGTATTGGGGAACGGGACGCCGTAAAACTGCCGTTGCTCGGGTCCGTGTCGTTCCTGGTACCGGTAGCGTCACAATTAATGGTCGCCCTGGTGACAACTATCTTAATTACAATCCTGTCTATCTGGCGTCGGTCAAGGCCCCCCTCCAAACCCTTGGTCTTGAAGCCCAGTACGACCTTCTTGTAAACGTTAGGGGTGGTGGTCTAACTGGTCAGGCCGATGCCATCAAGCAAGGCGCAGCTCGCGCCCTTTGCGATCTTTCTCCTGATAATCGCAAACCCCTGAAGGTTGAGGGCCATCTCAGCCGTGACCCTCGGGCCAAGGAGCGCCGCAAGTACGGCCTCAAAAAAGCCCGTAAGGCTCCCCAATTCTCCAAACGCTGATTTTTCCCTTCTTTTCGCCAGAGCCATGCCGAAGGCCGACATCCATCCCACCTGGTATCCAGATGCCAAGGTCATCTGTAATGGTGAAGTGGTGATGACAACCGGTTCCACTAAACCCGAGATCCATGTGGATGTCTGGAGTGGTAACCATCCTTTTTATACAGGGACCCAGAAGATCCTCGATACCGAAGGTCGGGTCGATCGTTTCATGCGTAAGTACGGTATGGGTGGTGCGGATGCTGCCTCCGCCGCCGCCAAGACCCCTCCCGCGGCCTGACCTTCAGGTCTGCTTGCGTCGGCCGGCTGCCTTGCGGTAGCCGGCTTTTTTCTTGTAACTGGACCCGTACCGCCCATGGATTCAGCCCTGCTTTGCGAACGCTTGGAAACGACCTGTCGCACGTTTGAAGCCCTGGAGCGTCAACTGGCCGATCCGGCGCTGGCGACGAATCCCAGCCAACTCCAAACCCTCGCCAAGGAGCGAGCCAAGCTGGAGCCGATGGTTCTGGATTATCAAAAAATGCTCCGATTGCAGTCAGAGCAAACCCAGGCCCGTGATCTTTTGCGTCAATACCGAGGCGATCCTGCCGGCCAGGAGCTGGCCGAGTTGGCTGCCGAAGAATTCGACAATTTGGAACAGGAACTAGTTGGATTGCGTCAGAGATTACTGCTGGCCATGGTTCCTTCAGACCCCCGCGATGAGCGCAGTGTCATGTTGGAAATTCGTGCTGGAGCTGGGGGCGATGAAGCGGCTCTCTGGGCCGGCGATTTGGCTCGCATGTACGAGCGCTATGCCCAGAGCAGGGGCTGGACGGCCCAGCCTCTGAGTGCCTCTGAAGCGGATCTGGGGGGGTATCGCGAGTTGATTCTGGCGATACGTGGCGAAGGTGTTTATAGCCAATTGAAATTTGAGGCCGGAGTGCACCGAGTCCAGAGGGTTCCGGCCACCGAATCCCAGGGTCGCGTCCACACCTCAACGGCCACGGTGGCCGTGATGCCTGAAGTGGATCCCGTAGAAGTCCTGATTGAGCCTGGAGATTTGGAGATCAGCACGGCCCGATCTGGTGGGGCAGGGGGACAAAACGTGAACAAGGTTGAGACGGCCGTTGATCTATTGCATAAGCCATCTGGGATTCGGGTCTTCTGTACCCAGGAGCGTAGTCAGCTCCAGAATCGTGAGCGTGCCCTTGAAATTCTTCGGGCCAAGCTTTATGAGAGAGAACTGGCTGTTGCCAATGCCGCCGAGAGCTCGGCGCGACGTGCTCAGGTTGGCAGTGGCGATCGCAGTGAGAAGATACGGACATACAACTATAAAGATAGCCGCGCCACTGATCATCGGCTTAATCGGCACTTTGCCCTAGACACTGTGCTTTCAGGACAGCTTCAGGAGCCTATTGAGGCTTGTATCGCCGCTGAACAGAGCCGACAGCTAGAGGCCCTCGCCCGTGAAGCCATGGGAGCTGATGGCTGAAGCTTCGGGATGGGGTTATTATTCGCCGATCAAATATTTGGCCCATTCCGCATTTCTGCCGGCACGAATCTGGCGATTAGCTTCGAAGCTGAGACTGCTCAGGGGCCTATGGGGGGGACGATTCAAAGCCATGCCGGCTTCCCGGGGAGTGCGGTTACCCTTGCGAACATTGCAAGGAAGACAAGCGGTAGTCACATTGTCCCAACTGTCAACGCCACCACGGCTGCGGGGCTGAACATGGTCAATCGAGAGTTTGTCTCCGTTGTAACCGCAGTATTGACACGCGTGTCCATCTCGTTGGAAAACATTGCGCCGGGTCAGGGGCAGCTGCCGATAAGGAACTCGAACGAATTGCCGCAGTCGGATCACAGTGGGACGCATTTGATCTGGCCGCAACAAGGACGTTGGGTCGTGTTCAAGCCCCTCAGCCTTGCCTTTCAACAACATCACCACCGCTCGCCTCCAAGTGGTGATGTTGAGAGGCTCGTAGGAGGCATTCAGAACGAGAACATGGCCCATGCCAGCCCCCTGGGCAAAACAAATCCTAACCAGGGTCTTGCAGGATGTTGGTGTGCTTCGTCACAAGGCCTTCCCAATCTTCCCCTGGTTCGACCCCAATGGCGATGACCCTGCCCTGCGGACTCGATTTGGCCCGAATCATGGCTGCTGAGTTGCGTGATGCCCCCGGGGAGATTGCGATTGGTGGTGTGGCGATCGATTCGCGACGGGTGCAGCCAGGTGATCTCTTTGTGGCCCTGAAGGGGCGTCAACAGGATGGTCATCGCTTCGTGCCAGCAGCCCTGCGGGCCGGTGCGGCCCTCGTCCTCGTGGGCCGTGAGATGGGTTTGGTGGACGTTCCTCGGCTCGAGGTGGCAGATCCCTTGTTGGCCTTTCAGAAGCTGGCGGCCTGGTACCGCACCCAGTACCTGCCCCAGGTGATCGCAATCACCGGCAGCAATGGCAAGACAGTGGTTAAAGATGCCCTGGCTGCCTGCCTGACGTCCCGGTTCCGGGTCGCTGCCAGCCCAGGCAGCTGGAACAGTCAGGTGGGGGTGCCCTTGGCTGTTCTTGCAGCTGCACCTGGGAGTCAGATCGGTGTGTTTGAAGCAGGGGTCTCGGCCCCGGGTGAAATGGCGGCCATCGAGGCGATTTTGCGACCTGATTTCGGCGTGTTGGTGAATGTGGGACTTGCCCATTTCGCTGCCTTTGGCAGCCGTGAGGCGATTGCCCGCGAAAAGATGGGCCTCTTCCGTCACCTTCCCGCTTCCAATTGGTTGATCGCTCCCTCTGACCCTCTGCTGGATGTCCTGCCCCTGGCTTGCGAGCGGGTCCATCCAGGCACGGACTGGCCTCGGCTGATCGAGCGTCGCCCCACCACAACCGGTTTCGCCCTCACCCTGCAATTTGCAGATCAGCAGTTGAAGTTGTCGGTGCGGACCCGTTCCCTGCCCTTGGTCGAGGATCTGTTGATCGCGATGACGGCAGCCCTGCGCTTAGGCGTGAATCCCGCCCAGATCGTCGGCGCCCTTGAAGGCTATGGCTTTGGGCCAACCCGCATGGAGACCTGGCGCACACCGGAGGGCATCACCATCATCAATGACACAGCCAGCAGTGATCCCCTTTCGGTCCAGGCGGCCCTGGATACGGTTGCTGCGACCCCCAGTACCGGCCATCGGCGCCTTTTTGTCTTCGGTGGGATGGCTGATCTGGGTGTGCGGGAGCATCGCGAGCATGGCTTGATCGGTCGGGTCGCCGCCGAGCGAGGTTTCACTCACCTGCTTTTGCTGCCCCACACCGCCATTGAGCACACCTGCGAGGGCTGGTTGTCGTTGCGTCCAGGGGCCTCGCTTCTCAAGGTGCCTGATTGGCAGGCCCTGCGCCAACAAGTCCGGGATTTGGCCCAACCAGGCGACCTGGTGTTGATGAAGGCGGCGGCGGGTGAGGGGCTAGGGGTCGCGGCCCAAGCCATTTGGGAATCAATGGCGCCCCGCAGGCTGCTGATCGATCTGGGCGCAGTCAGGGAAAATGTGGCCCGCTTCCGAGTTCTATCAGGCCCCAAAGTGGCCATCCTGGCCGTGCTTAAAGCCTGGGCCTACGGCACCGAATTGCCCCGGCTGGCGCTGGCCTTGCAGGCCAGCGGGGTGGATTGGATCGGTGTCTCTACCGCTGATGAGGGCGCTCTGGCCCGCCGTGCCGGAGTCCGGCTGCCGATCCTGGTCATGTTGATGGACCGCGAGGAGGTCGACAAGGTTGTTCGCTATGGCCTGACCCCCGTTGTCTATTCGCTTCCCTTCGCCCGGGCTCTAGTCGAGTCCCTCCGGGACATGGGGGCCGAGTGTGACGTACACCTTGAGGTAGACACGGGTATGGGTCGCCTTGGCGTGACTCCTGAAGAGGCCCTGGCGGCGGCCCGACTTTTGCGCGGCGCCGGGGTAGTGCGGCTGCGGGGCGTGATGACCCATCTCGCTGGAGCCGATGATTCGGCCGCTGATCACCACAGCGAGCAGCAATTGGCCCGTTTTGATCAGGTGGTGGCCGCCATCCGATCCGAGGGGGATGAACCCCTCTGCATCCATGCCGCCGCCACCGCCGCCGCCGTTCGATTCCCAGGGGCTCGTTACGACATGGTGAGGTTGGGCTTGGGGTTGTTCGGTATCTCCCCTTCGTCGGAGGTGGCTGAAGCGATTCAACTGGAGCAGGCGCTGGCCTTTGTCAGTCGCCTTGCCCAGGTGGCTGTATGGCCCCGCGGTCAACGGGTCGGATACAACGGCGCCTATGTGGTTGAGCAAGAACAGCAAAGGATCGGCATCGTGGCGGCCGGATACAACGATGGCGTGCCATGGCGCCTTTCTAATGCGGGTGCTGTCCTGGTTCAGGGACAGACGGCCCGGATCCTGGGCAGGGTGTCGATGGATTCGATGGCGGTGGATCTGACGGCTGTTCCCGATGCGGCAGTTGGGGATGAAGTCCTGATTTTTGGCAGTCACCAAGGCCAGAGCCTCCGCCCCGAGGAGGTAGCAGCCCGTGCAGGCAGCATTCCCTACGAGTTGCTTGTCAATGTCGACAGCAGGCGGGTGCAGCGCATTTTCCGCAACGACTAAGGCCAGCGGCCGCGCTGAGCAAGCTGGACGTTCAGGTATAGTCGCTTAGCCGCTGGAGAGGTGGCTGAGTGGTCGAAAGCGGCTCCCTGCTAAGGAGTTACAGGAGGCAACTTCTGTCGAGGGTTCGAATCCCTCCCTCTCCGTTGACATACACCGATGACATTCATCTCATTGGTTGGTATTCCATGAGTCTGCCGGCAATCTCCGGCAGCAACCCTTTTTGACTTGTAAAGGTTTCTCCTTCGCTCAAGACAATGAGGAGCATCGGCACCCCTAGCTCTGTTTCCACGTAGGCGGCACCGTGCCTTGCCTCACCTATCCAGCTTGCTTTGCCCCAAATGCGTGGATTGGGGGCAGTACCTGGGTTTATAAATTCAGCCAGCTCGCTGATCTCCGCTGTGTTCGTGGAGCTATCCCCCAATGGTCGTTCCAGCAGGCTCTGCATCCTGCGACAGGCAGGTGGAGAGATAATCGATCCTGCCATCACGGCCTCCAGCAACCTGGCTGTGCCGTCCGTGGTCAGGAGGTTGCGGTGGCCCTGATCCGCTCTGTGGAAGTCCAATTCTCGACCGTAGGGTCCGTCTGCCCAGGTTTTCTGACAGGCTTGCCAACCAGCCAGCTCGGGCCAGCCCAGGCTTTCGAGCCAATGGGTGACCAGTTCTCGTTGGCTCTTCCAGGTGATGAAACGGTCCTCGGGGAGGGACGGCCCGCTGGTGGTGCCGCTCAGGAGATCCACAATCAGGCCTGTGGCCCCATGGGCTGAGGGGGCTGGCTTAACCATGGCCGCCATGGCTCGCCTTAATTCAGGTTCATCTCTTAACAACTGCCGTTGAAGCCAGGCCTCGCAGGCCACAAGGTAGATGAGGTTGACCAGGCTGCCCGGTTGCCGCAGTTGACCCCCCCGCCAGCTTGCCCCCGATCCGGCCTCCAGGGGCGAGGCCTCTCGTGCCTCTCGGTTGCACAGGGATTTGGCGTAGCGCAACCAGGTGATTGATAACTGCGCCCCCAGTCCAGGCCGACCTTCCTGTTCCAAGGCATGGACCAGATCAGCGAGCTTCTGGCCCATTGTCGGATCCGCGCTGTAGAACGCCATGACCATTGGCTCAGCAGCGACGCTGAGATTAGACATGCGCGGTTCAACGCCCAGGCTTGCGAACGGAGCGATCTGGCAAATCACCGAACCCTTGCCCGGCTGGAGTCGCCCACGGGGGGATGGTCTGGCCACCGAATTGGCCATTGGGCGCCGGTTGCGGCTGCTTGAACCGGCCCCATGGCCCCCAGGAGAGGCAGGGGGTCTGCGCTGGCGTGTGCGACTCCTGGAGGACGGGTACCCCTGTTGGTTGGATACCCAGGCGCTGTTGAGCCATGGTCAACCTTCTGACCCTCCGGTGTTGCCCCGCTTGGATCGCAGCAGCATCAAAGCCCGCCTGCCCCAGGTGTTGAGCTTTGCCAAAGAGTCCTTATCCGAAAAGAACTGTTACCGATGGGGAGGCACGATAGGGCCTAATTATGATTGCTCCGGTTTGGTTCAGCGCTCCTTTGCCCAGGCGGGCATCTGGTTGCCGCGGGATGCCTACCTTCAGGAACGGTTCTGCCGGCCTGTGGCGGTACGCCCTGACGATGTGGGCCTTCTGCAGAGCGGCGACCTGATTTTTTTCGGGTCGCCGCAACGGTGCACCCATGTGGCGCTGCATCTGGGCCAGGGTCGCTATCTACATAGTTCTGGCCGTGACCACGGCCGCAATGGATTGGGTGTGGACGACCTGTTCTCCGCGAATCACGATCCAGTGGCCTGCCATTACAGGGCAGAACTGCGGGGAGCTGGTCGGGTCATGCATAGCCATGACGGCAGTCCCATGCCCCCTTAAGGTCGGTTTCCACCCAAGACACATGGTTGCCATGGCGGATCCCGTTCTTCCCGCCGCATCCCCAGCCCCAGCCCCGGTGATTGGGTCGATCGGAGCGGATCCAGCGGGCCCGCTGCAGCTCTCAGTTGTTGTACCTCTTTATAACGAAGAGGGGAGTCTTTCCCAACTGGTTGATCAGTTGCTGAATGCACTTCGACCTCTCGGACAAAAATTTGAGTTGATCTTAGTTGACGATGGTTCTAGGGATGGTACGCCAGCTTTGCTGCGGGAATTCGTCAATTATGTCCCTGAACTTGTGGCAGTTCTGCTACGAAGAAACTACGGCCAGACTGCTGCTATGGCAGCCGGGTTTGATGCCAGTAGGGCGCCTGTGATTGTGACGCTTGATGGTGATCTTCAAAATGATCCGGCGGATATTCCCCTGCTGCTTGAGCGGCTCGATCAGGGCTATGACCTGGTCAGTGGCTGGAGGCACCAGCGGCAGGATGCGGCCCTATCCAGGTTGCTGCCTTCCCTTTTGGCTAATCGCTTGATTGCCAGAGTCACCGGGGTAAAGTTACACGACTATGGCTGCTCACTAAAGGCCTACCGCCGAGAAGTAGTCGCTGACATGAATCTTTACGGTGAGTTGCATCGTTTTTTGCCAGCACTTGCTTTTATCGAAGGGGCACGAATTGGCGAGGTGCAAGTCAATCACCATCCAAGGCGATTTGGTCAAAGTAAGTACGGAATTGACCGAACTTTTCGTGTTTTAATGGATTTGCTTACGGTCTGGTTTATGAAGCGTTTTCTGACCAGGCCCATGCATGTTTTTGGATTTGTTGGCTTGTTGACCCTGGGCATTGGTTTGCTGATTGCCCTAGGTCTGGTGGTCCAGAAACTGATGTTTGGAACCGATATTGGCTCCAGGCCACTGCTGTTGATGGCTGTCCTTGCGATCCTCAGTGGCGTGCAGCTGTTTTGTTTCGGGCTTCTTGCTGAAATGCAGATGCGTACCTATCATGAAAGTCAGGGCCGACCGATTTACCGCACTCGGGCGACGTTGCGCGGGAAAGCTGCGGCATAAAGCTTGGCGATCAGTTGTTTCTTGGGTCAGTACGGATTCATCACCGTCGCAACCACCTGGGCTGCTTAGCTCAACTTTTATGTCGTCGCTCTAGGCGTTTTGCAGGCAGGCATCCAGGTGTTCGTACAGTGCCTCCGGTTGTTCCTGGCCTAAGCCATGACTGGAGAATTTGCAGCTGCCTGGTTGCCGTCGGTGCTCGTGCCTTTGGTGGGCATCCTTGCCCCTGCCGTGGCCATGGCTCTGCTGTTCAACGTGATTGAGGCCCGCGACTGAGCCCTGAAACGGCCTCAGCCCCCCTCTCGTTACGTCTTTCTGAATCCCACGCCGCTCAGCCCATCCCATGACCGTGACTCCTGTCGCCGACCCCACTGTCGGCAATCTGGCCACACCGGTGAACAGTAGCTATTTCACCAAGGCATTTATCAACGCTCTCCCGGCCTATCGCCCTTCCCTCTCGCCGAATCGTCGCGGCCTTGAGGTAGGTATGGCCCACGGTTTCTTCCTCTTTGGTCCTTTTGCTCTCACCGGTCCCCTGCGCCATACCGAATACGGTGGAACCGCAGGACTACTTGCGACAATTGGTCTGATCTCGATTCTGACCGTCTGCCTTTCCATTTATGGCACCGCCGGTCGGGGTCCGAATGTTCAGCCCCCTGACGCCACCGTTGACTACCCTCCCGCTGATCTGTTCACCAAAGCTGGCTGGGCTGAGTTCGCTAGTGGATTTTGGCTGGGTGGATGCGGTGGTGCTGCTTTTGCTTGGTTCCTCTGCAGCACTGCGATTGTTGCCCCCTTGGTCAAGATTGCAGGTGGTGCCTGGAGTGTCAACTAAGGTTCGATGAATCAAGAGACTTAGCATTCTAAGTTTTTCTTTCAGACTTAGTTTTTCTATCAGAACCCCTCTCTTTGATTAGAGAGGGATTTTTTGTGCGCTAACTAAACTTTTAGGTTTGACCAAGCTCAGTTGCCTATCGTCCGTGATGGCAGGTGTGGTCTATTCTCACAAGTCTCCTTGGACTTGCCGGACCAGAATCCTGATTAATACAGTTGGCTAAATTAAGGGTCTTGGGGGGTGACGTTAGGTGGCGTAACCAACTAATGGCTAGGTTTTGTAGTTTTTTTGCACGTCTCATAAAAAAACCCCCAGCTTAAGCCAGGGGCAAATTCGTCCCTCAAGGAGACAGGTATGTAACGGTGTTACCCGAATTTACCTGACGTGGAGGCGATCAAGAAGGCTGCATAGGTCAGGAAGAAGCCCACGGTGAAGTGAGCCAGACCAACAACACGAGCTTGAACGATAGAGAGGGCCACGGGTTTGTCACGCCAGCCCACCAAGTTGGCGAGAGGAGTGCGTTGATGGGCCCAAACAATGGTTTCAATCAGCTCCTGCCAATATCCACGCCAGGAGATCAGGAACATGAAACCTGTGGCCCAAACCAGGTGACCAAAGAGGAACATCCAGGCCCAGACAGCCAGATTGTTGGTGCCTGACGGGTTGTATCCATTGATCAGCTGGGAGCTGTTAAGCCAGAGGTAGTCCCGGAACCAGCCCATCAAATAGGTGCTGGATTCATTGAACTGGGCAACATTGCCTTGCCAGATGGCCAGGTGTTTCCAGTGCCAGTAAAAGGTGAGCCAGGCCACCGTGTTCAGAGCCCAGAAGACTGCCAGGTAGAAGGCGTCCCATGCGGAGATATCGCAGGTGCCACCACGGCCAGGACCATCACAGGGGAAGGAATAGCCGAAGTCCTTTTTGTCGGGCATCAACTTTGAACCCCGGGCATCCAGAGCACCCTTGACAAGGATCAAGGTGGTGGTATGCAGTCCCAGGGCGATGGCATGGTGAACAAGGAAGTCACCAGGACCAATTTGCAGGAACAGGGAGTTGTTGCCAGCATTGATGGCGTCTAACCAGCCTGGGAGCCAGACTGCTCCGGGGCCAGGGGCATTGCTGACGAGGCTGTTGGGATTAGCAAGCAGCACGTCCATGCCATAGAGAGCTTTGCCGCTGGCCGCCTGCACGAATTGGGCAAAAACGGGTTCAACCAGAATTTGCTTTTCAGGCGTTCCGAAGGCGACGACCACATCGTTGTGGACATAGAGGCCGAGGGTGTGGAAGCCAAGGAACAGAGAAACCCAGCTCAGGTGACTGATGATGGCTTCTTTGTGCTCAAGCATCCGAGCAAGAACGTTGTTCTTGTTGGCCTCAGGATCGTAGTCACGGATGAAGAAGATGGCCCCGTGGGCAAAGGCACCGCACATCAGGAAGATGGCGATGTACTGGTGGTGCGTGTACAGGGCAGCCTGGGTGGTGTAATCCCGCGCAATGAAGGCGTAGGAAGGCAGCGCATACATGTGCTGTGCCACCAGGCTTGTCACAACCCCAAGGGAGGCCAGAGCCAGACCTAGTTGGAAGTGAAGGGAATTATTGATCGTGTCATAGAGGCCCTTGTGGCCGGCGCCGAGGGCGCCTCCGAAGGGGGTGCCTTTGGGGGGGTTGTGGGCCTCAAGGATCTCGCGGATCGAGTGACCGATACCGAAGTTGGTCCGGTACATGTGGCCAGCAATAACAAACAGACAGCCAATCGCTAGATGGTGATGGGCAATATCCGTCAGCCAAAGCGCCTCGGTCTGGGGATGGAAGCCGCCAAGAAAAGTCAGGATGGCCGTTCCGGCGCCTTCAGTGGTGTTGAACACCTGCTGGGCGGAATCTGGATTTTGGGCGTAAACGCCCCAGTTTCCTGTGAAGAAGGGACCGAGACCGGCTGGGTGGGGAGACACCGAGAGGAAATTGTCCCAACCCACATGCACTCCGCGGGATTCAGGGATCGCAACATGAACCAGGTGACCGGTCCAGGCGATGGAACTGAATCCGAAAAGTACGGCGAGATGGTGGTTTAACCGTGATTCGGCGTTTTTGAACCAGGCCAGAGAAGGCAGGAATTTGGGCTGTAAATGGAGCCAACCAGCGAACAGTGCCCAAGCCGAAAGGATCATCATGAAGATGGATCCTTGGTACAGCTCGGCATTGCTGCGCATACCAATCGTGTACCACCAGTGGTACAAACCGGAATAGGCAATGTTCACTGGTGAAGAGGCACCGGCCTGGGTGAAGGCAGCGATGGCTCCTTGGCCGAAGTGGGGATCCCAAATCGCATGGGCGATGGGACGGGTATGCAGAGGATCGGCGACCCACTGCTCGAAGTTGCCCTGCCAGGCGATATGGAACAGGTTTCCCGAAACCCAGAGGCCGATGATCGCCAGGTGACCGAAATGGGTAGAGAACAGCTTTTGATAAAGCCGTTCTTCAGTCATTCCGTCATGGCTCTCGAAGTCGTGAGCCGTGGCGATCCCGTACCAAATACGACGGGTTGTCGGGTCCTGTGCCAACCCCTGGCTGAAATTAGGAAATTTCGTTGCCATTGGGAAAGGTCAGGTGGAGGTCAGCCGACCGCAATGATGCGGGCCAGGAAGAAGGACCAGGTGGTAGCGATACCGCCGAGCAGATAGTGGGCAACACCAACCGCACGTCCTTGGGTGATCGAAAGGGCACGGGGCTGGATGGCCGGAGCCACTTTCAGCTTGTTGTGGGCCCAGACGATGGACTCGATCAATTCTTGCCAGTAGCCGCGGCCGCTGAACAAGAACATCAGACTGAAGGCCCAGATGAAGTGGGCACCCAGGAACATCAGGCCATAGGCACTGCTGCTCGAGCCGTAGCTGTTGATCACCTGGGCCGCTTGAGCCCAAAGGAAATCGCGCAGCCATCCATTAATGGTGATCGCGCTCTGGGCGAAATTCCCATTGGTGATGTGCTGGACAGTCCCGTCTGCATTGACTGTTCCCCAGACGTCGCTCTGCATTTTCCAACTGAAGTGGAAGATGACGATCGACAGGGAGTTGTACATCCAGAACAGACCCAGGAACACGTGATCCCAAGCGGATACCTGGCATGTACCGCCACGGCCGGGACCGTCGCAGGGGAATCGGAAGCCGAGGTTGGCCTTGTCGGGGACGAGGCGGGAGCTGCGGCTGTAAAGCACACCCTTCAGAAGGATCAGCACGGTGACGTGGATCGTGAAGGCGTGGATGTGGTGGACCATGAAATCGGCCGTTCCCAAGGGGATCGGCGCTGCGGCAACTTTGCCGCCTACTGCGATAACTGAGCCGTTGAAGACCTCGCTGACACTTGCCAGGGCGTTCGGCGCGGTGGTTCCAGCAGCAGCAGCATGAAGACCTTGAACCCACTGGGCGAAGATCGGCTTCAGTTGGATCGCGGTGTCGCTGAACATGTCCTGGGGACGGCCCAGGGCACGCATTGTGTCGTTGTGGATGTAAAGGCCGAAGCTGTGGAAGCCAAGCCAGATGCACACCCAGTTGAGATGGCTGATGAGAGCATCGCGAGCCTTGAGGACCCGATCAAGAACGTTGTCGACGTTTTTAGCTGGGTCGTAATCGCGGATCATCGCGATGGCGGCATGGGCACCAGCGCCGACGATCAGGAAGCCACCAATCCACATGTGATGGGTGAACAATGAAAGTTGCGTGGCGTAGGAGATGCCGATGTACGGATACGGCGGCATCGCATACATGTGGTGCGCGATGATAATTGTCAACGAACCGAGCATGGCCAGATTGATACCTAGCTGGGCATGCCAAGACGTTGTTAGAAATTCGAAGAGTCCGTTGTGCCCGTTAGTTGCGGGGAACAAAAGAGGATCGCCTTTTTGACCCTCAAGGATCTCCTTGATGCTGTGTCCAATTCCCCAGTTGGTCCGGTACATGTGACCGGCAACGATGAATAGAACGGCAATCGCCAAATGGTGATGGGCGATGTCAGTCATCCAGAGGCTGCCGGTAATCGGATTCAGGCCTCCTTTGAAGGTCAGAAAATCGCTGTAGGCCGCCCAGTTTCCAGTGAAGAAAGCTGAGATGCCAGCCCCGAAACCAGGGTACAGCTGAGCTAGGAGATCTTGGTTTAAGAACTCGTGGGGAAGCGGGATGTCCGCAACTGATGCGATCGTTCGACCATTGAGAACCAGCGGATTGCCGGCATCAATGGCATCCATCAATTGGGTTGTGGGCAGGGAAACATGGAGGAGGTGCCCTGTCCAAGAAAGGGAACCCAGGCCCAGCAGGCCAGCCAGATGGTGGTTGAGCATCGACTCAACGTTCTGGAACCACTCCAGTTTCGGAGCTGCCTTGTGATAGTGAAAAACCCCAGCATTGAGCATGAGGCCGGCCATGACCAAGGAGCCAATGGCTAAGCAAAGAAGTTGAAACTCGCTGGTGATTCCCCAGGCTCTCCATACGTGGAAGAGACCTGAAGTTATTTGAATGCCGTGGAAGCCAGCTCCCACATCACCATTGAGGATTTCTTGGCCAAAGATCGGCCAAACCACCTGCGCACTTGGTTTGACGTGCAGGGGGTCGGCGAGCCAGCCGGTGTAATTGGAAAAACGGGCACCGTGGTAGAAGGCGCCGCTTAACCAGATAAAAATGACGGCCAGATGGCCGAAGTGAGCGCTGAAGATCTTTCGTGAGACTTCTTCGAGATCGCTCGTGTGGCTGTCGAAGTCGTGAGCGTTGGCGTGGAGGTTCCAAATCCAGGTTGTGGTTTTGGGACCCTTGGCGAGGGTGCGATCGAAAAAGCCGGGTTTTTCGAAAAGCTCGAATGTCGCCGGAACGGTGTTCCGATCGACTAGCTCCTGCGCCTTTTTCCCACGCTCTGGTGGGCTGATGGTCATCGAGAGGTTCCTCGAGGGACGGAATCGAGGTGGAGGTCCACCCCTTCGGCCTGCCGGAAATTCCGGGGCCGTTGGGCCCCATGGCGTGGGGTGCATGGGCATGCCAGGCACTGAACCGTCGCCATGGGCGCCAGTCGGACAAGGGGAGTGAATCCTTGTCATGACTGGGGCATTGGGCCCCAAAGGGGACCGCTGGCGGAACTATAGGGGCCAAAAACATGCCTAATCCGCATCCAGTTACAAAGGTTCAATCCCCGCCATTCCCTGGCTGGGACTGGGGTCTACTGGGCGTTGTTTTGCATTGAAAGGGGCTTTTGTGTGGGGATGTAACTATAATTAATATGACTCGGGGCCCTCTTTCCTGTTCTGGGCTGCCGGCTTGGCTTTAAACCCCAATACGCCCTTCAGCAGAATGGCGGGAGTTGGAGTTGGTGTGTTGATGCCTAAAAGGTTCTTCGGGCTCAGGCGGTGGTGGTCGGCCTTGGTTGGTGTCACTTTGCTGGCCGTTATAAGTTTTGGCAGCCCGGCGGTCAGCCAGGCGGCTTGGCGGCTACCGAAGCGCCAGGTCCCTGCCCCCAATCCCATCGGGCCAGCCGCCCGGACTGGTTCAGCACAACTGCAGGAGGTGTCGCCGCCTGCGGCGGTTCATCAGTTCAAGGATGCGCTTGGCGAGAAGCTTCCCCAATTGAAGATTCTGGAGCCTGCCAACGGTGCCATGGTGGCAGATGGAACTTGGACCCTGCGGGTCAAGGTTTCTGATTGGCCTTTAATTGATGG
>CANGZM010000029.1 GCA_947458155.1 Synechococcaceae cyanobacterium | reverse complement strand
CTTCCGCCGCCACGATTCCCCTGATGCTCGATGAAGCCGTACGCGATGGCCGCATCCGGCCGGGCCATCTGATCGCCAGCAGCGGTTTTGGGGCTGGCCTGAGCTGGGGTGGGGCCCTGCTGCGCTGGGGCGGTCCACCCCATTGACCACGAAACCAGGTCGAAGGGCTGGGCCGTAATCTCCTGCCGTTCAGTTGGCAAGAGGGTGCATGGCAATTGCCTGGGTCTTTCCTGGACAGGGATCGCAGAAACTAGGCATGGCAGAAGGAGTGATGGATCTGCCCGGCGCCGCCCAGCGCTTCGCCTTGGCCTCCAAAAAGTTGGGACGGGATCTCCTGGCCATCTGCGCCGGCAGCGATGACCCCAAGGGAAGCGGCCCCTCAGACCTCAACGACACACGCAACACCCAGCCGGCCCTCTTTGTGATCGAGAGCCTGCTGGTGGATGCCCTGCGGGCCAAAGGCCCACAGCCCGCCCTGGTGGCGGGCCACAGCCTGGGGGAATTGGTGGCCCTCTATGCCGCCGGCGTATTCGACGCCGAGACCGGACTCGCCTTGATGCAACGGCGCAGCGAGCTGATGGCCGCAGCCGGCGGTGGCGCGATGACCGCCGTGATGGGATTTGACAGGGTCCAGCTGGAGCAGCTGGTAGACGCCACCGAAGGGGTGGTGATTGCCAATGACAACAGCGAGGCCCAAGTTGTGCTCTCCGGCAGCCCTGAAGCGGTGAGCGCCGTGAGCAAGGTCCTCGCCTGCAAGCGGGCGATCCCATTGGCGGTCTCCGGGGCCTTCCATTCGCCCTTCATGGCCCAAGCCGCGGCTGCTTTTGCCTTGGATCTGGAGGCGGTGCCCTTCGCCGAAGCCTCCATCCCGGTGCTGAGCAACACCGATCCCAGCCCCAGCACCGATGCCGGCTTGCTCAAACAACGCCTGCTCCGACAAATGACCACGGGGGTGCGCTGGCGGGAAACCATGGAACAGTTCGGCCGCGCAGGCATCGATGAGGCGGTGGAGATCGGTCCGGGCAACGTGCTCAGCGGCCTGATCAAGCGCGGCTGCCCGGGTCTCCGCTGTCGCCAGGTCGCTTCAGCGACGGATCTGGGCTAGTGGCTGTGCCAGGCCCTCTGGCCCAGCGGCGACTAGGGCGCCCAGCGCTGCTGGGCAGTCCCCAACCCGATCTGGGCTACACATTGATAAGCAGCCTTTTGGTCTGGCCGATCTACCGAATTTTGCTCCGGGGCCGTACCACCGGCCTGGGCCATGTGCCCCGGATCGGAGGACTTGTGGTGGTCGCTAACCACGGCTCCCACCTCGACCCGCCGCTCATCAGCCACGCCATCGGCCGCCCAGTGGCCTTCATGGCCAAGGAGGAGTTGTTCCGGGTCCCCCTGCTCGGGCCCCTGATCAAAGCCTGCGGGGCCTACCCAGTTGCCCGCGGTGCCAGTGACCGGGAAGCCCTCCGCACCGCCAGTGAACGGCTGGCCCAGGGCTGGGCCACTGGGGTGTTTCTGGACGGCACCCGCCAGGAAGATGGTCGGGTCCACGCCCCCCAACCAGGGGCCGCCCTACTGGCGGCACGGCTGGGGGTACCCCTCCTGCCGGTGGCCATCCTCAACAGCAACCGGGCCCTGGGCCGCCGCGGCGGCCTGCGGCTGGTGCCTGTGCATATCCGCATTGGGCACCTGATCCCCCCACCCCCCTCCCGCCGTCGTGGCGACCTGGACGCCACGACGCAGGCCCTGCAGCGAGAAATCAACGACCTTCTCGACGCCGGTCCGATCCAGCTCAAGCGATTACAGCTCCCTAGGGTCCCAGGGATCGCAACCGCTTTGCCGCCCAGCCCCTCAGATCGCGGCCACTGATCACCCACAGCAGGGCCCGGGCCCCGTCCCCCCAGACCTTGCGCCTGCCTTCCACCACACAGAACTGGCCGCAGGGCACGGGAACCGGCGTGAGCTGGATGCCCCTGCTGCCGGCCACGATCCGGCCCACCAGTAGGGCACGATTCATGTGATCACTGCTGGTGACAAGTAGGGCATGGCGGATGCGGGCCCGGCGCAGGTCATCGACCAGCGAAGTGAAATTACTGAGGGTGTCCCGGGCCCGGTAGTCCAGTTGCACCTGATCCGGCGCCAGGCCCTCCCGCTCTCGGAACAGCCAATGGGCGTATTCAGGGTTGCTGCCGCTGCTAACGATCACGGGCAAGCCATCCTCATGGGCCAATCGGGCAGCGAAGACTTCCCGTTGGGTGTCTCCACCCAACACAAGAATCATCTGGGGAGGCGGCGGTGAGGGCCACCACCACCCCCGCGACAGCCACAGCAGGACTAACCCACCCACGAACAGGAACCTGGTCAGGCACCGGCTGCGCCGGCGCCTGCGGAGCCGGGCTCGACCCTGGGGATCGCGGTCGATCCGATTCGGGGGAGACGGTCGCTGGGCCCGCCGGGACGCAACAGTCCGGCTCAAGGGAGCCCAACCTCGACCGGGCTGGTGGGGTAGTTGGGCAAAACCGATTGCCAGGGTCCGGGCTTTTGCGCCAGGGCCGCCGCCTGGGAATGGCGCAAGAGCTGCTCTACATCCTGTGGCACAAGGGCCACGGCCGGGTGCCGCAGTGCTGCCCCCATCGCCACCTCCAGATCAGCTTCGCTGCGATATAAGCGAGGAATCTTCACTTCGGCCACACCGCCTGGAGCCAAAGCATCAAGAGCATAAAGACCGGCCACCAATCCATGGCGTGGCAGCTCCTGCACCAGGGCGACGGGAGCGGATCCGGGGCTCTGGTGGCCGGCCAAAACGCGCTGGGCAATCAAATGGAAACTGCCGACCCCATCGAGAGGAATCCCCAGTTGTTGGGCCAGGGTGCGGGCCAGGGTCACGGTGAGGCGGGTGCCGGTAAACCCCCCAGGCCCTATCGCCACCGCCAAGCGACCCAGTGAGGGCCAAGCAGCAGCGGGCAGGACCTGCTCAATGGCGCCCAGGAGACCACTGGAGAGATCCCGCCCCCCTGGAAAGATCGCCAGCACAGGCCCCTCGGTCTGGCCAAGGGGCTGTAGCCCGACCCCCAGCAGGTCACTGCAGCTGTGTAAGGCCAACAACCAACGACGGGAATCAGGCGCTGCGGTCGTCATGCGGGCAAGGCTTGCCCAGGGCGCAGGCGGCTCCAGCGGCCCAGCTCGCAGCGGAAGTCGGCGCAACCGCGCACATCCCATTCCACTCCCACGCCTCCATCCGGTAGATCCCTTACCTGCACATGGATACGGGGATCTCGGGGCTGCCAATCCGGCGCTGCGCTGAGATGGGCTGCCCCATGCTGACTTTCGACGGCGTGGTAGGCCTGGCATCGGTCGACCCAGTGGCAATCGACACAAATGCACATGCCGCCAGATCCCGACCTTGATTCCATTCTGACCCTGCCGCCGGGGGATCAGGCCGGGGCCCTGTGGCAGCTGCTCGACCCACCCCAATGGCCGATCCCGTTCCAGGATCTGCCCCAGGGCAGTGCCCTGGTGGGGGGTGCGGTGCGGGACGGCCTGCTGGGACGACTGGCCGCCAGGCCAGACCTAGATCTAGTTGTGCCCGTGGAGGCGATCGGCCTGGCCCAGACCTTGGCCCGACGCCTCGGAGCAACCGTTGTGGTTCTTGATCGGGATCGGTCCATCGCCCGGCTTGTACTCCGCGGCTGGACCGTGGATCTGGCCCGGCAGGAGGGAGTCACTTTGGCGGCGGATCTGCAGCGGCGCGATTACAGCATTAATGCCATCGCCCTGAGCCTGCCCCAGGGCAGGGCAGGGGCCGTCCTGCTCGATCCCTGCCATGGACTCCAGGATCTGACCGCTGGCCGCCTGCGCGCCGTCAGTGAGGCCAATCTGCTGGACGACCCCCTGCGGTTGCTCCGGGGCATGCGACTGGCCGGGGACCTGGCGCTGTCGATCGATCGCCAGAGCGGAGGCTGGATCCGTGACCACCGGGCCCAACTGACCCAGGTCGCTCCAGAGCGGGTCCTTGCCGAACTGGAGCGCATGGCCGCCAGCTGCTCAGGCCATCAAGGTTTGGCCCTGGCCCTGAACTACGGGCTGCTGGAACCCTGGCTGGCTGGTGACGCCCCGCCGCAAGGTGCAGATCTTCTAATGGAAGCGCTGACGCCGGAACAGGCCCAAGCCCGGGGTCTCTCGCCAGACGAATTGCTCACGGCCCTCCCCGTGGCACGGCTCGCCCTGTTGTTCGACACGGCCAGCCTGGTCCGACTCCAGGGCAGTCGTCGCCTGCAGAAAAGAGTCGGCAACCTGCACCACTGGCTGAAACGCCTCCAGGGGCCTGGGATCCGTGGCGCACTGGCGCGGCTAGCGGAGGACGAGCGCCTCAACCTGCAAATTGAGCTGGAGACGGACATGCCTGCCCTGCTGCTCTATCTGGAGCGCCACCAGGCCAAAACGGCCCTGGAACGTTGGCGCGACCCCGACGACCCCCTCTTCCACCCCGCTGCCCCTATGGACGGCCACACCCTGCAACAGCAGCTGCAGGTACCGGCCGGGCCGCTGCTGGGGCAACTGTTGCACTACTTGAAAAGGGAACGGGCCATGGGCCGACTACCAGCCAAGAACCATGACCAGGAATTGATCCGCAGCAAAGCGGCAGGCTGGCTCCAGGCAAGGACAAGGGGGGGGTGGCGTGATTAACTATCTGATGTAATGGCGTGATTCCTCCGCCTGCCAGAGCCTTCCTTCTCCGTCTCTTCACTCCCATGAGCGTTCGCCTCTACGTCGGCAACCTGCCGCAGACTTTTGATGAAAACGAGCTGGTGGCCCTGTTCCAGGGTGTCGGCGAAGGCGTTCGTTTCAAGACCGTGACTGACCGTGAGACTGGCGTCTGCCGTGGTTTCGGCTTTGCCAACGTCGATGACGAGAAGCTGGCCGAGGCCCTAATCGGCCAATTGCATGGACGCGAATTCGGTGGCAACACTCTGCGGGTTGAGGTTTCCGAGCGTCGCGATGCCCGCGGAGCGGCGCCGACAGATCGGCGTCCCGCCGCTGGGGCCCCCGTTGCCCAGCGTCGTGCGGCCGACAAGATCGTGCACGCTGACAATGTGGATAGCCAAGCCCCTGACCCCCGTTGGGCTGGCGAACTGGCCAAACTCAAGGACCTCCTTGCCAACCAGACTGTCGGAGTCTGATGGCCGTCTTTGGTCCGGCCAGCCCGCCGGACCCCTGGAGCTGGGGACCGCACCGTATTCATTGGCTTCGCCATGAAGCGACGGACTTTAGCCAGAATGGTCGCGGATCCGTTCTGCTGATCCATGGGTTTGGTGCCTGCGTAGGTCACTGGCGCCACACCATGAAGGAACTCAATCCAGGGCTTGATATCTATGCACTTGACCTGCTTGGGTTTGGTGCCAGTGACAAGCCCCGTTCGCAATTGAGCGGGGAGCCAGCTGAAGCCGGTTCAGTCAGATATTGCTTCGACCTCTGGGCTGACCAAGTGCAGGCCTTCTTGGCGGAGGTCGTGCCTACAGGCCCAGTTCAGCTTATTGGCAATTCAATTGGAGCTCTTGTGGCACTGGTGGCAGCCGATCGCCTCCAGAGTGCAGGCCACCCTCCCCTCCAGGTAGTGCTTATAGATTGCGCCCAGCGCACCCTGGATGAGCGACGCCTCTCCAGCCTGCCTGGATGGGAGCGGCTGAGCCGACCGCTGGTCAAACGCCTGGTTCGTCAACGCTGGATTCTGCAGCCCCTGTTCCGTTTTGTGGGACGACCCAGTTTCATTCGTAAGGTGTTGGCCCTGGCATACCCGAGTGGTGCAAATCTTGATGACGAACTTGTGGAGATCCTGCTAAAGCCAGCCCTCGATATCGGGGCGGTGGAAAGCTTTCGCGGGTTCGTGAATCTGTTCGAAGATCACCTGGCCCCCGACCACCTGGCTCGCCTTTCAGTGCCCGTACGCATGATCTGGGGAGCGAGGGACCCCTGGGAAGATCCCGCTGAAGCAAGGCGCTGGGCCGACGAGTTTTCCTGCATTCAAGAACTAGTTGTACTTGAGGATCTGGGTCACTGCCCCCACGATGAAGCCCCAGAACGAGTCAATCCAATCCTGCGGCGCTGGTTGGCCCTGATGGAATGAAGCGAAGGCGGCGATCAATCATCGGCAGCAAGATTAATGCACCTGGGCCACCAAAAAAGACACTGGCAGATCAAGAATTTTACCTGCCGTCGGCACATAGGCCCGACGACTGAAAACGTCATAATCTTGGCGTTCTATCACATCCAGTATTCCACGATAAAGGCGCAAAGAGGTCCACACAGGCCAGCGGGCATCGGCCGAAAGCCAACGCACTCCCGCCTCGGAGCGGGCAAACCAAAAGCGAGCCCTTTCAAGCTGAAATGCCATCAGACGTCGCCAGTTGTCATTAACGACTCCAGCAAAGAGCTGGGCTTCTGTATAATCAAATCGCAAGAGGTCTTCTTGGGGAAGATAAATTCGTCCCCGTTCCCGATCCTCGCCAACATCACGCAAAATATTGGTTAGCTGGTTAGCAATACCCAGGGCAACAGCCGCCTCAGTGGGATCGGGGTGCTCACTCCACGGAGCTGTGGTATACGCCGGATCCACCCCCATCACAGCCTGACACATCAAGCCAACGGTGCCGGCGACGCGATAACAATACAATTCAAGTTCGGCAAAGGTCGTATAACGGTGGCAACGCACATCCATACGTTGGCCTTCGATCATATCTAGATAGGGTTGCAGGGACTGGGGGAATTGCTGGAACATATCCACCATTACAAGATCCAAGGCATCGCTCACCTCCCCCAGGTACATCTGGCGACTCTTACTTTCCCAAGCATCCAGCCGGGCCTCCAGCTCGTCTGCTGGCAGGCCCTGGGCCTGGGGGCTGTCCATCAATTCATCGGTGCGACGGCACCACACATAAATTGCCCAGATAGCCCGGCGCTTGGCGAGGGGCAACAACAGGGTGCCAAGATAAAAAGTTTTGGCCCAGCGTGCTGTTTCTTGACGACACAGCTCATAGGCCTCATCCAGATTTGGATGGAGCGGCAATTCTGCCTGGGTGGCCGACGAAAGGGTCACATGCTCAAACGCGTACAAATGCGGCGCTGGCAACTCCGTCAGAAACGGGGAGTTGACCACTAGCATCAACTGCCTCGGCGCAGAGTCGGCCACTCAACACGGCCCCCTCCATCGAAGCCAAATATCGTTGCATAGTGTAACAACCCGCAAGGAAAAAGTTGTCAATCGGCGAGCGTTGGTCGGGACGCAACTGCTGACAGCCGGGTACCGTCTTATAAACCGAAAGCGGAGTTTTGACAACAATTGACTTGCGCAGAACGGCCGGATTGTCACCTAAAAAATGGGCCGGGAACAAGCGCTTCAACTCTTCCATTGTTGCGGCAACAATCTCCCCATCGGGTCGCCCGATCCAATCGTGGGCTGGGGCGAACACCAACTCAAGCATGGAACGTTCTGAATCGGCATACTCCCGGCAAGTATTACTCATATCGGCGTAGACACTCAGCAGGTCAGATCGACTAAACAAGAGGTGATCAATATCCGTTAGCTTGCGATCAAACCAGAGATGGATATTGATGACTGGAACTCCGTTTAATCCATCCAGTTTTGTAAAATAGGGAAGGGATTTCCACGGCTCCGGCAATAGCAATTTCAAGGGATCCACCGGCATGGCACTGACATAGGCATCGGCCTCGACCACTTGGGGCTGTTGCCCTCGAACCCCACCGATGTGGAACGCCTTGACCCTGCCCTTTTCGTCTACCTCAATCTGCCTGAGTGGCGCATTGAGCTGCACATCACCCCCCCGTTCACGGATGTAGTCGACGAGGGGCTGACATAGGCGTTCGGGTGGATTGCCATCGAGAAAAGCCATGCGCGAACCATCGGACTCCTGCAGGAAGCGATTGAGCGCCGTCAACACGACTGTGCTGGAAATTTCTTCAGGATTGATGAAGTTGAGAGCCTTGCTCATGGCCATGAACACTTCGTCATTAACCCGGTCAGGAATGCGATGCAACCGCAACCACTCACTCCAGGAATATTTATCACACTCCTCAACGTAACCCTGTCCCCGCAGCATGGCCGGAACAAGACCCAGGCCGAAGGCAATCTTTTCGGGCCAGGTCAACATGTCGTTATTGCCAAGAATGGCAGCCACCCCATTCAAGGGAGCCGGCAGGTCCGGGAAATCAAACCGACTGTAGGTTCCGGGAACTTCACGCTGATTAAAAATCATGGAATGGGATTTCCATTGCAATCGATCTTCGATATCCAACTCCTTAAAGAGGCGCCGCATATTACGATATGCGCCAAAAAATATATGCAATCCCGTTTCATACCAATCCCCCTCCTCGTCCTGCCATGCGGCCACCTTGCCCCCCAAGACATCGCGGGCCTCAAAAATCACCGGCGTGTGGCCGGCATCGCAGAGGTACTTGGCACAAGCCAATCCAGCCAGCCCGGCCCCAGCTATGGCGACACGCATGACCCCAGCAGCAAACACGCTGCAACCCTATCGGCCAAAGCCCCCGCACCGTGCCGAAAGGGGCCCTGGACCCTGGCCCCCGACCTCCTGGAGTTCCTAGAGTCAGCCCACACGCCGCAAGCGGCGGTTCTCCCGTTCCACCTCTTCCGTTCCACCTACTTACGTGCCACCGGCGTCCCATGGCCGATACCCTGCTCAAATCCACCACGCGCCACGTCAGGCTGTTCACAGGCCGTGTCGAAAACGGTGATCTGCTCCCCGACGCAAACCAACTCACCCTGGACATCGATCCGGACAACGAGTTTCTCTGGGATGATTCGGCGCTAGCCAAGGTGCACTCCAGCTTTCGCACCCTTGTCGAGGCCCAGGCTGGGGCCGATCTGACCGACTACAACCTGCGCCGCATCGGCTCTGAACTGGAAGGGGTCATCCGGCAGCTACTGCAAGCCGGGGAGATTCGCTACAACCCTGCCGCCCGCGTCCAGAATTTTTCCATGGGGCTGCCACGCACCCCCGACTCCATTTGAGCCGCTCCCGCCCGGATGAACGCGCCTTTCGGTCCAGGGGAACCGGGGCCTACCGCGACGACCCTGGCGACCCCTACGAAGGTCGCACGCGGGATCGCTATGGCCCCAGGGGCCAGGAAACCTCCTTTGATCGCCGCGAAGGTGCCCGCCCTGGTGGATCGGGCAAAGGGTCCGGCGGTGGCGGTGCAGGCGGTGATGGGGGGCCAGGATTCAAATTCAACGTCGGCACCCTGGCGGTGCTGGCCGGGGTCCTTGTGGTGGGCATTGGCATCGGCAGTGCCGTGACCAGCACCACCGTGGGGAACCAGGGGAACATCGCCAGCAGCCAGCAGCTCGACATGGCCGTTCCGGATCCGGAATTCTGCCGCCAATGGGGAGCGAGTGCCTTTGTGATTGACGTTGAGATGTACACCACCATGAATCCAAGCAGCAGCTTCGTCACCCAACCCACCCTCAAGCCCGGCTGCGTGATCCGTCGGGAAAACTGGTCTGTGCTGGAGAAAGAAGGCGCCATCACGCCTGAACAGATGCGCGAATGCAAACAGCGCATGAATACCTTTGCCTATGTCGGTTCAGTTCGCGACAAACCCATCGTGCGCTGTGTCTACCAAACCGATATCACCCAGAACCAATTTCTGCAGAAAGGGGTGGCCGGTGCCGCACCGAACAGCGGTGCTGGAGTCACCCCAGAGGCCGACCAGTTCTGATAAGGACTGCTCCTTCTCCGCCCTGGGGGATAAATACTCCTGGGAGTTATCCCCCAGGCGCCACCGGTGCTGCTTCAGCCCTGGGCTGAGCTTGGCGGAGGGGGCTATCGGGACTGGCGAATACGGGCAACACCTCACGGCGGAAGGCCTCGGCCGCCCTCGAACAGTAACGGGCTGGATGGGTGATCAGCTTCAACTGGCGACGCACCAGCAGATCGGCCAGGGGCGGACGGTGCAGGGTGCCTGCAGCCAATTCACGCTCAATGGAGACCACCGGCAGGAAAGCGGCCCCCAAACCAGCCTGGACAGCATTTTTGATGGCCTCAAAGGAATTCAGTTCCATCTCAATCTTGAGCCGCTGCACATCCAGCTTGGACCTCAACAACAATTGATCCACCATCTTGCGGGTTGTTGACTGGGCATCCAGGCAAACGAAGCCCAGCCTATAGAGGTCTTCCTTGGTAAGTTCACTCAAGCGTGCCAAAGGATGCTTCGGGGGCAGCACCAAGGCGAGTTCATCGTTGGCGTAAGGAACTACCTGCAGCAGGTCGTTGAGTTCGGCGGGCAGCTCGCCACCAATGATGGCCAGGTCGATCTGGCCGTTGGCGACACTCCAACCCGTGCGACGGGTGCTGTGAACCTGCAACTGCACCGCGACTTCAGGATATTTCTGACGAAAGAGTCCGATCATGCGTGGCATCAAATAGGTGCCCGTGGTCTGGCTGGCCCCGACAACAAGGGAACCTCCCTTGAGGTTGTGGAGATCATCCAGGGCTCGACAAGCCTCCTGGCACTGGCTCAAGATGCGGTCGCAGTAACTCAACAGCAGATGGCCCGCCTCGGTGAGCTGGGCCTTGCGCCCGCCACGATCAAAGAGGGAAACATCCAGTTGCTTCTCCAGATTCTGGATCTGCAGGCTCACCGCAGGCTGGGTGACATAAAGGCTGTCAGCCGCCTTCTTGAAGCTGCCCTCGCTGGCAATGGCCCGCAGGATACGGAGTTGGTCGAGGGTGAAAGGCAGATCGGCCATGGAGTCTGGTGAGCCTGGGAAGAGCCGATGGCCGAACCGGCACGCAGCACCAAACTCTAGGGTGGCCCCGGATTCACCCCTAAGAACCCATCGTTATTCCCGTTCTCGCTCCGGTGTCCCAGCACAGCTCCTGGGTGATGCTGGCCCTGCTGCTGGGCTTTGCGGTGCTGCACAGCGGTGGTGCTGCCCTGCGCTCCTGGGCGGAAGAACGCATCGGCGCCCGGGCCTGGCGCCTCCTGTTTGCCCTGGCGAGCGTGCCCGCAGCGGGGCTCGTGATCGCCTATTTCTTAGCCCATCGTTATGACGGCTGGCGTCTCTGGAATCTTCAGGACCGTCCCTGGATCTTGCCCCTGGTCTGGCTGGGTTCAGCGATCAGCTTTTTCTTCCTCTATCCAGCCACTTACAACCTGCTGGAGATCCCAGCCCTGCTGCGACCCCAGGTGCGGCTATACGGCAGCGGCATCATCCGCATCAGCCGCCACCCCCAGGCCGTCGGTCAGATCCTTTGGTGTGCCACCCACCTGCTCTGGATCGGCAGCAGTTTCATGGTGGCCACCTGCTTCGGTTTGATCGCCCACCATCTCTTTGCCATCTGGCATGGCGATCGTCGATTGCGAGAACGCTTTGGCAGCGCCGCCAGCGAACTCCAGTCCCAAACCTCCATCGTGCCCTTCGCCGCCGTGTTGGATGGCAGACAAAAACTGGTACTTGCAGAATTTCTGCGGCCAGCCCAGGTGGGTATCGCCGTGGCCATAGGGCTGTTCTGGTGGGCGCACCAAAGCATCGGTCTGGTGGCCTCCAGCTTCCAACGCACCGCCTGGGGCCACTGGTTGGGTTAAACCCTCCCTGCCAGACCTGCCTACACTCCCTGCAGCCGTCCCCTGAGGATGCCGTCCGCTTCTGATCTCGCCTGGCTGATCCCAGTGCTTCCCCTGCTGGGCGCCTGCCTCACGGGTCTGGGTCTGATCAGCTTCAATCGCACCATTAATCGCCTGCGCAAGCCGGTGGCCCTGTTCCTGATCAGCTGTGTCGGGGCCGCCGCTGTGCTCAGTTACGCCGTGCTGGCGGAACAATTGGCAGGGGCCGGTCCCACCGAAATGCTGTTCAACTGGGCCAGCGCCGGCACCTTCAACCTACCGATGGGCTTCCGGGTTGACCCCCTGGGCGCCGTGATGCTTGCCCTAGTCACCACAATTGCCTTGTTGGTGATGGTCTATTCCGATGGCTACATGGCCCACGACAAGGGTTATGTGCGCTTCTTCACCTACCTGGCCCTGTTCAGCAGTTCGATGCTTGGACTGGTCATTAGTCCCAACCTGCTGGAGATCTATGTCTTCTGGGAGCTGGTAGGTATGTGCTCTTACCTGCTCGTGGGCTTCTGGTACGACAGAGATGCCGCCGCCAATGCCGCCCAAAAGGCCTTTGTGGTGAACCGCGTCGGTGATTTCGGACTCCTGCTCGGCATTCTGGGCCTGTTTTGGGCCACTGGCAGTTTCGGCTTCGAAGAGATTGGCACCCGCCTGCAGGAGGCTGTCGCCAACGGATCCGTATCAACCGCAGTGGCGGTTCTGCTCTGCCTGCTGGTGTTCATGGGCCCGATGGCCAAATCGGCCCAGTTTCCCCTCCATGTTTGGCTGCCCGACGCCATGGAGGGCCCGACCCCCATCTCCGCCCTGATCCATGCGGCCACCATGGTGGCCGCAGGGGTGTTCCTTGTGGCCCGCCTGCAGCCGGTTTATGCCCCCTTCCCCGCCGTCCAAGCCGTGATCGCCGTCATCGGCACAATCACCTTGTTTCTGGGCGCTTCCATCGCCCTCACCCAGCAGGATCTCAAAAAGGGTCTGGCGTACAGCACCGTCTCCCAGCTGGGTTACATGATGCTGGCCATGGGTTGCGGCGCCCCCGTTGCCGGCATGTTCCACCTGGTAACCCACGCCTTCTTCAAGGCCATGCTTTTCCTTGGCTCAGGCTCGGTGATCCATGCCATGGAGGAGGTGGTGGGCCATGAGCCCGTGCTGGCCCAGGACATGCGCCTGATGGGGGGATTGCGCCGTTATATGCCGGTCACCGCCAGCACCTTCCTGATTGGCTGCATCGCCATCGCCGGCATCCCCCCCTTGGCAGGCTTCTGGAGCAAGGACGAAATCCTCGGCCAGGCCTTCCATAGCTTCCCGATCCTCTGGGCGGCCGGTTTTCTGACAGCGGGCATGACGGCGTTCTACATGTTCCGCCTTTACTTCCTCACCTTTGAGGGTAGTTTCAGGGGCAACGACAAGGCTCTGCAGGCCCAGCTGCTTGCCGTCGCAGGCAAGTCAAGTGATCACGAACATGCTGAACAAGGTGATGGCCACCACGCCGACCATCCCCATGAATCGGGCTGGCAGATGGCTATGCCCCTGGTGGTTTTAGCTGTTCCTTCGGTCCTCATCGGTCTGCTGGGGATGCCTTGGAACAGTCGTTTTGCGGCCCTGGTGGACCCCCATGAAGCCGTCGAGATGGCGGAACATTTCTCGTGGCAGGACTTTTTGCCCCTGGCCGCTTCCTCTGTGGCCATTTCGGTGGCGGGCATCAGCCTGGCGGTGCTGGCCTATGCCCTGCACCGCATCGATCTGGGCCAGGCGGTGGCGGCCCGTTTTCCTGCCGTCAACAGTTTTCTGGCCAACAAGTGGAACTTGGATTCCATCAACGACAAACTCTTCGTCCAAGGTAGTCGCAAGATTGCCCGCAAGGTGTTGGATGTCGATTCCAAGGTGGTTGATGGGGTTGTAAACCTCACCGGCCTGCTGACCCTGGGCAGTGGCGAGGGTCTCAAGTATTTCGAAACCGGCCGGGCCCAGTTCTATGCCCTGATTGTCTTTGGCGGTGTCATAGCCATGGTTGTTCTGTTCGGAGCCTTCGGCTAAGCCTCTGAGCAGCTTAGGCCCCCCTGCCATGCAGTCGAGTCCCGTATCAGCTCGGCACTCAGGTCATCAAACCACCATCTGATTTTATGTAACCACAGCGATGGGCCATAAATGGGTTGACGGACTGCATTACATGGCGATGGACGTAGAGAATGTCGATACTGCAATTGGACCGGCAAGGTCGATTTCGAGCCTGATTTACTGCCAGCGAAGGCCGGCATAGGGCGTTTGTCCTGCTCTTTTGGGCCCCACAGGCCCCACGCGAGAACGCACCAGTATCAATCAAGGATTGGGGGCATGGCTGAGCAGCCGATCGATCAGCTGAATCTGCTTAGGCAGGCAAACGGTCTCAAGATCGAAGCGTTTCACCACGCTGATTCGAGCCGCCTGACGGATTTGGGTAAATCGGTCTGGGTTGTTCAAAACCTGCGACACAGTCTCCACTAGGGCTTGCTGATCAAAAAAGTCCACCAGCAGGCCATTTTCCCAATTGCAGATTACTTCTTGCACCGGTGGTGTGGCACTCCCCACCACCAAAGCGCCTGCTGCCATAGCCTCTAAACAACTCCAGCCCAGCACAAAAGGATAAGTGAAATAAACATGACAGGCGCTAACCTGCAGCAGAGTGAGATAATCACCATAGGCGAGTTTACCAGTAAAAAATACCCGACTTAGATCGAGATCATCATTCACCTCCTGCAGAATGAGGTCTTTCCAGCTTTGACCCTCGGGCGCAGCTGCTCCATAGCTCACTCCGTGACCGCCCACAATCACAGTTATGGCATTTGGGCATCTTTGCTGGATCGATGGCAATGCCCGCATGAACCGGTGGTAGCCACGGTAAGGCTCAAGGTTGCGATTCACAAAAGTGAGCACAGGATCGCCATGGCGAATATCTGGACCTTGGCGGCCGAGGCGCAGGTGTGCGCCTGGATTGGGGACCACCTGGCTGGTATTGATTCCATCATGGATCACCTCGATACGATCCCTGGCCCAGGCGGGGTAGGTGCTGGCCTGGAAATGGGTGGGCGATAGAGCGGCGGTCATGTTTTCGAGGCCCATCAGGCTTGGACCTGACTTGGCGGTCACCCGCGCTGCTGACTGCCAATCCGCAAGCGGAAATTCGGGGTCAAATCCCACATCCAAACCGGCGCTCCTATAGAAAAATTCCAGGAAGTGCAGTTGGGGAACTTGGGGCCAAATGCGATGCAGAAACAACATCTCACCCCAGCCGGGATGCCCAACAATGAGATCAGGGCACCAACCATCTCGTTTTAGCTGAAAAGCCGCCGCCGCCGCCGCTTCGCCTCGAATCAGCTTGGTTTCGGAGTCATGGGCCCAGGGGTGGGCATCAATACAGGTGCCCCGTTGGGCTTGCCACTTCTCAAGTACAACTCCCTGGGTGGCGTATGGCAGGCCTTTTTGAGCTTGCCTTAGGGCCTTAACGCTGTGGTCGCGCTGAGCCAAGGCCGGTGCCAAGTGTTTGAACTGCCCAGGAAAGTTTTGATGAACAAAGAGGATGTTCAAGCGCTTCACTTAGCGAATGCTTGAGGCTGATCTTGCCTCAAGCTCTCGCCTTAGGGTTTAACTATACAATGCGATAGCGGCCATGGTTTTGGCGGATACATGCGGCGGCCTTCCAACTACCAGTGCTCGTGCTTCTCGATTAGCACATCGTCCTGCAGCAGGGTAATCGCCGCGTTATTGGCAAAGACGCTGACGAAGCAGGTGTAAGGATGCGGCCATCTTCAAAAAAGAGGCCCTCGGCCTGAGCGAACCGGACAGGGTGCCACCCATGGCCCGCTGGAAACAAGAGAACCAGGGATGAATAGGGTTTTTATCGGGAGGCTGGGAAGGCAAACGGTGAATGGTGAATGGTCGCTTTGCCGAACCAGTAGAGCGACCTGCTGAAGCTTGTCAAAGAGATCACGGCAATGGCCTGAGAGGGCCAGGGAAGCCAGATTCCCTCATCTGGCACCGAAAACAGCACTCCCCAGGCTGCGTTGTTCAGGTTTACGGGAATCATCAGCCGACCGGAAGCTGCCTGGCAAGCTTGCCCCAACCAGGCGAGGTAGATCATTCAATAGCAAACTGCAGCCCTTGGGCTGGCAAGAAGCTCCTCAGCCACTGGACCCCTGGAAACTTCTAATGGAGTCCTCCCCCCGGTCCCCCCGGTCCTCCTTCCCTCTACCCCCCCTCTAAGCCCCCCTCTAGTCCCCCTCCCTCACCCCCAAAAGGCTGACTCCCTTGCCCCACCGGGGCGTAAGCGAGCAAAGCGAGCGTGCCCCGGTGGGGCAAGGGAGTCAGCCACCAACTGTGTGACAACCCCCATCGGCTCCAAGCCAAAGGGGCTGCCATTTCTACACTCCATCCAGATGATCCCTGTGATCTGTGCCCTTCCCCTGGCTGAGTGCCGCGATCCTGTTCCCGATCGCCAGCGCACTATTCATCCCGTTCATCCCGGACGAGGGTGACGGCAAGACCGTGCGCTGGTATGCCCTTGGCGTGGCGCTCATCACCTTTCTGCTGACGGTTGGGGGGTACGTGACCGGCTACGACCCCGCCGTTTCTGGCCTGCAACTGGTGGAACGGGTGCAATGGCTGCCCCAACTCGGCCTGGCTTGGTCGGTTGGCGCCGACGGCCTGTCGATGCCCCTGATCCTGCTGACCAGCTTCATCACAGCGCTAGCAGCCCTGGCCGCCTGGCCAGTGAGCTTCAAACCCAAGCTTTTTTACTTCTTGCTCCTGGCTATGGACGGCGGCCAAATCGCTGTCTTTGCAGTCCAGGACATGTTGTTGTTCTTTCTGGCCTGGGAGCTGGAATTGCTGCCTGTTTATCTCCTACTTGCAATCTGGGGAGGCAAAAAGCGTCAATATGCCGCAACAAAATTCATTCTCTACACCGCCGGCAGCTCTCTTTTCATTCTGCTGGCAGCCCTTGCCATGGGCTTTTTCGGAGGGGGTACGCCCAGTTTCGAATACAGCGCTTTGATGGCGAAGGATTTTGGCAGCAAATTCCAGATGCTCTGCTATGCGGGTCTTCTGATTGCCTTTGGTGTCAAATTACCGATTGTGCCCCTACATACCTGGCTGCCCGATGCCCATGGCGAAGCCACGGCCCCAGTCCATATGCTACTGGCGGGCATCCTCTTGAAGATGGGTGGCTATGCCCTATTGCGTTTCAACGTGCAATTGCTTCCAGCAGCCCACGTTCAATTTGCGCCGTTGCTAGTGATTCTGGGGGTTGTCAATATCATTTATGCTGCCCTTACATCGTTTGCCCAACGCAATTTAAAGCGCAAGATTGCCTATAGCTCCATCAGCCATATGGGCTTTGTGTTGATTGGGATTGGGAGCCTCAGCGCCCTTGGCACCAGTGGAGCGATTTTGCAGATGGTGAGTCACGGCTTGATTGGAGCCAGCCTGTTTTTCCTGGTGGGTGCCACCTACGACCGCATCCACACCCTTCAATTAGACGACATGGGCGGCATCGGCCAGAAGATGCGCAAAATGTTCGCCCTTTGGACAGTCTGTGCCCTTGCTTCCCTAGCCCTGCCAGGCATGAGTGGCTTCGTCTCTGAGCTGATGGTGTTTGTAGGTTTTGTCACCAGCGAGGCTTACAGCCTGACATTTAGGGTTGTCATAGCTTCCCTGGCGGCTATTGGGGT
>CANGZM010000028.1 GCA_947458155.1 Synechococcaceae cyanobacterium | reverse complement strand
CCTTGCCAGCCAACCCGATCTCGACCCCCTGCTGGCCCTGCTCACCCTGCCGGTGCAAAAGAAGCCAGATCTTGGGCCGTGCGCTCAGCGCATCCTGGAGCTGAGGCCTGATCTGATCGAGCTAATCGTGCCTATTCTTTCCGAACGTTTTCAAGGTCTTTCTCCCTCCCAGATCATGGCCACTCTCGGCATCTCCAAAGAGTTCTGGCGCCACACCCGCGCCTTTCAGGACATCCTTGCGGAAGGGCGTGAGGAAGGCCGGGAAGAAGGTCGCCACCGCGAGGCCAGCACTCTCGCCCTGCGCCAACTGGAACGCCGTTGCGGATCCCTTGACCCCCCACCTCCGCCCGGATCCAAGCCCTCAGCCTCTCGCAACTGGAAGAGCTGGCCCTGGCCCTGCTCGATTTCAGAAGCACTGAGGATCTACAAACCTGGCTGGAGCCGATGGAAGCCTGAGGTGCCTGGTGTCAACTACGTCATTGGACAAGCTCGTCAAGATGCTCTTGGTCTTTGTGAAAGTAAGAAATAAAAAATTTTAACAAATTAGCCAGTGAATAATGCTGTTGAATTAATATCTTAACAACAAGTTCGTTTCATTCACCCAGCAAAACCTCCCACAACCCCTCCCCCCCCTGCCGCACCGGATCGCTGCAGGCCAAACCGGTGCTGGCGGCCGTAGCTGCCAGGGCCTGCCGCGCCGATTCCTCGTCGAGATGGGCGGTGTTGAGGGCGATGGCCCGCACCCGGGGCGGTGGCGATGCTCCGGCCGGCCGGCCCAGGGCCGCCAACCGCTCGACCGCGTCGATCACCTCGTGCAGGGGCGGCATGGCCACCTCGGCATGGTTGCGGATGCTGGTCTGGCCGGCCCGGTGCACCAGCAGCAGGTCCGTCGGCTGGCTGCCGCGGATCAAGGGCAGCGTCGCCGTGGAGCCGGGGTGGCAGAGGGATCCCTGGCCCTCCACCAGCAGCCAGGTATCGGGCCCCGCCGGTCCCACCGAGTCAGTTGGCTCCGCTGCCGCCAGCACCGCCTGCTGAACCGCACCGGCGGCGTAGTCCACCCGCACCGCATCGAGGGGCACGCCTTGGCCGCTGATCAACAGTCCCGCCTGGCCGGTGCCGATGAAGCGCGCCTCCAGCCCCCGGCGCCGGGCCGCCGCCAGCAGTTCGAGGCAGGCGCTCATCTTGCCCACCGCCATGTCCGTGCCCACCGCCAGCAGGCGCCGGCAGGGCAGAGACGCGGCCCGGCCCGAGGCCACCGGCAGGTCGGCCGGCTCCTGGCGCAGGTCCCAGATCCAGGCGCCATCACGGCAGCTGGCCGCCAGCTCTGGGTCATCCCCCAAACGGGTGTGCAGGCCGCTGGCCGCCGACCAGCCCGCCGCCAGCGCCAGCACCAGATCGGCGCGCAGGGCCGACGGCAAACGACCGCCGGAGGGGGCCAGGCCCACCACCGCCACGGGCGGCGGACCACTGGCGGGCCGCAGCGGCAGGGCCGCCTGCATCGAGGCCAGCACCGGCACCGGCCGGGCAATGCCCGTCACGGTCTCCAGGTCGGCACCGGCATGGGCCGGATCGATCACCGCCAATATCGGTCCGGGGCGGTAGCGCAACATCGCCAAACCCGTTTTGCCGCTGAGGTTGTCGAGACCGCCGTGCAGCAAAAGCACCACCGGGGCCTCAGCTTTGAGCATGGGTGCCTCCCTCGGGCGCAGTGGTTTGAGGTGCGGTGCCCGCCGCGGTACGAGGTGCGGTGCCCGCCGCGGCCAAGACCTCGGCCAGGGAACTCCCGGGCCGCAAGCCCACCCCCAGGCCAGCGCCGCTGCCGGCCCGCAGGCAATCGCCTTGCACCAGTTGGGGCCCCTCGAAGGGATCGTCGATCAGGTTGAGGTGGCTGTCCAGGTCGGGCCAGCTCACCAAAGGCAGCAGCTGGGCGGCGGCCCCATTGAGCAGGGCGCTGTCGGAATAGCAGCCCAGCATCACCTCCAGCCCCAGCCGCCGGGCGGCCCGGGCCATCAGCAACGCCTCCGACAAACCACCGCTCTTGAGCAGCTTGATGTTGACCCCGTCCACATAGGGGGCCAGCCGCACCACGTCCGCCAGGTTCCAGCAGCTCTCATCGGCCACCAGGGCGATCGGGCAATCCAGCTCCAGGGCGGCGAACTGGGCCGCATCGGCCTCCGGATCCAGCAGGGGCGGCAGGGGTTGCTCCAGCAAAACCACCCCCGCATCCGCCAGCCAAGCCACCATGGCGCGGGCCGTTGCCAAACTCCAGCCGCCGTTGGCATCCACCTGCAGTTCGGCCGGGGCGCCGCCCAGCCGCTGCTGCCGTGCCTCAATGGCGGCGGCCACCGCCAGCACCAGGGCCCGGTCGTGCTCCACCCCCTCGGGGCTGCCCAACTTGAGCTTGATGCGGCTGGCCGGCAGCTGCTCCCACCAGCGCTCCAACCGCTCCAGCACGGCCGGCACCGCACCCAGCCCCAGGGTGACGCTGGTGGCCACGGCACGCTGGCCATCAAGCCCCCACAAACAGGCCACCGGCAGGCCCAGCCGCTGGCCCCACCAATCGTGCAGGGCCATATCGACGGCGCAGCGGGCCGGCGGGGAAAGGGGCGCCAGCAGGGGCTCCAGGGCCTGCTGGGGTTGGGGTGACAAGCCCGCCAGCTGGGGCATCAAGGCTTCCAGTTCGGCGGCGATCTGCGCCGTTTCATAGCGGCGATGGCCCGTATCGAAGCCGCCGCTTTCGCCCCAACCCGTGGTGCCCTCGGCCTCAATTTCAAAAAGCAGATGCTCTACCGCCGCAGTGGTGCCCCGGCTGATCGCCAGCGGCACAGCCTTGGTGAGGCCAAACCGGTGCAGGCTGCAGCGCATCGCACTACGGAGGTTCCGGCGGACCTTAACCAGTCCAAGGCGCCGCAGCGCCTCCATATCCGAGAATGAACCCCATGACCGCCACCCTCAGCGACGCCACCAGCGCCCCCCTAAACCCCGCACGCGGACGAGGGGAGTACTGGATAACCACCTTCGGCTGCCAGATGAACAAGGCAGACTCGGAGCGCATGGCCGGCATCCTGGAAGCCATGGGCTATCGGGCCGGCCAGGATGAACACAGCGCCGACCTAGTTTTATACAACACCTGTTCGATTCGCGATAACGCCGAGCAAAAGGTCTACAGCTATCTGGGGCGCCAGGCCCAGCGCAAACGCACCAATCCCCATCTCACCCTGGTGGTGGCCGGTTGTGTGGCCCAGCAGGAGGGCGAATCCCTGCTGCGCCGGGTGCCGGAACTCGACCTGGTGATGGGGCCCCAGCACGCCAACCGCCTGGAAAGCCTGCTCAGCCGGGTCGAGAGCGGCCAGCAGGTGGTTGCCACCGACGAGCACCAGATCCTTGAGGACATCACCACGGCCCGCCGGGACAGCCGCGTCTGCGCCTGGGTGAATGTGATCTACGGCTGCAACGAACGCTGCACCTATTGCGTCGTGCCGGCGGTGCGGGGGCGCGAACAGTCGCGGCTGCCCGGGGCCATTCGCCTGGAAATGGAGGGTCTGGCGGCCCAGGGCTACCGGGAAGTCACCCTGCTGGGCCAAAACATTGATGCCTACGGCCGCGACCTGCCGGGCATCACGCCCCAGGGCCGCCGCCAGCACACCCTCACCGATCTGCTGCGCGAGGTGCACGAAGTGGAGGGCATCGAACGGCTGCGCTTTGCCACCAGCCATCCCCGCTACTTCACCGACCGCCTGATCGACGCCTGCGCTGAGTTGCCCAAGGTGTGCGAGCACTTCCACATCCCCTTCCAGAGCGGCGACAACGAAGTGCTCAAGGCCATGGCCCGCGGCTACAGCATCGAGCGCTATCGCCGCATCCTGGAGCGCATCCGCGAGCGCATGCCCGACGCATCGATCAGCGCCGATGTGATCGTCGGTTTTCCCGGTGAAAGCGATGCCCAGTTCCGGCGCACCGTCGCCCTGGTTCAAGAGCTCGGTTTTGATCTGGTCAACACGGCGGCCTATTCCCCCCGCCCCAACACCCCCGCCGCCGATTGGCCCAATCAGCTGGCCGAAGCGGTCAAGGTCGAACGGCTCGCCGAACTCAATGCGGTGGTCGCAGCTACCGCCCAGCAGCGCAGCGACCGCTTTGTCGGACGGCTGGAGCAGGTGCTGGTGGAGGGGATCAACCCCCGCGACCCCCTGCAGCTGATGGGACGCACCCGCAGCAACCGGCTCACCTTTTTTGCCGCCGAAGCCGAGGGGGGACACCGCTGGGGGGTGGGCGATCTGGTGCCGGTGCGCATCGCAACGGCCCGGCCCTTTTCCCTCAGTGGCCAGGCCCAGGCCCCCAGACGCTGATACCCTTTGGCCCCTGATCTCCGGCTTGCCGGCCCCCATGCCCAGCAGCCCCACTCCCCTGCCCGTCGGTTTGGTGTTCGGAGGAGCCTCCGGCGAACACGCCGTCTCGATCCGCTCCGCCCGCACCGTGCTGGATGCCCTGGGGACAGGGGCTAATGCCGACCGCTACGCGCCGCGCCTTTTCTACATCGATCGTCAGGGCCGCTGGTGGCCCGAGGCCGTGGCCGGTGCCGTGCTGGCCAGCGGTCTCCCCAGCGAGCCTGACCTGCCCACCACCCTGCCCCGTCCCGGTTTCCAGGGCTTTCCCGAGGGGGCCCTCGATGTGGAGGTCTGGCTGCCGGTCCTGCATGGGCCCAAGGGCGAGGACGGCACCATCCAGGGACTGTTCACCCTGATGGAGCGGCCCTTCGTCGGCTCCGGCGTGCTTGGTTCGGCAGTGGGCATGGACAAGCAGGCCATGAAGGCCGCCTTCGCCGCCGCCGACCTGCCCCAGGTGCCTTACGCCTGCCTGAACGCCGCCGAGCTGGAGGCAAGCCCCGACGCCGTTGCCGAGCGCTTGGAGGCCAGCCTCGGCTATCCCTGTTTCGTCAAGCCCGCCAACCTCGGTTCATCCGTTGGCATCAGCAAGGCCACCAACCGCACTGAACTGCTGGAGGGCCTACGCCTCGCCGCGAGCCTCGACCCCCGACTGATCGTCGAGCAAGGGGTCGAAGCCCGCGAACTGGAATGTGGCGTCCTGGGGGTCAACAAGCTGCGGACTTCCGTGCTCGGCGAAATCCGCTTCGATGCGGATTGGTACGACTACGACACCAAGTACAGCGAAGGGCTCAGTCACACGCTGATCCCGGCCCCGGTGAGCGAGGCAGTCAGTGAGCGAGCCCGGGCTATGGCCCTTGATGTATTTCGTGCCGTGGGGGCCAGCGGCCTGGCGCGGGTGGATTTCTTTTTCAATGAGGAGCTTGACGCGCTCTGGGTTAACGAGATCAACACCTTTCCCGGATTCACCAGCCAAAGCATGTACCCCATGCTTTGGACCGCCAGCGGCTTACCCCTGGAGGATCTGATTCATACCCTGGTGACGGAAGCGAGAGAATCCTTCCGCCTGCATGACAGTTCCGCGAGGTTGAGTCCATGACCGAGGGTCTTCTTTGGCTGCCTTTGCTGCTGGTCTTTGTGCTGCTCACGGCCCTCGGTTGGCTTGAGCGTCGCCGCCAGCGGCTGTTTCGCGAGTGGGCGGCAGGAGCCGAACTGGCCAAGCTGGACTCCTGCGGCGCGGCCCGCCTTCAAGATGGCCAGCTCAGCTGGAGCCGCTTTGAGGCGGGCCGCTTTGAAACCGTCGATCAATTTGCCATCAAGGGCCTGGAGTTGGTCGAATTGCTCGCCCTGGGCTCCGGTGAGGCCCCCCTAACCGAAGAAAGCCAGGGGGCCTGTCGGTTGCGATTGGTGGGTGGCGGGGTCGAGAAAGATCTTCCCTTCGCCGATGCCCAGCGAGCCCGTCTTTGGATTGACGAGCTGATGGCCCGTTCCCGTTGCGAATTGTGAGGGCCTCCCCGGGTCCCCCCCAGCGGCCCAGCACCTCCCCCAGTCCCGGCGCCCAACGCCGCCAGGAACTGCGCCAGCAGCGTCGCGCCGATCGCTGGCGGCACGGCTGGCGCTTTTTGGTCTATTCCGCCCTGGCTGCCGGTGTCGGTTATGGCCTGATGCGTCAGGGCTGGATGTTGCGCAATGCCGCCCAAGTGGAAGTAAGCGGCAGCGCCCTGGTGAACCGCGAACAGGTGATTGAGGCCGCCAATATTCGCTTCCCCCAGCCGCTGCTGGGGCTCCAACCCAGTGAGCTCAGTCGCAATCTCAGCGACAGCCTTCCCGTGGAGCTGGTAAGCGTCAGCCGCTTGATGATGCCCCCCCGCCTTCGCATCGAACTCAAGGACCGCCAAGTGGTTGCCAGGGCCGAGCGCCGCCAAGCTGGCGGCCTGGCCCAGGGTTTTGTCGATCAACGGGGCGCCTGGATCAGTGAACGCCAGACCCATGGACTCGCCAGCCCTGGGGATAGTTCCCTCAGGGTGCTGGGATGGAGTGAGCGTCATCGCGCCACCATCGCCCGGTTGCTGGAGGTGCGGGAGGATTTTCAAGGTGGGTTGCGGGAAATCCGTTTTGATCCCGAGGGCAACCTTTGGGTGACGACCGGCAACCTGGGGGCCGTGCGGCTGGGCCTGGAGGATGGCCAACTGGATCGCCGCCTGCTGGCCCTGCTCCACCTCAACCAGAACCTGCCCAAGAAACTGGGCAGCCAGCGGCCGGGCAGCGTCGATCTCACCGATCCAGATCAGCCCGAACTGAGCGTGGGATCTCCTTCCGCCCCAGCCATCGCCAATCCCGGCGGCAACAGCAATGGCAGGGTCCCCGGCCCCGACCGGGGCAACCCCGGCACGGCCCCAGCAAACGTCGCCATTCCGGCCGTCCCACCCCGTGGAGGCCAGTAAAGTCGCCAGTTAACGCTGACACCTGCTTGTCTGGTGGCGCTTCTGCTCCCAACCTGGCTTTGTTCCCCTGTCCTGAGATCCCGACAGATCCCGCTAACGACATAATGCAGCCTCAGATCAACGGCAATCTCACGCCCACCCCAATGTCGCGTGACTCTCAAGACCCCAGCAGCGATCTGCCGAACCCATCCGCCTTCCCCCTGGAGCCCAAGGAGATGAGCCAGAATGCCCAAGGCACCAACGGCATTGTTCCCAGTCAGTCGGCACGCATTGAGGTCATAGGGGTCGGTGGCGGTGGCAGCAATGCGGTTAATCGCATGATTGCCAGTGACTTGAAGGGAGTCGGCTATCGAGTACTCAACACCGATGCCCAGGCGTTGCTCCAATCCGCAGCTGCCCAACGCATTCAACTGGGACAAAAGCTGACCCGGGGTCTAGGGGCCGGTGGTAATCCCGTTATTGGTCAAAAAGCCGCAGAGGAATCGCGGGCTGAACTGCAGGAATCCTTGTCAGGTGCAGATCTGGTGTTCATCGCCGCCGGCATGGGGGGAGGCACGGGCACCGGTGCGGCACCGATTTTGGCGGAGGTGGCCAAGGAATGCGGCGCCCTCACCGTGGGGATCGTGACCAAGCCCTTCGGCTTCGAGGGCCGCAAGCGGCTGCGGCAGGCAGAGGAGGGCATCGCCCGGCTGGCCGAACACGTCGACACATTGATTGTCATCCCCAATGACCGACTCCGGGACGCCATCGCTGGTGCCCCCCTGCAGGAAGCGTTCCGCGCCGCCGATGATGTCCTGCGCATGGGGGTCAAGGGCATTACAGACATCATCACCAAAGCCGGTTTGGTCAACGTGGACTTCGCCGACGTGCGTTCGGTGATGGCCGATGCCGGCACGGCCCTGTTGGGCATTGGTGTCGGGTCGGGCCGCTCCCGCGCCCTCGAAGCGGCCCAGGCCGCCATGACCAGCCCCCTGCTGGAGTCAGCCCGGATTGACGGCGCCAAGGGCTGTGTGATCAACATCAGCGGCGGCAAGGACATGACCCTTGAGGACATGACCACCGCCTCGGAATGCATCTATGACGTGGTCGATCCCGACGCCAACATCATTGTCGGTGCCGTTGTGGACGAAAGCCTGGAAGGGGAGATCCATGTCACCGTCATCGCCACCGGCTTTGAAAGTGGGGGCCACTACAGGCCCGTGCAACGCAGCAACCCCGCCTTCATCGATCGACTTCCCGAAACCACGCCGGAACGGGGCGCCAAGATTCCCCCCTTCCTGATCAACCGTCAAATGGGCCAGGACTAACCGGACAAATGGGCTTGGACTAACCGGACGGGGCCAGGAGCAACTTAAAGGGGCCAGAACGATTCAGAGGCGCCTTTGAGCGGCAGTTCATCAGGGGCGCTGGCCCAGATCGCTGCCAGCAAAAAGCGGCTGGCTTCGATTTACCTGCCTACTGCTAGGGGTTGTCTGGTGGGGCAACCCAGGATCGATCCCCCTGGATCCTGGGTTGGCCGAAAGGGTGACCCGGAGTCCACGCCTGCCAAGAGCATCCCGTGTGGCTGCTCCCTTCCGGTTCTGACCAGGTTTAGGCGTCCTGGCCGCGTGGGTCCGAGTCGAGTAGATGCTAGCAATGACGCGGTTCAGGACTTCCGCCGTGCCCAAGCGCCCCGGTGATTGGCTGTCGCGCAAACAATCGGGTCGTCCGATCACCATCCTCACAGCCTGGGATGCGCTTTCGGCGGCCCTTGTGGCCCAGTCCGGTGCCGATGCGGTCCTGGTGGGAGATTCGCTGGCCATGGTGGTGCTGGGCCATGCCACCACCCTGCCGGTGACCCTTGACGAGATGCTGCACCACTGCAAGGCCGCTGGCCGGGGCCTGGCGCTAGCTGGCAGCGATCCGCCGCTGCTGATCTGCGATCTGCCTTTCCTCAGCTATCAATGCGGGCTCGATGCTGCCCTGGCGGCTGCCGGCCGGGTGCTCAAGGAGACAACGGCAGCCGCAGTCAAACTGGAAGGAGCAGAACCTGAAACCCTTGCCGTGATTGACCGGGCCGTGAGGGCTGGCATCCCGGTAATGGGCCACCTGGGCCTCACCCCCCAGTCGGTGCATCGCCTGGGCTATCGCCGCCAGGCGGAGGATCCCATCAGCCAGGAGCGTCTCCGGCGCCAGGCCCTGGCCCTGCAGGACCAGGGATGCTTCTCCCTGGTCCTCGAACATGTGCCGCCTGGCTTGGCGGTCTCCCTCAGGGCCGAACTGGTGATTCCGGTGATCGGCATCGGCGCCGGAGATGGTTGTGATGGTCAGGTGCGTGTCACCGCCGACCTGCTCGGCCTGACGCCACACCAGCCCCCCTTCAGCCCCCCCCTGATCCAGGGCCGCAATCTGGCGGTCGGCGCCCTGCAGGACTGGGTCAACAGCCAGCAGGTGCCCCAGGCCGCTGCTCTTGCCACCATTCCAGAACGTCCCGCAGCACCGCGTTGCTGAGGGCCAGTCCCTCCGGATCCTGGAGGCGCCAACGGGCCCCCTCCACCCGCAACAAGCCCCGCTGTTCAAAAGCGGCCAGCCGAAGCCTCAGCTCGCTCTCAGCCTGGCTGTCCAACCCCAGCTGGCCCAGCATCTGGCGCAAGGGGACCCCTTCGCGGCGGCGCAGCCCCACCATCAAAAGCTCATCAATGGGCGGGCCGGCCCCCAGCGGGCCATCGCCATCCTCCGCACCCCCCAGCTCACCTTCCCTGGCGCCTGCTTCGATCCAGGCGGCGTACTGCTCCCGGGTGCGGGGGCGGGCCTGGCGCTTTCCCCCGATGGCTGAGGTGGCGCCCATGCCGAATCCCCACCAACCGGCTCCGCTCCAGTACACCCGGTTGTGCCGGGAAGCGTGGCCGGGCAGGGCGTAATTGGAAATCTCGTAACGGCCATAACCGGCTTGGCGCAAAACCTGAGCCGTGGCCTCCATCAGGTCGGCGCCCAGGTCCTCATCCGGCAGGCGCAGCTGGCCCCGTTCCTGCTGACGCGCAAACACCGTGCCCGGCTCAACGATCAGGTCATACACAGAGAAATGGGGGGGCCCAAGGGCCAGGGCCTGCCGCAGTTGCTGGTGCCAATTGGCGAGCACCTCGGCAGGGGCCCTGGCGCCGGCAACCCTGGCGCCGGCAACCGTGGCACCGGGAACCGTGGCACCGGAAAAGGGAGGCAACCCCTGGATCAGGTCCAGGCTCCAGCTGCGCAAAGCACCCCGCCCTTTGGCGGCATCAAGCCATGCGGCGGTTTCAACCACATCGGTGCGCCGGTGGCGCCGCCCCAAGGCCGCCAGCACCCCATTGTCCAGGCTTTGCCCCCCCAAGCTGATGCGGTTGATGCCGGCGGCCAGCCAGCCCAGTAAACGGTGCCGATCGAAACTGGCCGGATCGGCCTCAAGCGTGATCTCCGCCCCAGGGGCGATGCCGAAGCGCTGCTGCAGTGCCTCCAGCAGCGCTCCCACCTGGGCGGGCGCCAGCAACGAAGGGGTTCCGCCCCCGAGGTAGACGGTGGACAGGGGCGGGCCTTGGCGGGCCAGGGCAATCTCCTGATGCAGCAAGGCCAGGTAGGCGGCCACCGAGGTCGCGCCGGGCCCTTGGGCGCCATCGGCCCGGTCCCCCAGGGGGACCACCGGAAAGTCACAGTAAAAACATCGGCGATGGCAAAAGGGAATGTGCAGATAAGCGGCGCGGGGCAGATCTGCGGGGGCCCGGGAAACTAACGCCGGCTTCACAGGCGGTAACCCCGTCCTGGAGATGGGGCGGAAATCGGTCATGCTTCGGGGCTGAACAGGTGGGAGCCCACGCGAAACCAGCTTTGGTGGATCCCCTCATCCTGATGCTGTTCTTGCTCTCCGGCGCCGCCACCGGCTGGTTGGGGGTGGACCTGCTGCCTGAGCCCCTGCTGGTGCAGGTGACCAATCCGGAAGGATTGCGGCTTGTGTTGGCGGGCTTCGGGGGATTGTTTGGGGTGATCGCCGGCTTCTTTTTTCAACAGCTGCGCCGTCGCTTGATGCAGCAGGTGCGCTCCATGCCCACCGATTTGCTGATCAGCCGAGCGGTGGGGCTGATCCTGGGACTGCTGGTAGCAAATCTGCTGCTGGCCCCAATTTTGTTGTTGCCCCTTCCCTGGGAAGTCGTGCTGGTCAAGCCCCTGGCGGCCGTGCTCAGCAACGTTTTTTTTGGGGTGCTGGGCTACAACCTGGCCGAGGTGCATGGCCGCACCCTGCTGCGCTTGTTCAATCCCACCAGCTCCGAGGCCCTATTGGTGGCCGAAGGGGTGCTCCAACCCGCCAGCGCCAAAATTCTGGATACCAGTGTGGTGATCGATGGCCGCATCAGGGGCCTGCTGGCCAGTGGCCTACTGGAGGGCCAGGTGATCGTGCCCCAATGTGTGGTGGATGAATTGCAGGCCTTGGCCGACTCCGCCAATGCTGAAAAGCGCTTGAAGGGACGTCGCGGCCTGAAGCGACTCACAGACATCAAAGAGAGCTATGGCCGTCGGATCGTGCTGAATTCCACCCGCTATGAGGGCAATGGCGCTGACGACAAGCTGCTGAAGTTGACGGCCGACACCGGCGGCACCTTGCTGACCGCGGACTACAGCCTGGCCCAAGTGGCCCGGGTTCAGGACCTCAAGGTGCTCAATCTGAGTGAGCTGGTCATTAGCCTGCGGCCCGAGGTCCAGCCCGGCGACAGCCTGCAGATCAAAATTGTGCGAGAAGGCAAGGAGGTTGACCAGGGGGTGGGCTACCTGGAGGACGGCACGATGGTGGTGGTGGAAGAGGCCCGCAACCGCATCGGCGAACGGCTCCAGGTGACGGTCACGGGCGCCTTGCAGACATCCACGGGCCGGTTGGTGTTCGCCCGCAGCGACAAGCCCCGGCCTAACGAGTCAACGGTTGACCCCAAGGGCCCCGAAAAGACCAGGCAGCGCCGCTCCGAGCAGGAGCCGGGTCCGGGGGCCCTTGGCGAGACCAGCTCTCCACTGCTCAACTTAAACACCACGGCCGTGCAACCCCCAGGACCGGGCCAGGACAGCGACGCCCCCCACCCCGACCCCCACCCCGAGAAGTTGCCACCCCAAGGGGCCGACTGAACGCTGGGGGGCTTCGGGGGCGGAAAACCCACGTGATGCAGCGGCGGTTGCCACCAGCACCCGGCTAGGCTCCTGCTCAATGCCACCTGGTGAGTGCGGATGACGGCGTCGGCCCCCTATTACGGCGATTCCGCAGTGATGCGTACCCCGCCGCCAGATCTGCCCTCGTTGTTGCTGAAAGAGCGCATCGTCTATCTGGGATTACCCCTTTTCAGCGATGACGATGCCAAGCGGCAAATGGGCATTGATGTCACCGAACTCATCATTGCCCAATTGCTATATCTGGAATTCGATAATCCAGAAAAACCGATTTTCTTTTATATCAATTCCACTGGTACAAGCTGGTATTCCGGAGATGCCATCGGTTTTGAAACCGAAGCCTTCGCCATTGCCGATACCCTTCGTTATGTCAAGCCACCGGTACACACCATCTGCATAGGCCAGGCGATGGGGACTGCAGCCATGATCCTGAGCGCCGGCACCAAGGGTCACCGGGCCGCCCTGCCCCATGCCTCCATCGTGCTGCACCAGCCCCGCAGCGGCGCCCGCGGTCAGGCCAGTGACATCCAAATCCGGGCCAAGGAAGTACTCCATAACAAGCATTCGCTGCTGGAGATGTTGGCCGAGAACACCGGCAAATCCGTCGAACAATTATCCAAGGATTCTGATCGTATGACCTATCTCACGGCCCAGGAGGCAGTGGAATACGGGCTAATTGATCGGGTGTTGACCAGTCAGAAGCTGGTGACCTCCCCAGTGGTCACTGCCGCCGGCATTGGCTGAAGCCCCACTGCCTCGCCCTTAGCCGGGTAAAACACCCGCTGCCCCTGCTTTTCCAATTCCCCTACTCTCAAGCGTTCCGCCATGCCCATCGGCACCCCCAGCGTTCCCTACCGCCTACCCGGCAGCCAGTACGAGCGCTGGGTCGATATCTACACCCGCCTGGGGGTGGAGCGCATTCTCTTCCTCGGCTCCGAAGTCAATGACGCCGTGGCCAATGCCCTGGTGGCCCAGATGCTTTATTTAGATTCGGATGACAACAGCAAGCCGATTTATCTCTACATCAATTCCCCAGGAGGATCGGTGACGGCCGGCCTGGCGATTTTCGACACCATGCAATATGTGAAGTCCGAAGTCGTCACGATCTGCGTTGGTCTGGCGGCCTCCATGGGAGCCTTCCTGCTCGCAGCCGGCACCAAGGGCAAGCGACTGGCCCTGCCCCACAGCCGCATCATGATCCACCAGCCCCTGGGGGGCACCAGTCAACGCCAGGCCAGCGACATTGAAATTGAGGCCCGCGAGATTCTCCGCATCAAGGACATGCTCAACCAGTCCATGGCGGACATGACCGGTCAGCCGCTTGACAAAGTCGCCAAGGACACTGACCGCGACTACTTCTTGAGCGCCACCGAAGCGGTGGAATACGGCCTGATCGACCGGGTTATCGCCCACCCCAGCGAAGCGACTGCCTGATTGATTCGGGGGGGCAGCCCACTTGGGTAGGCTCCCCCTTTGCCCCGCCCGCCGACCGGAATGGCCCAGCTCTTCTACGACTCTGACGCCGATCTCAGCCTGCTGAACGGCAAGACGGTGGCCATCATCGGCTACGGCTCCCAGGGCCATGCCCATGCCCTCAACCTCAAGGACAGCGGAGTCCATGTGGTCGTGGGGCTTTATGAAGGCAGTCGCTCAGCCGCCAAGGCCCGCGCCGATGGACTGGAGGTGCTGAGCGTGGCTGAGGCCGCCGAGCGCGCTGACTGGATCATGGTGCTGCTGCCCGATGAATTTCAGAGGGCTGTCTATGACGCCGAGATCGCTCCCCACCTCAAGGCCGGCAAGGTGCTGAGCTTTGCCCACGGCTTCAACATCCGCTTTGGACTGATCAAGCCCCCGGCCGATGTCGACGTCGTGATGATCGCCCCCAAGGGACCAGGCCACACCGTGCGCTGGGAGTATCAGAACGGCCAAGGCGTTCCCGCCCTGTTCGCGATTGAACAAGATGCCTCGGGCCAAGCGCGCGCCCTGGCCATGGCCTACGCCAAGGCCATCGGCGGTACCCGCGCCGGCATTCTCGAAACCAACTTCAAGGAAGAAACCGAAACCGACCTCTTCGGCGAGCAGGCGGTGCTTTGCGGTGGCCTCAGCGAGCTGGTGAAAGCAGGATTCGAAACACTGGTGGAAGCGGGCTACCAGCCCGAACTCGCCTATTTCGAATGCCTCCATGAAGTCAAGCTGATCGTTGACCTGATGGTCAAAGGCGGCCTCACCGCCATGCGCGATTCAATCTCCAACACCGCCGAATATGGCGATTACGTCAGCGGGCCCCGCTTGATCACCGCCGAAACCAAAGCGGAGATGAAGCGCATCCTCACCGACATCCAGGACGGCACCTTTGCCCGTAACTTCGTGGCGGAGTGCGAGGCCGGCAAGCCCGAAATGGACCGGATCCGCCAAAGGGATGCCGAACACCCCATTGAGCAGGTGGGTACGGGGCTGCGTTCCATGTTCAGCTGGCTGCGGGCCTCCTGAACCGGCCACTTCTGCGCCGCTGATGGCGGCCTGGTTGCCCTGGCCCCACCAGATTCTTGCCTTGGTGGCCGTTGCCTGCCTACTGGATCGGCTGGTGGGCGATCCGCTCTCCTGGCTCCATCCGGTGCAGGTAATGGGCTGGGTCATCGCACGGCTGCGCCGGCCTGCCGAGGCCTGGTCTGGCGATCAGCCGGCCCGGCTGCGGCTGATGGGACTTGTAATAACCATGGTGCTGGTGTTGGGCAGCGCCCTGGCGGGCTGGAGTCTGGAGCGACTGGCAGGACGCTGGCCCCTGGTAGGTCTGCCCCTACTGCTGCTCGGCATGGCCAGTGCCCTGGCCGGCCGCAGCCTGGAACAGGCGGTGCGACGGGTCCTGGGGGCCCTGCCCGACCTGGACTTAGCAAGGTCGAGACTGGCCTGGATCGTGGGGCGTCAGGTCCAGGATCTCAATGAAGGCGAGATTCTGCGGGCTGCTGCCGAAACCGCCAGTGAGAATGCCGTCGATGGCCTTTTTGCACCCCTGTTCTGGATGATCGTGGGCGCGATCTTGCTGGGCTGGCCCCAGGCGACGCTGACCCCCATGCCAGGCCCCCTGGCCCTGGCATGGGCTTTCAAAGCGGCCAGCACCCTCGATTCGATGCTGGGATACAAAATGGGCCGCCTGCGTTGGCTGGGTACGGCGGGAGCCCGGCTCGATGATGGACTCACCTGGGTACCCGCCAGGCTGGTGGCCCTTACCTTGCCCCTGGCCGCCGGTCGCCCCGATCAGTTACTGCCCTGGTTCAGCGCCGCCTTGAGGCAGGGTGCGGCGGATCCTTCCCCCAACGCGGGGGTTTCCCAGGCTGCCTATGCCATGGCGGCCCAGGTGCGCCTGGGCGGCATCAACCGCTATGCGGACGGTGTCAAGGTGAAACCGGTGCTTGCGGCCTTCGCCCCGCCGCCGGATCCAGCCGCCATTGAGAGAATCTTGGGCCTGACCCTGAAGTTGGAATTGCTTTGGCTGGTATTAGCCCAACTGGGACTGGCGGGGTTCCGGCTAATGCAAGCGGTACGGTAATCAGGCCCTTTGGGGAAGGCAGCCTTCAATAGGCACCGCGGTCGCGGGGGTCGAGCACCACCCGAATCGTGCGCCACAAAATGCGCATATCCATCTTCAAGCTGCGATAGCGGGCGTAATGGAGGTCGAGTTGGACGCGTTTGCGATAACTGAGGTTGTTGCGCCCTGAGACCTGCCATAGACCTGTCAATCCAGGCCGCACAGCCAGCACTTCTTCCATGCGCTTGCCATAACGGGGTAATTCCTGAGAGACGATCGGGCGGGGGCCAACTACACTCATCTCACCGCGAAGCACATTCACAAACTGCGGCAGTTCATCAAGACTGGATCGACGCAAAAACCTGCCTAACCTGGTGATGCGCGGGTCGTTGCGCAGCTTGAAATCATTGCGAAACTCCTCCTGCAGATCAGGCGAAGCCGCCAGCACGGCCGAAAGGATGCGGTCAGCATCGCGGCGCATTGTGCGGAATTTGATGCAGCCAAACTGTCCGTAGCCGCGGCCCACCCGCTGCTGAACATAGAAAACGGGACCCTTGGATGTGATTTTTACCAGGAGTACCAACAGCACCAACAGGGGTGAACAGAGGCTGAGCATGGCCAGGGAAAACACGATGTCGCCCGTGCGCTTCAGCACCCGTGAATGGCGGGGTTGGCGCTCGATCAGCTCTTGAACCTTGAGCGTCACGCCCGGCTCGCCCAGGGCAGACTCGCCAGACCCAGGGGAGCCGCTGGCATCAAAAGGGAAGACAGTGGCAGCCAATGGCACAACAAGGCAGGCAGAAGATTTAGCCTCCACGGATCGACCGAATCGAAACTCCGAAGATCCGGGCAAGACAACCATGGAGCCAGCCAGCGATAAACGAATCTAAGGATCAGTCGCGAAGAGACTCCAGTTGCCAGGGTCACTCAGGCCAGAGGCACAGCGAGCTCTGGGGCGAGAGCGGGGGCTGAGCGGCCAGAGTCCAGGCGGTGGCGATGTTCGTCCCAGCTGTGCAGTAGCAGTGCCTGGAAGCGGTCGCGGAAGCGCTCCGGCCCAAAACCCTCGGCCCATGCACGCTGGTCGCTGGCAGGTAGTTGCCGCCAAAGCTGGCCGTGGTGGAAATGCTCCAGGGCCGCCGCCAGGCTGGTGGGGGTCTGTTCGGGGAACAGCAGTCCGGTAGGCCAGCGGTCGCCCCGAACCAGGCAGCGCACGCTGTCGCACAGTCCCCCAGCGCCATAGGCGATCACCGGGGCCCCCGCAGCCATCGCCTCGACGGGCGCAATGCCGAAATCCTCAAGACCGGCGTAGACGTAGGCGCGGCAGCGCTCCAGCCAGTGATTGGCCTCGGCCTGGCTACAACGCCCCAGGAAGCGAATCTGGGGGCCTGCCATGGCCTGGAGTCGGCGCCGTTCGGGGCCATCGCCGATGACCACCAAAGGCAGGCCGGTGCGATTGAAGGCTTCCACCACCACATCCACCCGCTTGTTGGGCACGAGCCGGCAGAGGCTCAGATATGTGTCGTCGCGGCATTGGTTCCAGCGGAAGCGTTGCACCGCGACTGGCGGATGCAGAACCTGGGCCTCACGGCCCCAGTAACGGCGGATGCGACTGGCGGTGAAACGGGAATTGGCCACCAGCACATCGGGGCGGCCCGCGCTGGCCACGTCCCATTGGCGCAGCCAATGGAGCTGCCATCTCACCAGGGGGCCCAGGGGGCCACGGGCCAAGGTGGAATGGCGCAGGTAGGCCCCCATCTGATCCCAGGCGTAACGAACCGGGGTATGCACGTAACTGACATGCAACTGGTCTGGCCCCGTGAGCACCCCTTTGGCCACCAGATGGCTGCTGCTGAGCACCAAGGGGTAGCGGCTGAGATCAAACTGCTCGATCGCTAGCGGCAGCAGGGGCAGGTATTGCTGAACATGGCTAGCCCCCCAGGGCAAATGCTGAACAAAACTGGTTCGGATGGCCCTTCCCGCCAGCCAAGGATCCAAGTGTTGGCTCGCCCCTGCCACAAGGGCAAAAAGATCAGGCCGTTGGCCCGCCGCCGCGAGAAAATCGTCCATCTGTTGCACCACCAGCTCGGCTCCCCCGTAGGAACGGGGGCTGAACCATTCGTGGACGAGGGCGACAGGGCCTGGCAGGGGCGTGAGG
>CANGZM010000027.1 GCA_947458155.1 Synechococcaceae cyanobacterium | reverse complement strand
TTGCACCCCCACCCAGCCCCCATCACCAGGCAGGGCAATGGCCTCCAGCTCTTCACCGCCCAGCTCCCATTCGAGTCGCTGGGGGCGCTGATGGCGACGGGCGGCGTGGATGACTTCGCGCAGTTGGGCATCGGCACAGATCTGCTCCAAGAAAACCGGACTGGGTATGGCGGTACCCAGCTGCAGCAACCGTTCGGCCCTGGGATTGAGTAGGCGAACCCCATCGTCGGCTGCCACAATCAACCAGCCACTTGGAGCGGCCTCTAGCCAGCGCAGCCACTGGCTACTGCCCTTTTGATCGCGGCCCGCCGGACGTTGGCGGGATTGGGCGAAGCTCCAGCCCAGGAGCAAGCCCAGGGCGAGGGCCAACGGCAACTGCATGGCAAGCACCACTTAACCGAAGCGGTAGCCAAAGCCGCGCACGGTCAAAAGATGCTCTGGATTGGAAGGATTGGTTTCCAGTTTTTCGCGCAGCCAACGAATATGTACGTCAACAGTTTTGCTATCACCGAAATAATCAAAGCCCCAGATATGCTCTAAAAGCTTATCGCGACTCCAGACCCGTCTCGGGTTTTGCATAAAAAGTTCCAGCAACCGGTATTCCTTGGGCGAGAGGTTCACCTCCTGGCCGTCACGGGTGACGCGGCATTCTTCGGTGAACAGGCGCAGATTGGCATGCTCCAGGACCCGTCCTTGACTGAAACCACCGTTGCTGCGCCGCAGCAGGGCGCGGCAACGGGCAACCAGTTCGCGCATGCCAAAGGGTTTGACCAGGTAGTCATCGGCACCCACCTCCAGGCCCAAGACCCGATCGCGCTCACTGTCACGGGCACTTACCACCAGGATCGGGATGCTGTTTTCGCTCTGACGGATTTGACGGCAGAGATCAAGGCCATCAAGCCCCGGCAGCATCAGATCCAGGACCACCAGGGAGAAGGGGGCCCGCTCGGCAGCATGCTGCACCAGGGAGAGGGCTTCGCGGCCATTACCGCTGGCAGTCACCTCGTATCCCTCCAGGATCAGGGCTTCGCGAATCGTGTCGCGAATCGTGTCGTCATCCTCGACGACCAGCAGGGAGGCGGGCATGCCGCCATTCTGCTCTAGGGAGACGGGGGGGCTGAAGGGCACGGAGGTCAGGAACGGGGCAGGTGGCTCAACACAAGCCTGCGTTGGCCATCTAGCTGCAGCCAACCTTCTTCGCGCAGAGCACCGATGACGCGGGTTATGGTGACGCGGGTGGTGCCGAGGGCACTGGCCAGTTCCTGATGGGTAAGGCGCACATTGAGTCGCAGACCTTCGGCACAGGGTTGGCCGTATTCGGAAGCCAACATTTCCAGAAAACCCCTCAGCCTTTCTTCGACCCGCCTCAATCCCATCAGACCTAGCAGGGATTGACTCTGGCGATAACGCTGACTGACGGCCTGCAGCATCGCCACCGCCAAGGCGGGATCAGCATGGATCTCCCTCACGGGCAAACAGAGGAGGTCACTATCGGCAAGGGCCAAGGCGCTGTAGGCCTCAACGCCGGCAAGGGGATCACCAAAGGGCTCGTTGGCACCCGCCAAGCCAAGCACCATTTCATCGCCGTGAATGGTCAGGGCCGTGAGCTTGACCATGCCCCGCACTACCAACCAGACATGGTCCCGCAACAGGGGAACGCCACTGCCAGCACTTACATGGACAAGGCTACGTTTCTGATAGCTCGTTTCCAGTAATTCCCTGAATCCATCACTGCTTCCGGTGGCGCGTGGCGAAGTGAAAACCATGGCCGGCATTGTTGGTGAACGGAACCAGCGTATGGGGCGATACTGCTTGGATTGATGAAGGCGTGGTAGTGGAAAGGTTAAGGTTTGACTAAAGCATTGCCAATGACGGAACCTAGGTTTTCCTGGCCAAACCATGCCTGGCAAGATATTTCCATAAACCTACATCCAACAAAAAAGGCGGCCTTCCTAGGCCGCCTGGGATAGAATGGATTTGGCCTCTTTTTGTTGAGGCCCTGTTCATCAAGTCCTCAGGGACCGATGCGGCGCACAGCGCTCTTGGCCTTGCTGAGGATGTCGCCCCTCAGGGGAACATAACCGAGATCATCGGCTTTGGCCTGACCGGGGCCCAGGAGGTACTCCATCGACTTGCGAATCGAGGCGGCCTTGGCTCCATTGCCCTTCTCGTAAGCCAGGATCCAGGTGAGGGTGGTGATCGGGTAGCTGCCGGCCCCGGCGGGATTGGGATCTTCACCAGCCAAGCGGGAATCCAGGCGGATGTTGCTGAGGGCATCAGTACCGCCCTTTAGACCCGGCTTGACGAAGGCACCAGCACGGTTCTGGAGCGCGGCCGACCTGAGTTTGCCCTTGACGTAAGCCTGGTTGACGTAGCCGATGGAGCCAGGGGTGTTGGTGAGGATGCCGGCGACGCCTTCATTGCCCTTGCCGCCAACGCCGACGGGCCAATTGACGCTCTTGCCCTCGCCCACCCGGCTCTTCCAGGCGGGGGAGAAAGCCGAAAGGGAGTTGGTGAAGGCGAAGGTGGTGCCGGAACCATCGGAGCGGTGGGCCACCTTGATCGGACCCTTGCCACACTTCAATGCTTCCCAGGTCTTGATCTCGCCGAGAAACACCTTGACGAGCTGGTCCTGGGTGAGACGCAGGGCGGGGCAGTCAGCCTTGTTGAAGGCCACGGCAATCGTGCCGCCGACGGTGGGGAACTGCACCACGCCGCGAGCAACCTTGGCGACTTCGGACGCCTTGATCGGTTCATCGGTGGCACCGAAATCGACGGTGCCAGCCACGAATTGACGCACCCCGGCCCCTGAGCCCACTGACTGATAGTTCACCTTGGGGCCACCGGCGGCTGCAAGCCCGGCAAAGGAGCTTTGGTAGAAGGGCGCCGGGAACGTCGCCCCTGCGCCATTGAGTGCACTCTGTGCCGTGGCGCTGGTGCCGGCCACAATTGCCGCGACCGTACCGAAGATCAGGGCCTTCTGGGCGAAGGACATCGAAAAGCCTAGAAACGGGTGCAACCCTTGATTAGCAACTGCCGGGCACCGCAGTCGTTATGTCGCGGTTAAGGAAAGCGGGCGCCCAGACCCGCCAGGGTGCCTCTGGCTGTTCACTTCAAAGCGGTCCAGTCCTGAAACCAACCCCGGCGCTGCAGCCAGAGGCACTGCACCAGGGCAATCAAGCCCATCAACGCCAACGCAACCAGGTAGCCGAAGCGCCAGTGCAATTCGGGCATTACCTCAAAGTTCATGCCATAGATGCCGGCGATCAGGGTGAGCGGAGCAAAGATGCTGGTGAGGATGGTCAGGGTCTTCATCACCTGGTTCATGCGATTGCCCACACTGGCGCTGTAGGCCTGGGTAATGGCATCACATTGACTGCGTAGCAGTTCACAGTTTTCGAACAACATTTCCACCATCTCCGCCATCTCCTGGAAGCCCAACAACGCCTCCTTTCCCAACAGATTCTGATTCTGGCGCAGCAGCATCTTGATCTGATGGCGCAACGGCCACACCTGGCTGCGAATGGTGCGCAAATTGCTGCGAAACTTGAATACTACATTCAATAATTTGGGTTTGGGCCTGCGCAGTACCGCCTCCTCAAGCTCATCGAGTTCATGGGCAATGCCCTCCAGCAGTGGGAAGAGGCCATCCAAAATTTCGTCAATCAAAAAATGGAGAATGTCATCCAGATCCCTGTCTCTGGGGGCAGCCCGGTTGGAGAGCAACCATTGGGTGAGGCCGGGAAACGAATCGCCAGGGGCACCTTCTTCAATGGTAATCAGCAAGCCATTGATCAGCAACAGACCCACCTGCTCACTCACCAGGAAACCCGGCACGCGGGTGCTGCCCAGGCGATGCAGAACCACCATGATCACCGCATCCAGACAATCCACCTGGGGCCGCTGGGGAACTTCGATCAAGGGAGCGATCAGCGGGGGCGGGATGCCGAGTTGACCGAGCAGGGAGGTGATTCCAGGGCGGTCGGCCAATCCCCGAATCCGCAACCAGAGGGGATAGCCCTGCTGGCAGAGGGCCAGGATCTCCTGGGGGTCTTGGGCTACATGGCGCTGAACCCCCTCGGGCTCAAAAACAAGCAGTTCTATGGCGGTGGGGGCCAAGCCGCCATGGACGTAAAGGTGGCTGGGCCAGGACCCCGGACGCTGAACGAGCCGTTGGGAACTCAGCGCGCCTGGAGTGAGTCGCAGCACGGAGTGGGAGGGGCAAGCCAGCGATTCAACATGATGCTGCCCCCGGCGATGGCCCCCTGAAGCAGCAGGCAGGTGCTCACCGGTGGTAACCAGGTACGCAGCAGGCGAGTCATGGCCACTGAACTAGTGATTCTTATTCCAAGGGATACAAACCCTGGGGGTATGTCTTCCAGACGACACTCTTTTTAGTTCTTTCACTGCGGGCAGCGGGCAAGGCAAGGCGACTAAAGTTCGACTAACTACATGAGCGCCTTGGACGACGACACCTCCGGGAGGCCTGCTGGTAACGGCGGTCCAGCGCCAGCGTCGAGCCAGGGTGTGCGCTCACCGCTGGAAGCCCACGGCAGTTATCGAGGGGCTGATTGGAGCCCCGGTCGGTTGATGTTTCATCAGAATCTGGAAACCTTCGCTGAGCGGGTGGGTCTGATCGTCGGACTTCAGGCGAACGGCAAACTCAGCCAGGACCAGGCCTATGACGAGATCAAGCAGGTTTGGAAACAGCTCAAACTGAGTCGGGACGAGCTGCTCAAGCGGGATTGACGCCCCCCGTTCTCCTCTGCCCCCTTGCTGCTGGAGGGCCATAAGGTGAGCCCCTAAGGCGTGCCGACTCCCCCTCGAAACAGATGCTTGTGGCTGGCGGAATACAGCTTGGAGCGCGCCGCTGGCGGCGGCCTCAGGGCAGGGCTCACCACGTAGAGCGTCGTGCGGATCAGTTGCTGCTCGCGGCTGGTGGCGGCCATCTGGTTTAGCGGCACGATGGTTAACCACTGGTCGGGCCAACTGACGCGATAACCAATGGCCACAGGCGTCTGCGGGTCGTAGTGAAGCAGCAGTTCGGCTTCAACTTCCTCCACATGTCTTGCACTCAGGTAGAGACACAGGGAGGCTCCCAGGGCCGCCAGATGGCAGAGAGACTCCCGTTCGGGCACGCCCGTGCGGCCCCCGGCCCGGCTCAGCACGATCGTTTGCACCAGACCAGGGATGGTGAGTTCAGAGCCCAAGGACGCTGCCGTGGCCTGGTAGGCACTGAGCCCAGGCACCACCTCCACCTCCAATTGGCAGTCGGCAAGCCGGCAGACCTGTTCGGCCAAGGCGCCATAAAGGCAGGGATCGCCGTCATGCAGACGGACCACCCTCAGGCCCGCCCGGGCCCGTTGCACCACCACCTCCAGCACTTCCTCCAGGGTGAGGGTGCTGGTACGGATCCGTTCGCAAGACGGCGAAGCCAGGGCGGCGATTGCCGGGTTGACCAGCGAATCCGTCCAAACCAACACCTCCGCCTGCTCAATCGCCCTCAGGGCCCTCAAGGTCAGTAGGTCCGGTGCGCCAGGACCGGCGCCGACAATCTGCACCACGGGCGCCTTCATGGGGTCACTCCCGTGGGGTCCGGTAAGGGCTGATGCTGGCCATAGAGCCGCCAGAGCCCCAGGCCCCCCAAGGCAATCAAAATCAAGCTAACCAACTGAGCCATGCGTAGACCACCGGTACAAAACGGTGGCTCAGCCCCCAGGCATAGGGGGTCCATCCGCAATCCCTCAATCCAGACACGGCCCGAGCTATAGGACATTAGATAAATACAGCTCAGGGCTCCCGCCGGCAAGAAAAGCTTTCCCCTGACTCCCTGGAAAAAGAGGAAGAGCAACAGGGCACAAACACCAAGATTCCAGAGGGATTCGTATAGAAACGTTGGATGAAATGTACTATATGTAATGAAACCAGCCGGGCGATTTTCCAAAGGAATCATCAACTTCCATGGCAGGTTGGTAGGCAAACCGAAGGCTTCTGAGTTAAAGAAATTTCCCCATCGACCAATGGCCTGTCCCAGGGCCAACGCCGGCACCAGCACATCCAGGAGCGGCCAAAGCTGTTGGCGACGCCAGCGGCAAAACAGGATTGTGCCGATCAACCCGCCCAACAGGGCGCCGTGGATGGCGATACCCCCGTGCCATACCGCCAGGGCTTCCTGCCAGTTTTGGCGGTAGTGGCGCCACTCCAGCAGCACGTAATAAAGCCTGGCCCCCAGCACTGACGAAACCACCATCACCGGCAGCAGGTCACTGATGAAGGGGGCCGCAATCTGGCGTTCGCGACCCAAACGGGTGGCCAAGGCCAAACCGATCAGAACGGCTGCCGCAATCAGCAGCCCATACCAGCGCAAAGAAAGCGGGCCCAGCTGAAAAACAATGGGCCCGGGGGAGGTGAAAGCAGCCAGGGGAAGCAAGGGGAGACTCAGAGCACGCCCCCTGTGGCCGCCTGGACCTTCTCGACCTGCTTCTTCTTGAGCACCAGCAGGATCTGGGTCAGGGCCGTGCCGGCCAGGAAAGCCAGGAGGCCATAGATGCGAGCAGGGTTCTGAAGCACGACCTCCGCATCCACCTGGCCGAAACCACCCACATTGGGGTCGTTGGTGAGGGGCGTGCCAATCTCAAGACGGTCGCCCACCTTGACCAACAGCTTGGGACCGGCGGGAATCGTTTCCTTAACAGTTTTGCCGTCGGCGGTAGTTATCACCACATCAAGGGCACCCTTTTCGGCCTCATCAATCGAAGCAATGCTGCCCGCCACGGTGGCGTTGAAAACGCCATTGTTGGTTTTTTCACCGGTGGGGTTCACTTGGCCGCGGCCCCGGTTGCCACCCACATGAATTTGATATTTTCCAAAGTGAATGTTGCCATCGGTTGCGGGATCAGGTGACAGCACCGGGAAGACGATCTTCTGGTGCTGGTCGCCAGGGATGGGACCCACGAGCAGGATGTTGGGCTGGGTGTCGCTGTACTGGCTGTAGAAGATGCCCTTGGTTTCTTCCTTGAGTTCATCGCTCAATCGTTCGGGGGGCGCCAGACGGAAACCGTCGGGCAGCACCACAACCGCACCCACGTTCAGGCCCGTGGCTGTGCCATCGCCAGCGACCTGCTGCACCGAGGTGTCGTAGGGGACCTCCACTTCAGCCTTGAAGACCGTGTCCGGGAACACGGCCTGGGGCACTTCCACCCGGGTTACCTTCTTGGCCAGGTGACAGTTGGCGCAAACAATCTTGCCGGTGGCCTCCCGCGGGTTGGCGTAATTCTGTTGGGCCCAGAACGGATAGGCCCAACTCGGGCTAGCACCGCAAAGCAACAAGCCCAGACAAAGGCCGAAGCCCAGGAACCGGGTGGCAAGACCCGCCCCCCGGAAGAGAGGAGTAAGCAGGCGGGATGGGGAGGGAAGGCGACGCATGGAGGGACGGATCGGGGGCGGAAAAACGGGGGAGGGCGGGCTGGACCCGGATCAGGACCACCAGGGCTTATCGCCAGTGCGGAAATCGGTTTCTGTCCACTGACTGACAAACACGTTGTCGTTCTCGACCGTCACGTGGGCCAGGGCCAGGGAGAGGGGCGCCGGACCGCGCACCACCTTGCCCGTGGCGTCGTATTGGCTGCCGTGGCAGGGACACATGAACTTGCCGGCCCCGTTGTTCCAAGGCACAACACAACCCAGGTGGGTGCAAATGGCATTGATGCCGTAGTTGCCGATCGCCTCGGGACCCTCCACCACCAGGTAGGTGGGGTCCCCCTTCAGACCCTGCACAAGGCTGCGGTCGCCTTCTTTGTGGGAGCCCAGCCAGCCGCTCAGGGTGACTGGGTTGCCGGCCGCGTCCTTGGCGGTGGTGCCACCGCCGCTGCCGGCGGCCTTGGGGGGGATGAAGTAGTTGACGACCGGATACAACGCCCCCAGGGCCACCCCGGCGACGGAACCGAAGGTGAGCAGATTCATGAACTGCCGACGACCCATGTCGGGGACATCACCAGAAGAGGAGGGCGCTGGGATCTGGGTCATTGGCGTCGCTTTAAAGAAGCGCTGCAACGTGGCGCCATTATGAACCTTGCCCCTATCGTCCTGCTCCGCAGCCCCCCGCCGTCCCCTGGGCCTGAAACAAGCCTTAGTGCTTGGCTTGGCAACAGGCAGGCTCTTGGCACCAGGCAGGCTGGAGTGATCCATGCGCCCCCCACCGGTGACCTTGGCTGATTCCTCTGGTGCCGCCGCCGACGCCGGCGCTCCCCTCAGCGGTACCGAACTGAGGGCTCTGCTGGTGGCGCGCTGGCAGGCCAGCCACGACCTGCGCCTCGTGCAGATCCGCGGGCGCCTCTACCTCCAGGTGATGTGGAACCACCTGGAGCAACAGTCCTTTCCCCTCAGCGTTGAGGACTACGCCGAGCACATCGAGCGCGTTGCCGCCGCCCTCAACGACCTGGGACTGGCGGCAACGGTGCGGCAGTGGCTGGGTAGCACCCGCGACCGGCCCCGCCTGGGCAAGGCCCTTTCCTTGCCCCTCGAACCCGTGTCCGGTCGTGCCAGCGAATTCCTGCTGTAGCTAAGGCCGCAATCCGGAGGTCGGGGGCCCGCAAAACGACCCTGGCCCACCGATAGTGGGGGCAGGTTGTTTCTGGCACGTTCTGCGGCATGGGTTTTCTTCGCTCCGCCCTTTTGCCCCTGGCCATCGTGCTGCTCTTTGGGATCGCCCTTTTTGCCGTTAGCGCGCGCATCTGGCTGCCCGGGGACATGGCCGCCCCGGCTCCCCTCGGCTGAAAGCATTGATGGTCCTGGGCGTGAGCCTGGGCCGACCGGCTTTTAGCATCCCCCAACGAGGATCGCTTGATGCCGGTCGACTCCCAGCCCTTTCCTGATCCTTTCCCGGACAGTCCCACCGAGCTCGCCCTCGATCACGAGGTACTTGCCCGTGAACTGGCCCAGGAGTTGCTTGGCGATCCCCTCGACGAGATCGATCCCGAGGAACCCGATCCCCATGCTGTCGCTGCAGAATGCGACCTGGGCCTGACCCTGCTGCGAGGAGATCAGGAGCAGCTCATGCAGGGGCTGCGGATTTTCTGCGAGCACCGAGATCCCAGGGCGTTGCCCCTGCTGCTTCCCCTGCTTACCGCCTCCTGTCCGATGCTGCGGATGAGCGCCGTCTACGCCCTCGGCCGCAATCCCACCCCGCTGGCCGTAGAGCCCCTGCTGGGCCTGCTCAGCGCCGACGACAACGGTTACGTGCGCAAGGCGGTGGCCTGGAGTCTCAGCAATTACCCCGAGGCGCCGGTACTCAACCCCCTGATTCGCGCCCTGCAGATGGATATCGCTGCCGTCCGCCTCTGGGCCGCCAGCTCCCTGGCCGACGCCGGCGGCACCAATGCCGCCAAAGCCGATCCGGCGGCCGCCCAGCTGCTGCAAACCTTGCGAATCGACAGTGAAGGAGCCGTTCGCAGCAACAGTGCCTGGTCCCTGGGCCGCCTCTATCCCGACCTGGTGGAACCCCGCCAGCAGCAGGTTGTGGAGTCCTTGCTGGCCACCTTGCTCCAGGACGGTGATCCGGGGGTGCGTGATGAGGCACGCCTGGCCCTCGAACAACTTGAGCAACCTGAGGTGCTGGACCAGCTACAGACCCTGGTTGAAGAAGGGCTGATCACCTGAAGTTCACGGGAGCCCGCCGGGATTGGCCAACCCGGTTAGCATTCACCAACTTCATTCCCCTGCGGGATGGCCCAGCGCACCATCCGCTTTCGCATCCGACCCGACGGCCGCGTGGACGAAGTCGTGGAGGGCGTCGCCGGTGACGGCTGCCAGGCCCTCACCGCCCGGCTTGAATCCCGTCTTGGCACCGTCCAGCAACGGCGAGCTACGGCTGAGGCGTTCTTGCCTGCCTTCCAAACGCAGGCCCTGAACCAGCAGAGCCAGCCGATCCAGGGGTTGGCGCTTGACCCCCTCACCTGAATCCCCCACCGCTTCAATTCGATGTCCCACTTCAGCACTGTCAAGACCGAATTGCGTGATCGTCAGGCCCTCGTTGAGGCCCTGCATGATCTCGGTTTTCCTCCCTTGGAAGGGGCCCAACCGGTGCGCGGCTATCGCGGCCAGACCGTTACCGCTGACTTGGCCATCCCCCAAGCCGAGGGCGGCGACATTGGTTTCCGTTTCAATGCTGAGGGCGGCTGCTACGAACTGGTGGCCGATCTCGATCTCTGGCGACAGCCCGTGCCGGTCGAACGCTTCCTGGCGCGCCTCACCCAGCGCTATGCCCTGCACACGATCCTGGCTGCCAGCTCCGCAGAAGGATTTCAGGTCAGCCAACAGACGAATCACCAAGACGGCAGCATTGAAGTGGTGGTGACTCGCTGGGATGGCTGAGGCCTTGGTGCCCGTCCCGCCAATGAGCGATCCGTCCCTTGCCTTCAGCACACCGCTGAGCGCCCCGGCAATTGCCACCGGAATGGAGCCCCTGCTGGGGGGCGCCTTGCGTCAGAAAGCCGTATGGGTCGACGAAGCCGTCTGTATAGGCTGCCGTTATTGTGCCCATGTGGCAGTCCACACTTTTGTGGTCGAATCCAATTGGGGACGGTCCCGGGCCATTCGCCAAGATGGCGACAGCACCGAACGCATCCAAGAAGCGATTGACACCTGCCCAGTCGATTGCATCCACTGGGTTGCCTACGAAGAACTGCCGGCCCTCGAACGCCGCCTGGATGAGCAGGAAATTATGCCCCTTGGCGTGCCGACACCGGCCCGACCAAGGCGCACCCTGCCGCGGCCAGCGACTTCAAGACCATGAAGGTGCCGACTCGTCGGTTCGGACGCACCAACCTGGCCATGCCCTTGCTTTCCTTGGGAGGCATGCGCTTTCAGCAAAGTTGGTCCGATGTGGGCGCAGCCGAGGTCGATCCCAAAAGCCAGGCCAATCTGAGGGCCATTTTGGAGACGGCCACAGCCGCCGGTCTGCATCACATCGAAACCGCCCGGGGCTACGGCAGCTCCGAACGCCAGCTGGGTGAACTGCTCCCCCAGGTGCTTGATCCCCAACGGATCCTGCAAACCAAAATTGCCCCCCAGGCCGATGCCGCAGTCTTTGAGACCGAGCTGCGTGTCAGTTTTGATCGGCTGGCCGTCTCCCGGGTGGACCTGCTCAGCCTGCATGGCATCAACACCTCCGAGCTTCTGGAGCAAACCCTGCGGCCCGGAGGCTGTCTGGAGGTGGCCCGTCGCTGGCAGGCCGCAGGCCGAGTCGGCCACGTGGGTTTCTCGACCCATGCACCCCTCGAATTGATCCTGGCAGCGATCGAAAGCGATGGTTTCGACTACATCAATCTCCATTGGTATTGGCTCCGCCAGGACAATGGCGCCGCCATTGCCGCCGCAACCGCCCATGACATGGGGGTGTTTCTGATCAGTCCCACCGACAAAGGTGGCCATCTGCATAGCCCTTCCCAGCGCCTGCTCGATCTCTGCGCCCCCCTGCATCCGATCGTCTTCAACGATCTTTTCTGCCTCAGTGCCCCGGGCGTACACACCATGAGCCTGGGGGCCGCCCGACCTGAGGATCTGGATCTCCATCTAGAGGCTGTGGCCCTGCTGCCCCGGGCCCACGAGCTCGTGCCGCCCGTGCTGGCCAGGCTGGAAGCGGCCCGACAGCGGGCCCTGGGGGCGGCCTGGCTGGAGACCTGGGACCAGGGCCTGCCCCCTTGGCAACAGACCCCAGGAGGCCTCAATCTGCCGGTGTTGCTTTGGCTTCACAACCTGCTGGAAGCTTGGGAGCTGGAGGGGTTCTGCCGGGCCCGTTACGGGCTGTTAGGTCAAGGTGACCACTGGTTTCCTGGCGCCAACGCCAGGGCCCTGGACCAGGAAGTCGGGGAAGCGGATCTGCTGGAGGTACTTGGGGCCAGTCCCTGGGCCAGGGAGATTCCCCCCCTACTGCGCCGCCTGCACCAGCGGCTCGGTGGCCAAAAGCTGCAGCGGTTGGTGAGCCCCTGAACGGGGACCGGCGGGCTTGGGGCACAGGCCCAATCATGGCTCGGTGAGCCCCCCCAATCAGCTCTCGCTGGCGTCCGCGCCGATCGGCGTTTTGAGTGGCACACCAACGGCCCTCGGATAGGTGTCCGGGCAGGGAGCTAAAGGCCGCAGCCAGAGGGCATGGCGCACCCCCCGCTCTGCGGGCAACTCGCGGCCCTGCACCGCTTCGACTTCCGCGCGCAAAAGCGGGAGGGCACGGTCGAGATCGGCCCGGTCGCCGGGCTGCCAACGGCCGCGATAAAGCAAGGCCCGGCCCTGGGGCGCCAGCAAGGGCACCAGATATTCGGCAACGACAGGCGCTGCCGCAACGGCCCGGGCCATGGCCCAGTCGAAGCGGCCACGGCATTCACGGCTGCGGCCGGTGCGCTCAACCCGCTCGCAGCGCAGCGTCACCCGGTCGTCCAAGCCAAGGGACGCCGCCATTGATCGCACGGCCTCCACCTTGCGTCCCACCGAATCCACCAAGGTGAGCTGGGCCTCGGGCAGGGCGATGGCGATGGCCAACCCCGGGAACCCACCGCCGGTGCCGACATCAATGAGGCTCAACGGCACCGCCTGGGGGGGCTGCTGGGTCAGCAGGGGCACCAAAGGCCAAAGGCTGTCAAAGATCTGGCCGATCCAGAAGTCTTCGCCCTCCACCAAACGCGACAGGTTGAGGCGACTGTTCCAGTGCCTCAACTGACCTTGAAGCTCCACCAGGCACTGCAACTGGCTGGCCTGGGGCATCCAGCCCAGCTGGGCCCAAAACTCTGGTGTGGGCAGTCCCTGGCGATCGAACGCTGGGGATAGACCCCGCGACGGGTCGCCCTGGGGGGCGTCGGGCACCATCGCCTCGAAGTCCGAGGGTCGGTCCGACGGTTGGACAGGGTCAGGACGGTTGACCATCCACGGGGGCCTGGAAGCTTCTTTCTAGGATCCCGCCGACCGCGTCCTGCCGCCGCCGTTTTCGGGCCATGGCCCCTTCGCCCAATCCAGCCCCGTCATTCCCCGACTCTGCAAGCGGCTTGTGCCATTACGCGGAGCTAAAACTCTCCAGGGCAGCCACCTCCCAGGAGCTGCATCAGGCCTTCCGCCAGCTCAGCAAGCTCTACCACCCTGATACCACCCAACTACCGCGTAAGCAAGCGGAATCCGCCTTTGCGCGGCTGCAGCTGGCCTACGCAACCCTCAGCGATCCGGCCCGCCGCCGGGCCTACGACCGGCAATTGGACTTGGGTGCCGTCCCTGCCTTGCCGCCTGTTGTAAGGCCAGAGGCACAGGCGGCACCAGGCCGCAGGGTTTCGGTGCACCGTGCCCTCTCGGGCGGCGAATGGTTAGCCCTCTTGCTGTTGGTAGTGGCTTTGGTCCTGAGCCTGGTGCTGGGTCTTGGCGTGGCCTGGGCCCGGGGCCTGGCCCTGGTCACCCCGCCCAGTTGGTCGGTCGCTGGGGTTGATGGGGCCCCAGAGCCACCGTTTAGACCCTTGCTTGCCCAGACTGCCAGAGCTGAGCCCCCCACTAATGCTGATGCTCCCCCCTGAGCAGATGCCCCTGTACAACCATCCGCTGCCTTCCTTGGAAGAGTGGCTGCGCCAAATCGGCGCCCATCAGCACAGCGGGCGGCCTTCCAGCTGGGATCTGCATCGTCCCCAATGGAGTGCCCGCATTGAGCTGGAGATGGAAGATCTCCGCGTCAGCTGGCAGCAGGACGGTCAAAGCAGGGTGCGCCATTTCCCCTATGGCCTCTCCCGGGCCGATGTCGAAGCGGCGATCTTGGCCGGGCCTTGAGCTGAATTGCGCTTTGGGGGCGTCAGAGTTGATCCAGGGCCCAGGCGATCGCCTTGAAGCACTGGTGCAGTTGCTCGTCGGTGGTAGCCAGGGGTGGAAAGAGATACACCACCGATCCGAGGGGGCGCAAAAAGACTCCCTGCTGCTGCACCAGCTGCTGCAGGCGTTGGCCGGCCCCATTGAGATAGCCGGGCTCATTGACCGCCAGGTCAAAGGCGGCGGCGCAGCCGAGCAGGCGGGGACAAAGCACCTTGGGATGGCCGGCAAGGGCGACGAGGCCGGGTTTCAGTCGCGCCTCCATGCCCTTGTATCCCTCCGGTCTGGCTTCCAGCAGGTCCAGGCTGGCCAGGGCTGAGGCACAGCCCAGGGGGTTGGCGGTGAAGCTATGGCCATGGAAGAGGGTGAGGCTGGGATCGGTGCCGATGAACCCTTCGTAGAGCGCCTCGCTGGCCAAGGTCACACCCATCGGCAGGAAGCCCCCCGTGAGCCCCTTGGAGAGGGCCATGAGATCGGGCGCAAGGCCGGCCCGCTGGCTTGCGAACAGGGAGCCGCTGCGGCCGAAGCCTGTGAGCACTTCATCGGCAATCAACAGGGCCCCCGCCTGGCGCACCAACCGCTGCACCGCTTGCAGAAAGGCGGGGCGCACCATGGCCATACCGCCCGCTCCCTGCAGCAGGGGTTCCAGGATCACTGCGGCGGTTGGGGTTTGCAAGAGGTGCTCGAGAACCTCCAGGGCCTGGCTCTCCCGCTCTTGCACCGAGTCATCCCCCCACCAGGTGGCGGGCCAGGGTGCGCGGGCCACATCAAAAAGCAGGGGTTCGAAGGGGGCACTGAACAACGAGCGCTCGCCGACGGCCATCGCCCCAAAGGTGTCGCCGTGGTATGCGCCTGCAAAGGCGACCAGCTGGGAGCGGGGTTCGCCGCGGTTATGCCACCACTGCCAGGCGATCTTGAGGGCCACCTCAACGGCAGTGGAGCCATTGTCTGAAAAAAAGAGCCGATCAAGACCAGTGTGACTACAGAGACGTTCGGCGAGACGCTCCGCACCGGCATGACGAAAGTTGGCGAAAATCACCTGTTCCAAAACCATGGCTTGGGCTGCAATCGCGGCTGCAATCGCAGGCTCGGCGTGACCATGCAGCGTCACCCACCAGCTGCTGATGGCATCGATCAAGGTGGAACCATCCTCCAAATAGAGCAGGGATCCCTGGGCGGACACCACCCGCAGGGGTGGTTCGGCCGTCGCCACCTGGGTGAAGGGGTGCCAAAGGTGGGAATGCCAAAGAGAAGATGAAAATTTAGCCATAGTGCGCAAAGAAAAAACCAAAATGGAAAACTCTCGCCATCATTAAGCCACAGTCAGGTAGGTCGAGCTTTTTGCCACCCTGCTAGAGCCGTTATCCCTGCCTGTCTCGCTAGCTTAATGAAATCTTCACGATCTGCTTACGTTTCGAAACGATTCACTTCAAGTATTTCGACTTACACTAGTCACAACACCCAAACTGCCCCTGGTAAAGATATGTTTGCCGAAGGTCAATGGCAGATGATCAAGGCCATGCTTGAGCGCCAGGGATGGAGCCAATCTCAACTTGAACTCATGCGACAACAGCTCCGTCAAGGCTGGCCGCTTTCGATCGCCAAACAAAACGTCTCTGCCCTGATCGGCTATTGCCCGATCCGTTCACGGGCCTTGGCCTGAGGTCCAGCTGTCTTAACGGCAACGACCGTGCTTTGCAGGACCGAAGTGGCCGCAGAGGAACCATCCCCGCAAGCTGCCTTCGAGATCGGTGAACACCACCAGGATGCCACTGCAGACCAAGGCCACAGCCAGGCTGACCAGCAGGTGTCTTTTGGTCATTGCCGCAGGGTTTTGGGCAAGTCACTCTGCAGCCATTGCTCTTGCAATGCCGCCGCACTAAGCGGTTCCAGCCGGGGAAGCTGGGCCAGTACGGGCACACCCCCCAGCTCTGCGAGGGTGCGGGGATTGTCAGGATGGAGCGGTCCGTTCAATACCAGTCCCAGCACGGGAATGAAACGGTTCCGCAGGGCTTCGAGAGTCAACAGTGTGTGGTTGAGGGTGCCGAGGCCACTGCGGGCCACCAGCACCAAGGGCAAGCCCCAACGGCGGATCTGCTCAATCTGCAGCCAGTCCCGGCGCAGGGGGGTCATCACCCCGCCGGCCGTTTCCAACACCAAGGGCTCGTCCCCAGCGGGCAGGCACAACCGCTGGGGATCAATCAGCAGCTGTTCCTGTTCCGCCGCCCAATGGGGGGAAACCGGGGCTTGCAGCCGGTAGCTCTCTTGCAGGATTCGCCCTGGCGGCAGGCTGAGCATCTCCTGCACCCATTGGCTGTCACTGCCATCGGCGAGCCCGCTTTGAACTGGTTTCCAGTAGCGGGCTGCCAGTCCCTGGACCAGCAGCGCACTGACCACGGTCTTGCCCACATCGGTATCGGTGCCAGCGACGATCAGACGCATGGATCCCTCTGGGCCAACAAGAGCAAGATTTCCCAATTTAGGCAGCCCGGGGAGGGCCAATGGCTGCGCAAACGACGCCACTGGCCAGGCGATAGGGGGGCCTGACGACTGGTTCCAGCACCGATGGCCTTGAGCTGGCGCAGGCAGGCCAGAGCGTCAGGTGTTGACTGGCTGAAGCGCAGCAGGGCCTGGCGATGGGTGCGCAGGCCCCGAGCGCCGCTGGCGGCGAGCAAGGCGGCGGCATCGGGCAGGGCCAGGGCGGTACAGGGCACGGCCGCAGCCGCCGCCGCCTGGCGCCATTGGCTAAAGCTGCCGGCGGTGGGCACGGCCAGCAGCAGCCAACCCCCTGGAGCCAGCTGGTCGCACCAGCCCTCCAGCTGGCCCAGCGGATCGTCGAGCCAATGCAAGGCGAAGCTGGAGGCCAGCAATGCGGCCTGCGCCAGCTCGATCGGCAGCCCGTCGTTGAGATCCCAGAGCCGCTGGGGCAGGGGAGCGGCGCTGAGCAGCAAGGGGTTGAGGGCCAGGAGCGAGGGGCAATGGTCGAGTTGCATCGGCAGCTGATCCGCCAGGGCCGACCAGTGCCGCAGCAGGGCGCGACTGAGCAGGCCGCTGCCGGCCCCCAGATCGGCCACCGGACCGGCGGGCAAGGGGAGATCCCGGCACCAGCGGGCCAGTCTCCAGGCCACGGCCTGCTGCAGCCTGGCCTGGCGGTCGTAATGCCCAGCCCGGCGGCTGAAACCGGCCCGCACCCTCTGGCTGAAATCGCTCGTCAGGATCGCTGCCGTCTTCAGGTCAGCCCATCCTGCAACCAGTCGAACACCAGGGGGATCAAGGCCGGGTCCCCCATGGCATGGCCGAGCCCTGACAGCAGCTTCACCTGGGCCTGGGGCAGCTCCTGGCGCAGCCGATCACGGGCGGCGGGATGGACGATGGGATCATCAACCGCTTCCAGCAACAAGACGGGCACCTGGCGCGGAAAGCTGGCGGGCAGGGCCGTGAGCCTGCCGAGCAGCTCCAGGTCGCAGCGCAGGCGATCGCGGCCCGCCGCCCCAATCGGCTGGGCGGCGGGCCCAGGGGGGCCCCCAGGGGGGGGCCCGAGGCCGGCCTCGATGCCGGCCTCGACGTCGAGCTCGATGCCGGCCCCAGCGCCCGGGCCCAGGACCTTGCGGAGAAAACGCTGCAGCAGTTGCTGGGCCCTGAGGCTGTCCGTCAGTTCATCGCCGCTTTCCTGCAGTTCGGCGGCCATGCCGGCCAAGGCGATGCGCAGGGGGCGCCCCGCGGCACCCGGCGGCACGAAGCGGCCAAAGCTGGCCAACAACACCACGGCTTCACTGGCGGCCAGGACCTCAGGGGGCACCAGGTGCACCCCCAGGGAATGGCAAATCAGCCCCTTGCGCCCGTGCGAGGGCCATGGGGGCAGGAGCGCTGGCCGCTGGCCGTAGCCCCTTTCCCCCAGCTGGAGACCCCAGC
>CANGZM010000026.1 GCA_947458155.1 Synechococcaceae cyanobacterium | reverse complement strand
TTATCAAAGTCGCTTCGGGAAATTACTAATAGCTGATCTCAAACACACCTATGGCTTGGAGCGTCATGTTCAGCCCGATCGACCTCCCCTAGTAGATCCTTGGGGCGGTTTCTGGATTAAATTAGCCACCAAGTATGATCCGCCCGTATGGCTTTATCGCCCAGCACGCCTCAGCGGTAGCAGTGTTTGGTATCTACCCCTACTGCGTTCGCTTACCACGGCCTGTGGCATTCTCATCGGTATCATCTTGTTTTTGAAAAGCCGTGTTGAGATACCCTTCATGGATGTGCTCAATGGGCTGCCGGAGACCGTGATTCCGCCCCTGCCACTGATCCCTGAAAAAGGAATCGCACCGCTGCACTTGATGAGTGTACGCATCAATCGACTCCTGGAGGGAGTAAATAGCTCTGCCGATAGCCGACGTATCCTGCTCCGCGGACTGATCCATGACATCTCCGGCCCCCAAACCCGAATGGGACTCCAGATCGAATCCCTGGAAATGCAGATTGAGGGCAAGCCAAGGCAGGCGATCAAGGCGCTCAGCAGTGATCTAGAGCAACTACGAAAAATCACCGAGCAATTGACATTACTGGCCGAGAAAGATCAGACAAGTCTTAAATCTGAACAGTTAGCCCTTGATGATCTTTGCCTTAGGGTGATAGCAAGCTACACTGCAGCTTCGATAACGGTCAACATGCCGCGACTACTTGTGCAGATTGATTCCACCGGAATGGAGCGATCCCTGCGTAATTTAATCGACAATGCCTTGGACCACGGCCGTCCTCCTGTACGCATCCAGGCCTGGCGCAAAAACAATACTTTGTCTATTCAAGTTATTGATCACGGCCTTGGTTTATCTTCGCAGACGATTCCAAACATGCCCTACCAAACCCTTGCAAAGGACCGAGCCCGAAATTTGCACAAGGGACTGGGGCTGAAAATTGTCGAAAAATTCTGCCACGATCATGCAGGCCAGCTGAAGCTGGATAAAAGCGATATCGGCGGCCTGAGGGCAACAATGACATTGAATAAAAATGTGTTTGGCTTGCCTATATTTCTACAATAATCTAACTAAAACTCTTCGCTCGCCACGCCACGGGCTATCCGGCCAAGATCAGTACGTTCATCCGTGGTAATGCGATGGGGAACACCACTAATAATACGCTCAAAATTAGAGAATGAATCTTTAATTTCGGGACCGTTACCTGTAATGACGAATTCGCGTATTCCTTTATCGTGCCAAGATCCACGCATTTTAAACACATTAAGAGCCCGGGCCATCTCACCACGAATTTCAACATACTGAAGCAGCAATATAGTATCTGTAATAGTGGATATATGGGAGTCGGTGATGGAGTGGCTACCCATAAATTCCTCAGATGTATTTGTAAAGAAACCGGCAATCTCCTCCTGCTTAGCATAGCCAGTGACCCCAATTACAAATTGCCGGAAGGCATTATGGCTAACGCCACGTGCTAAGGCAGAAAGCGAATCGATGGCCATTCGAGATGGCTTAAACTCACTGATTTCAGTTTTAATTATTTGTAGGTGATCTTCCAATCCCGTGGATTCCGGATAGGCGCATATTATTTTTAATAGGCCATCCTGCTCCAATTGTTCAAAATCGATACCCCAACTCGTGGCGTTGCGCAACAGCTGAGCCCTAGATTCTTCATAGGCGAACAAAATCGCCCTTTCCTTACTACGGCAAGCATCTTCAATGAACTTACTCACTAAAAGAGTCTTGCCCGTTCCCGTTGCACCTGTGGCCAGAATTATCGAATCCTTGAAGAAACCACCGCCACACATTTCATCGAGACGCGGCACTCCCGAACTCAGCCTCACATTGGAAGATCGCTGCGTAAGTCGCATGGCTCCCAATGGAAAGATGCTGACACCATGGGCTCCCATCGTGAAAGGAAATTCCCCTTTCATATGGGTCGTGCCTCGGAGCTTAAGAATCTCAACCGTACGACGACGACGTTCTCCCTCTAAAACATTACGAAGAATCACGACATTATCGCTGACAAATTCTTCGACTCCATAACGGGCAATCGGACCATATTCGTCAATGCGTTCAGTCGTCATCAAGGTGGTTACACCAATTTCCTTGAGACGGGCAATTAGCCGAAATATCTCCCGCCGCACGACAGAGACAGCATCGTATTGCTGAAAAACAGCTGTAATAGAGTCAATGGCAACGCGACGGGCTTTAAACTTACGAATTGCATAATTTATACGCTCTATGAGACCTGAAAGATCAAAGCTACCTGCCACATCCTGACCCTCCGGATCGGGCGAGGCATCAAGGATAAACAGCTTATCCTGCTCAACCATTTCACGCAGATTCCATCCAAAACTGGCCGCATTTCGTAGGATATCAAGAGGTGATTCTTCAAAGGTAACAAATATGCCAGGCTCATTAAAATCCCGTATACCATTATGCAAGAAATTCAACGAGAATACAGTTTTACCGGTACCGGAAGTCCCGCTAATCAAAGTCGAACGTCCAATCGGTAAACCTCCATGAAGGATGTCATCGAAACCCTCCATCCCCGTCGGCAGCTTTTGGACCTGCATCAGGGCTGTGCCAGGGGTGTTGCTGGAGAGATTGGGGTCCTGCATGAAACGAGAAAAAGAGGTTTAATTCAGAATTGGTCGAAGTTTAACTGCGTTTACCCACTCAACTTTCCGGCTCAGGGCCATCAAAAAGCCCTTCCTCGGGGTCGTAGGACTCGTCGTTGAGTTCCTCAAAAAGCAGATCGAGACCAATCAGAACTCTTTCGCGATCAGATAGGTCTCCGATGATTCGGCGAACCGGCGGTGGCAAGATCTTGGCGAGGGTGGGTGTTGCCAAGATCTTGTCTTCTTCAGCCAGTTGGGGATTCTTCAGGACATCAATTACTTTGAGAGCATAAACTCCTCGAAACTCGGTCTCAAGAATATTTCTCAATGTTTTTAGGGCACGCATCGAATTTGGGGTATTTCCTGCCACGTAAAGCTTCAGGATGTAGGTCTTGCGAGGTGACATAGTTAGGATTGGTCCATGGCGAAGGAAATAGCTGACTTAGGCGGCCCACCCTTGACGGCCGCAAGACCTAGGGGGACATCGGGCGGAACGGAACGACGGTACATCTCACAAAGATGGGCCATCACATCAAGAAGCGCAAGGCGGTAATCCTGGAGAAAATCGGTTTTGTGACCCTCTAGCTTAATTTGCTTATCATACTCGTCGATCAGATTCATGTGAATTTCAACAGTATTGGTGATCGGTAGGTCACTAAAAAAGGCGGTATGGACAAAACTTTCAAGCGCCTGGTTAGCAGCGGCAGGATCCTGAAAATAACTGATCAGCAGGTCCCTGTAGGTGAGCTTAAGAGAATCAAGCAGGTCCGTACGTTCGCTTTCACCGAGATGACGAAGGAAGCGTGAGGGATCTCGCTTGTAATAGACCCCCAAATAGCCCAGACGACCATTCAGCCGATTAGCCAACTTCCAACGATCGCTAGCATCTTTACCATGCCCAACCCCCTGGTTGCTGCCATTGGCAAGACCCCTTCGCAGAAATCGGGAGACAGCCGCATCAAAGGCATAACTCAACTGCACCAACTGGTCGGCAGGCAGATGAACTTCGGCGTCGTGATACTCCTGCCGACCCGTCACCTCACCGATGACCACAGCGGGCAGAAACAACCCCTTCTCCGCCAAAGCGCCAAAGACATCGGCAGCAAGCGCCCCCTGTTCCAGGAGAATCGCATCGAAATCTTCCCGCCGTTGATCCAGCAGCTCAACAGGATTTTCACCGGGATCCAGGCAGACCAACTGGTAGCGCCCACCTTGCAGCCACTGAGCGCAGGCCTCGGCCAGCCCGGGTTCTCTCAGCAAGGAAGCAATTGTGAGCAGGGGCTCGGGCATCAAGCGTGGCAGGGGGGTGGGGCCAGAACCATGGGTATCTTGACGAACAGAGGCCCAAAAAGCGAGGATCTGAGATTGTCTTTCCAAATTCGTGAGCCCAGGCCCAATGGCGGCACCCTGCCAGGGATGACCTCCAGCCTGGCCGCGCCCCGCCTGCCCCATGACCGATTCCGCTCCATCTCCAGGCACCGCCTATGCCATCGTCGAGGCCTCAGGCCAGCAGTTCTGGCTGCAGCCCAACAGATACCTCGACTTGGACCGTCTTGATGCGGACGTCGACAGCACCGTGACCATTGACACCGTCCTGTTGGTGAAGGATGCCAATGGGACCAGCCTGGGCCGTCCCTATGTGGAGCAAGCCCTGGTGGAACTGAAGGTTTTGGCCCACCGCCGTGGTCCCAAAATTCTCGTTTACAAGATGCGTCCTAAAAAGAAAACCCGTCGCAAAAACGGCCATCGCCAGGAGCTCACCCGGGTGATGGTCCAGTCCATAACCGTGGCGGGCAAACCAGTCGCCTAAGGCTCTCAGCTTCCTGTTTTTAGGGAAAACCCCTTTTCACCATCACTTTGCTGCCCCTCCCATGGCCCATAAGAAAGGCACAGGCTCCACCCGCAACGGCCGCGACTCCAACTCCAAGCGATTGGGAGTTAAGGCCTATGGCGGCGAAACAGTAACTGCTGGTTCGATTCTGATCCGCCAACGCGGCACGGCCGTCATGCCTGGGGTCAATGTCGGCCGCGGTTCTGACGACACCCTGTATGCCCTTGTGGACGGCGTCGTCAACTTCGAATCGATCAAACGGGGGCTGCGCAACCGCAAACGCATCAACATCGCTGTCGCCTGAGCTGGCTGCTCTCCCCTGCGGATTTCTGGTCCTCGACAAGCCCTGCGGACCCACCTCCCATACCTGTGTGAACCAGGTACGCAGGGCCTATGGGCTCAAGAAGGTTGGTCATGGGGGCACCCTCGATCCAGCGGTCAGTGGGGTTCTTCCCATTGCCCTGGGGGCCGCCACCCGCCTTCTGCCCTACCTCCCGGGAATCAAGGCCTACGAAGGCACTATCCAGCTGGGGCTGCGAACCAGCAGTGATGACCTCGAAGGCGAAGTGGTGCAACGGGCTCCCGTTCCGGTACTGACGCTTGAGCGGCTTGAAAACCTGCTCGACCACTTCAGGGGAACCCATCTGCAGTGTCCTCCCCGAGTCTCTGCAGTTCATGTCAATGGCGAACGGGCCTATGCCCTGGCACGTCGGGGAGAAGTGGTGCACCTGGAGGCCAGGAGCGTCACCCTGCACGAACTCAGCCTGCTGAACTGGAATCCGGTCCTGGGTCAGATCTCGCTGCGCGTCCGCTGTTCCGCTGGCACCTACATTCGCGCCCTAGCCAGGGATGTGGGCGAACAGCTGGGCTGCGGTGGCGCCCTGGCCCAGCTCCGCCGCAGCGAAGCCCTCGGCTTCAGCCTCGCCCAGGCCGTCCCCCTGGATAGCCTCAATCAGGACCCCAGGCCTCCGCTTCTGGATCCCCTGCTGGCCCTGCCCCACCTTGGCCGGCGCCAATTGACGGCAGCCGAAGAGCTGGACTGGAGCTGTGGGCGCCGCCTCTCGACAGCAGCTAACCACCTGGAGGACGAAGCCGTGGCCGTTCTAAACCAGGAGGGTCGGCTTGCCGGCATCGCCCGAGCCGTGGCCGGCGACCAGCTCCAGCCCCGGCTGGTGTTTCAAGCGGAGAGCTGAGCTGGCCCAAGGGAATGCCCACCTGGCAGGATTTTGTTGCAGGAAGTCCACCTGTATGCCCACCGTTTCCCCCGCTTCTGATGGCTGGCCATAGCAAATGGTCCCAGATCAAACGCACAAAAGCAGTTGTCGATGCCAAGCGCGGCGCTGTGTTCACCCGCTTGGGTCGGGAAATCATGGTGGCGGCGAGGGGTGGCGCCGATCCAGCCGGTAACTTCCAGTTGCGCACTGCCATCGAAAAAGCCAAGGCCGCTGGTGTGCCCAATGCCAACATCGATCGGGCAATCGCCAAGGGTGCTGGCTCCAGTGGCGCCGATGCTGAACAATTTGAAGCGGTGCGCTACGAGGGTTATGGGGCGGGAGGGGTGGCTGTTTTGGTCGAAGCCTTCACCGATAACCGCAACAGAACAGCCGCGGATCTGAGGCTGGCCTTCGGCAAGCAGGGAGGCAACCTCGGCGAAACCGGATGCGTCAGCTATCTCTTTGTGCAGCGATCAGTGGTCCGTGTCGACCTGAACAATTGCAAAAGTAATGATGAAGAGACGTTTGTGGAACTCCTGCTCGCCCTAGAGGAAGCAGGTGGTCCTGCCGTGCTGAGCTGGCAGATAGAGACGGATGGGGCCGAAGTCGTTGGCGAATTCGCCGACCTCGAAGCCCTCCAAGATGGTTTGAGAAGACTGGGACTTGAGGTAAGGGAATGGGAGCACCGTTGGATCCCGGTCACGCCCTGTCACCTGGAGAGCACCGAATACGTACGGGCCTGCATACGCATGTTGGAAGTGATCGAAGACCTGGACGACGTGCGCAGCGTCGTCAGCAACCTGGAGGTGGATGACAGCCTGCTGGAGCAGATTCTCGAGGCCTCCAGCTGAATCAGGGGCAGGGTGCCCCGAGGTGGTTAACGCCCAAGGGCGGCCCCATCCGCCACGACAGTCACATCCGGGTGAGCCTGAAGCCAGCTCGCGGGCAGATCGGCCGTTGGGGACTCCTCAAAGGCGCGGCGCAGCACCGCAGCTTTGGCCGCACCGGTGGCAACCAATAAGATGCGGCGCGCCTTGAGAATCTCACTGAGGCCAAGGCTGATGGCCTGATCTGGCACCTGGTCCGGATCGCCCCCAAAGGCAAAAGCATTGGCGTCTCGGGTGCTGGCGGTGAGAGCGACACAACGGCAGACCACCTCGGGACCACAGGGAGGTTCGTTGAAACCAACATGGCCATTGGCTCCGATGCCGAGGATCTGGAGCCCCAGACCTCCCTTGCTCGCCAGCAGGGAGGAATAACGCAGGGCCTCAGCTGCCGGATCACCCCCATCGCCACGGGGCAGCAACACGGACCCCGCATCAAGCTGCAGGGGAGTCACCAACTGGGCTGCCATGGTGGCAGCAAAGGAACGGGGGTCCTTAGGCGAAAGTCCCACATATTCATCGAGATTGAAGCTGCACCATTGGCGACGAACCCTTTGGCGCTCGGCAGCGGAGCGCTGGGCGAATTGGCGGGCCAAGGCTCCATAGACCGGTTCCATCGTGCGTCCTGTGGCCAGGCCCACCGGAAGACTGGGATCGGCCAACCTGGAAGCCAACAGCCAGTGGGCCACCTGCTCCCCCACGGCCTCCGCGTCGGCGAGACGCAGGATCTGCAGTGAACAGGGGCCCCCTTGCAAGATTGCCTTGCCCGGGGTGGCCTGGCCTGGGACCCGGGCAGAAGGCTCAGAGAGATCGGAGGCCCAGTTCGGCTCCTTGGTAGTAGTGACGCAAGATCTCTGCATGGCTTTTCCCCCGCAAGGCCATGCCGTAGGCCCCCCATTGACTCATTCCTACTCCATGGCCAAAGCCATGGCCGATGGCCATCAAAGTGGGCGCAGCAGCCGGCTGGACCGACCCCGAGAGCCCGGCGACAGGAGGCAGGGGCGGTGGGGGAGACAGGCGGAACCGGAACCCGGGGGACGGCCTTGGGCCCGTGGCGGGCTCAGCAGTCGACGGTTCCACGGCGTCACTGGCCGGAGCGACCGCCAAGGCCATCGCCCGGGGCTTGGCCGGAGCCAGCGGCTGGAAGCGCACCAAGGTGCTGCGCAAGCCGAGCCGACGCCTCAATTCGGCGCCGCTCACCACCAGCTGGCCCCCGGGGCCCGTGACACGGGCTTGGCGGATGCGCCCGGAGGTCGAGGTGACCAAGGGCTCGATGGCGGTGACACCGTCGATTTCAACAAAGGCGCGACGCAATTCCTGGGGCTCAAAGGACTTGCTCCAATTGCGCACAGGACTGACCTGGTCGAAATCGGGGACGCTAGTGAGATAGGGAAGTTGACGATTCCAGATTTCACCACTGTTTTCGGTATTGCCACCACTACAACTGTGGAATACGGCATCAATCAGACGGCCGCGATAGAGCAACACTTGGCCATTGGTCTGGGCGACAGCCTGGCGAGTCGAAGTCGTTTCCGCCCCGACCCCCTTATACACTTGACTCGCCACAGTGGCCTGAAGATCAAAAAGTTGACCGGGACGCCGTTGGGCCATGGCATAGGTGCGAGCGGCAATGGCCTGGGCCCTCAGCGCAGCCAGAGGCCATTGGGCCGGCATCTCACTGCCCACCACACTAGGCAGATAATTTTCGAGGCCAATGTAATTAACCGCCTGCAGGCGATCTCCCAAAGGCACGACCCGTAAACGGCCGCGATACTGAGCCGCTCCTAGGGGCACCAGGCCACTGGGGGCGGCACTGTCGACCCAGACCTCTGGCAGCTCGCCCGCCAAGACGGGCGCAACGGTGGCCTGGGCGGCCGGCCGGCTGGCGTCCCTGGCAAGGGGCCCGGATGGCACCCCCGGTGTCGAGCTGGACCGCTCCAGGATCACCCCCCTGGCCCCAGATCGCAGTCTCAAACTTTGGCCAGGGGCAATGACATACAGCAGCTGTCCCCGGGCATCACTCAGCCTGAGGCCCGTGCCAGCGGTGCCCAGATCAATGGCAGGGGCTGCCCGCACAAGAACCCTCAAGACGGGATTTGTCCCGACAGGTCGTGCCGGCGCCGCCCACACGAGGGCCAGGGGAAGGGCCAAGGCGTGACTCCAACGCCAGCTAAAAAGACAAGCCATAGCTGGATGGAACCTGGACGGAACAATGAGTGCAATTGTGCCGCCTATGAGCCCAGCCTGCCATGGCCCGTGGCAACATGCGCCCCTTGGGTAGCACTGACGTGCAGGTCACCTTTCTCGGCACCAGCTCCGGCGTTCCCACCCGGGGCCGCAACGTTTCGTCGGTGGCCGTGCGCCTGCCGCAACGGGCCGAGCTCTGGCTATTTGACTGTGGTGAGGGCACCCAGCACCAGTTTCTGCGCAGTGACCTCAGGGTCTCCCAGCTGCGGCGGATCTTCATCACCCACATGCATGGAGACCATGTCTTTGGCCTGCCTGGGCTGCTGGCCAGTCTGGGGCTGGCGGGCCGCTGCCCCGGGGTCGATCTCTATGGACCCGATCCTTTGCGCGATTACATGGAAGGGGTCCTGAGGACATCCTCCACCCGCATTGGCTATCCCCTCAGGAGCCACCGGGTCCGCCAGGCCGCCCACAGCGGTGAGGTCCTGCTGGACGATGGGGACTTGAGCGTGCGCTGCACGCCCCTCAACCATCGGATCCCCGCCTATGCCTACCGAATTGACCAGAAACCGCTGCCAGGACGTTTCGACGTGAACCTGGCCAAGGAATTGGGAATACCCCCCGGTCCGATCTACGCCGAACTCAAAGCAGGACGGACGGTGACCCTGGAGGACGGTCGGGTGATCCACGGCGAAAGGCTGTGCGGCCCGCCGCGCCCAGGTTGCAGTCTGGTGTACTGCACGGACACCGTCTTCTGCGAAGCGGCGATCGAGCTGTCCCGCGGGGCAGACCTTTTGATCCACGAGGCTACTTTTGCCCATGGAGAGGCGGAGATGGCCATCTTGAAACAGCACTCCACCAGCACTATGGCGGCCCAAACAGCCCTGGCCGCCGGTGTGAAGCAGCTGGTGCTGACCCATCTCAGCCCCCGCTATGTGCAGGGAAATCCGGTGACACCCGAGGACCTTGAAGCCGAGGCGCGGGCGATCTTTGCCGAGACGCGGGTGGCCCGGGACTTCCTGCGGCTTGATTTGACCCCAGGGGGTGAAGCCGATATTGACAGTGACCCCCACGCCGACTGAGCCTGCAACAGTTCACATGGATCGCGACCAGTGCACCCACGGGCCGTGATACAAGGTCTCAGTCGCGGTCTAACCGCCAGTTCCCCGGCTTCTCCCATGGCCCCCTTTCTCCACTCAGCCCTTCGCGCCTTCGCCAAAACCTTGCTGGTTCTGCCCTTGGCGCTGCTGGTCTGCTTTGCCGGCCCTGCCACCGCCGCCAGGTGGGACTCCGCCACCTTGACGGTGCCTGCCACGGCCGATGGCACAACAGTGACGTTCAGCGAGAAGGAAATCAAGAGCGGTCGCAAGCTGTTCAACGACAGCTGCGGCACCTGTCACGCTGGCGGTATCACCAAAACCAACCAGAACGTGGGTCTGGATCCCGAGACCCTGGCCCTGGCCACCCCTCCCCGTAACACGGTGGACGCCTTGGTGGACTTTATGAAGGACCCCACTTCCTTCGACGGAGAATACAGTATCTCCGACGTCCATCCCAGTCTGCGTAGTAGCGATGTCTTTGTTAAGATGCGTGATCTCGACGAGGAAGATCTACGCCTGATTGCAGGCTATATTCTTGTCGCCCCTAAGGTACAAGGAATACAATGGGGTGGTGGCAAGATCTACTTCTAATCGATCTTCTGATAGATCCTTCTGAGCTTTCCTTGCTGCCGCCTCTCTAATCAGGCATCACTCCCAACCCTCAGACCCATCAGGGACTGGGGGTTGATTTTTGTCTGGCTCCATAGAGCCAGGCAATTTGCTGTACCACCATTCTTGCAAAGGTGCCGCCAGTCGCTGGGGGAACAGGGTGATCACTGTGGGTGTGGGGCGGGAGCCTGGTTGCAGCAATTCCACCGAGTAGGAGGGGCAGCGCCTTGCCGCCAGGTCAGGCACGAAGCGACGGCCGATGCGTCGCCAACTCGGTTCCTTGCTACGCCAGGCAAGGCGGCAGCAGGGCCAAGGCAACTCCTCGCGATCAAACAAGCGGCAGCAAGGACCAAGTACCCGAAAGCTGAACTGGCCTCCGGGACTGGCATGTTCACTGCTGAATTCCAGCAGGCCGTGCACCTTAACAGTCATAAAAAAGCCACCCGGCAGGGTGGCGACGGGGGATGAACCGGACGAACGCTGAATCGCGAAGTCGAGCTCAGTACAGCTCTTCCTCGGAGTGGGTCTTGATCGTGCAGTCCGAGGTGGGGTAAGCCACGCAGGTCAGCACAAAACCGCCCTCGATTTGGTCGTCATCGAGGAAGCTTTGATCGGATTGATCCACGGTGCCGGCGGTGAGCTTGCCAGCGCAGGTGGAGCAGGCGCCAGCGCGACAGGAATAGGGGAGGTCGATGCCCTGTTCTTCAGCAGCATCAAGGATGTACTGGTCGTCAGGAACCTCAATGGTCTTGTTGAGGCCTTCGCTCTCGTTGATGAGGGTGACCTTGTAGGAAGCCATGAAAGGGAGTGAAGCTCACAGGCGACGGTGAAGCCGTGCCTGAAGGACGAGCCCTTCCTACACCCGCTGGGGGGTATTCCCAGCCATCTTGGCCCCGCAGGCTGGGAAGGCCAATCAAAAGACCTGAAGTGATCAGCGTGCCTTATGCAACATCAGCCCGTATCTCCAGGCGCATCAACCCCCAGCTCTCCTGCCGGGCCACAAGTTGGGACCGCCAGCCCTGGGCCGCCAAAACCTTCTCCAAACCAGGGGCCTGGTCCACCAGCAGGCCACTCAGGAAACCCACCCCTGCCGGGGCCAGCAAGCGAGCGAAGCAGGGGCTGAGGGCCTCAATCACGGGGGCCAAGATATTGCAGAGCAACAGATCGGCGGGGCGGCCCGCCAGCAGGGTCTCCAGGGTGCTGGCGGAGCCGAGGGCGACGCTTAGCTGGGCTGGGTTCTGGGACCCATCGTCCACGGTGAAGTCGTTGAGGAGCGCATTTGCCGTGGTCGCCCGTATGGCCAGGCTGTCCGTGTCCACAGCCGCCACCTGGCTGGCGCCCAGCCGCAGGGCGGCCAAGGCCAGGATGCCGCTGCCGCAGCCCAAATCGGCCACCCGCAGACCTTCGAGGGGGGCTTGCCCCCCCAGACCGCCCCGTTGCTCAGCCAGGTCTTCCAGGGCTTCAAGACAGAGGCGAGTGGAGGGATGGCTGCCGGTGCCAAAGGCGCTGCCCGGATCCATCCGAATCAGCCGGCGATGGGCCTCATCAGCGGGAGCCTCAAGCCAGGCCGGCAAAATCAAGAGCGACTGGCCGACGGGATCGGCTTGCCAGTGCTGCTTCCAAGAAAGACTCCAGTCCTCATCGTCCTGGCGATGCCACTCCAACGGCGGCAGGGAAAGGCCAAAAGGGGCGCCCAGGGGCGCCAGGGCCTGGGCAAGTTCGGCCCGTTCGGGGGCTGGCCAGTCGCTTTCGGGCAGCCACGCCAGCAGCAGGCGGTGCTGGGGCCCTTCCGGCCGATGGCTGAGGGCCACCCGAGTAATGCCAAGCGTCGGCAGCTTCCAGAGCAAGGACTCCTCCAATTCCGGCGCGCAAACCATCTCCAGACGCCACCAGGCCGTGGCCCCAGTTGCCTGGGCACCAGCCAAGCCTGGTGGGCCTGCCGAGGGGGGAAGACCAGGATCCAGGGATGGGCCCATCAAAGGGTCACCGGATGGGCCTCCTGAATGCCCTCAATGGCGTGAATGGAATTCAGGAGTTCGCCAGGGATGGGGTCATCGATGCTCAACACCATGACAGCATCGCCGCGGACGATGCGCCGACCAACCTGCATCGAAGCGATATTGACGTTGTGTTCACCCAGCAGAGAACCCAACTGGCCAATGATGCCAGGCATATCGCGGTGACGGGTGAACAACATGTGGCGGCTGGGAACAACGTTCACCGGAAAATCATCGATGGAGATGATGCGCAGCTCGTCGTCACTAAACACGGCCCCGGTGACGGAGTGGTGGCCCTTGACTCCCTCGCAACTGAGGCGCAAGGAACCACCGGCAAAATCCCGGCTGGCGTCATCCTTCACCTCCAGCACCTTGATGCCCCGATCACGGGCCTCCAGGGCGGCGTTGACGAAATTGATGCTATCGCCCAAGGCCGTAGACAACACACCCTTTAGAGCTGCCACCACCAGGGGCTGGGCGGGATGGACCGCGAAGTCACCCTGCAAACGCACTTCCAGGGCGCCGATTTGGCCGCCCGCGAGCTGGCTGAGCAGTTGTCCAAGGGTTTCGGCCAGCTGCAAATGGGGCTTGAGCTGGTCCATCACTTCCGGCGTCAGGCCTGGAATGTTGACGGCACTGCGAGCGGGCAGACCCAGGAGCACATCACGAATCTGTTCGGCCACATCAATGGCCACGTTTTCCTGCGCTTCTTCGGTAGAGGCACCCAGGTGCGGAGTCAGAATCAGCCTCTCTTTGACTTGGCGCAACGGCGAATCGGCGGCCAGGGGTTCTTTGGCATAAACGTCAAGGGCCGCGCCGGCAATCACCCCCGTTTCGACGGCCTCAGCCAGCGCCGCCTCATCGACGATGCCGCCCCGGGCGCAGTTCACCAGCCGGGCGGTGGGTTTCATCGTGCGCAGCAGCTCGGCATTGACCAGGTTTTCGGTCTCCGGGGTGCGCGGTAGATGCAAGGTGATGTAATCGGCTTCGGCAAACAACTGGGGCAGGGGCAGGAGCCTCACCTGCATCTGTTGGGCACGATCCGGTGAAACAAACGGGTCGTAGGCGGACACATCCATGCCCATGGCCCGGGCCACCCGGGCGACATGGGAGCCGATCTTGCCAAGGCCGACCACCCCCAGGGTCTTCTTGTAAAGCTCATTGCCGACGTAGGTCTTGCGATCCCAGCCCCCGGCCATCGTGCTGGCATGGGCATGGGGCACATGCCGTGACAGGGATAGCATCAATGCCAGGGCCTGCTCAGCCGCGGCGATGGTATTACCCTCGGGCGAATTGACCACCAACACGCCTCGGCGGGTGGCTGCCTTTACGTCGACATTGTCAACGCCGACCCCAGCACGGCCGATGATGCGCAACTTGGGGGCCGCCTCAATCACCGGCGCCGTCACCTGGGTGCCGGATCGGATCATCAAGGCCTCGTAATCGCCGATCAGGCCAATCAGCTCGTCCTGCGACAGGCCCGTGCGCACATCCACATGGGCGACCTGGGAAATAATGTCAATCCCAATCTGGTCGATGGGATCGGAGACCAGAACCTTTGTCATGTCGGGCAAATGGTGGGCCCCTGGGGAGCGTGAAGAGGGGGTCAGCCCGATGGGGCATGCCGAGGGTGCAGTGTAGTGAGCAACATGACGGCGCCCTAGCTGGGCGGGAGGTTGGGGTGTCCTTGAACGTGGTGGTGGTGCTGGACGACCGGGAGCGGTTGTGCGCCCTGCGGGAGGAACTGGCTGCAGTGGAGCCTCCCCTGCAGCAATTGGTGGCCATTGGCCCTGGCGAAACGGATCCGGCCAGGGTCGAACGGCTCGATCCCACCACGGCCCGCCGCCGCCGCCAGCGGTCGATGGCCCGCTGGCTCCTGCCCTTCGGCTTCCTGGCGGGCCTCACGTTCACCCAGATCACCGATTTGCACACCTTCTCAGCCCTCGGCCCCTGGGGCGAACCCGTGGTTGGGGGACTGTTGGGCTTGGTATCCGGCTGGATGGGCAGCTTTGCCGCCGCCTTCAGCGTGGCCTCCGAGGATGCGGACCGGGTGCGGGGCCTGCGCAATCGACTGGAGGAAGGCCAGTGGCTGCTGCTGCTGGAGCCAGCGGCTGGCCAAGAGGTTCCTTGGACCACAGTGCAACGGGCCCGTCCCAAGGCGGTGGTGCGGCTGGGGGAGACTTAGAAACCGTTTGGTCGGCTAGGAATGCTCTTGCGCGAAACCTTGTCGGAAGGGAGCCCCTGGGCCCTTGCCCTGGAGCCTGTGCTGGCGGCCGCCGAAACGGCCCTGCGGACCTGGCAACCCGTCTGGACAGGTTTTTTGAGCGCCGCAGTACGCGAAGAAGCGGAAATCCGGCTGGGTAGCCTCAGTGAGCTGACCCTGGTCAGCGATGGCGGCTATCCCGGCAGCGAACGCCGCCAACTGCTTTTGCGACGCACCGAAGCCTTGAAGCCGGTGGACGATCAGCCCCCCCGGGTGATGGGTCTGGAGCTCGCTGGGAACTTTCTTTTTGATCCCGCTGCCGCAACTGATTTTCGCCAGGCCCTGATCAACGTCGGTGCCCGGGACGACCAAATCGGCGATCTCTGGCCCAGAGGTGACCGTGGTGCCCAGGCCATTGTCAGCGCCGAGCTGGCCCAGAAACTGGCAGGCAGCGAGGGGCTGGTACGCACCGTGGCAGTGCGTTTTGAGCTGCGGCCTGTGGCTGAACTGGCCTTGCCCGCTCCGCGGGCCCAGCGGGACCTGCACACGGTGGAGGCCTCCCAGCGCCTGGATGCGGTGGCCTCCGCGGGATTCGGCCTCTCCCGCAACCGCATGGCAACCCTGATTCGGGAGGGGGCCGTCCGCATCAACTGGAAGGTGGTGACCAGCCCCAGCAGGGAACTGGCGGTGGGGGAGCGGGTGCAGCTGGAGGGTCGGGGGGAGTTAAGGGTCGAGGGTGTCAGTGAAACGAAACGAGGTCGCTGGCGGATCCATCTGATCCGCTCCTGACTGGGTCTACCGGTGCTTGGCGCCGGAGCCGCTGCCGACGCAGTCCTGGCGTTGAGGTCGCGCCGCCGCAGGAGAACCGACAGGGCTGGTGCTAATTTCTTCTGGTTAGCCGAAACACTGAATTACGTTCTTCGGCAGCCCAACGGCCACCTGGTTTCCAGGCGATGAGTCGGGCGATTAGCTCAGAGGTAGAGCACTACCTTGACACGGTAGGAGTCACTGGTTCGATTCCAGTATCGCCCATCTTTTTCAATTATTTTGGCTGGTTTTCTTATGCCCACCGAGGCCCTCCCAACGACCATGGTCCTGGGTCTGGGCAGGTCCGGCATCGGTGCCGCTCGGCTGCTGCGTTCCCAGGGACATGGGGTTTTGATTATCGAAAGCCGGGACAATGGGGCCCTGAGGGCTCAAGCAGAAATCCTGGCCAACGAAGGCATCGAAGTACTGCTGGCTGCCCCCTTAACCCCTGAAACCTTTGGGGGCCTGCCCCGGCCCGAGCGGGTGGTGGTCAGCCCCGGCATCCGCTGGGACCATCCCCTGCTGCTGGCCTGGCGCCGTGAAGGCATCCAGGTGGAAGGGGAACTCAGCTCCTCGTGGCGAGCAACGGCCGGAACTCCCTGGATCGGCATCACGGGCACCAACGGCAAGACCACGGTGACCCATCTGGTGCATCACCTCCTTAGCGAAGCCGGACTGGATGCGCCACTCTGCGGCAATGTCGGCATCTCGGCCGCCGAACTGGCCTTGCAACGCCAGGCGCCCGGCGCCAAGGCTCCGGACTGGTTGGTGGTCGAAATCAGCAGCTACCAGATTGAGGCGGCACCGGAACTGGCACCCGCCATCGGGGTCTGGACGACCCTCACCCCCGATCACCTGGAACGCCACGGCACAATCGAGGCCTATCGGGCCATCAAACGGAGCCTGATCGAACGTTCCCAGCGTCGCATTTTGAATGCCGACGATCCCGACCTGCGCTCCCAGGCGCCGAGCTGGGACCGGGTCGACTGGGTCACAGCGGGTTGCGCCAGCGATCTACCAGCGGGTATCGACCCACTGCTTTCGATTGCGGACGGACAGGTTCAAGGACGCTCAGGACCCCTGTTTGCGGCGGACTGCCTGGCCATGCCAGGGGACCACAATCGCCAGAACATGTTGCTGGCCACCGCCGTCGGCCTGCACGCCGGTCTGACCCCTGGGCAGATGGAGGCGGCCTTGCGTTGCTTTGCAGGTGTGCCCCATCGCCTCGAACGTCTGCGGCAAATTGGGCAAGTCACCTGGTACAACGACAGCAAGGCCACCAATTACGACGCTGCCGAAGTAGCTCTCAAAGCATTGGCAGGTCCCCTGGTGGTGCTGGCCGGAGGCCAATCAAAACAGGGGGATTCCAGGGGCTGGTTAGCCCAACTGCGCCAGCAGGCGGCAGCGGTGGTGGTCTACGGGGCCGCTGCCGCTGAATTTGAAGCCCTCCTACGCCAAGACTGCTACCCGGGCCAGTTGCATCGGGTCGAAGGACTGGAACAGGCGGTACCGCTGGCGGCAGGCCTGGCCAGGGCAATTGGTATAAACAATGTATTGCTATCTCCTGCCTGTGCCAGCTTCGATCAATACAGTGATTTCGAAGCCCGCGGCGACCATTTTCGGGCCCTTGTGTCCGCACTTTGATACATCAGATCCCCCTGGAACACCATGGCCCACTGGTTAATGAAAAGCGAACCAGATGTCTATGGCATTGATCACCTCAAGGCCGAAGGCACGACGCTCTGGGATGGCATCCGCAACTATCAAGCCCGCAATTACATGCGCACGATGGCGATCGGTGACCGGGCCTTTTTCTATCACTCCAATATCACCCCACCCGGCATTGTCGGCCTGATGGAAGTAGTTGAAGTGAGTCTCACAGATCCCAGTCAGTTTGATCCGCAATCCAAATACTTCGATCCCGCCTCAAAGCCAGAAGCTCCGCGCTGGGATTGTGTGCGGCTGTCCTATCTGGCGAGCTTCGCCCCGCTTTTATGCCTGGACCGCCTGCGCGCCGAGTTCAGCCCCGAAGAATTGGCGGTGGTGCGCCGCGGCAACAGGCTTTCGATTCTGCCGGTGCCTGAGGCAAGCGCTACCCGCCTCTATGAATTGCTAGGGGCGCCGGGCTAGGCCGCGCTGGGCTCAACAGGGGCAAGGCTGAGGGCACCTAAGGCGGCTACAAAGGCCGCCGTCGCCCCGGCCTCCCAATGCCCCTCCAGGCCCCGAACCCCGGATTCCGGGGTCAAGACGAAACCAAGGCACCATTGGCTCCGATCTCCCTCCAGGCTCAACCAAAGCTGGCCCTCACCAGCCAGGCGAGTCTCCAATTCAAGGCTCAGAGCCTCCTCAGCCATCAATTGATCCACCAACCCAGCATGTTGTTGGACCAACTTGGCAACAGACCTTTGCAAGACTTGCGCCTCCCCCAGAGTCAATTCCGCCGCCCAGTGGCGCCCCCCCACTAGTAGGGGAAACGGTGACTTAAGGGGGTTATAGGCCAGTCGCCAACCCTCCCCTTCCCCAACCTGCACGGCGCCTTCAGCCGGGCAGCAGGTCAGGTTGGTCCTGCTCGTCGCTGAGTTCGATGATGGCCC
>CANGZM010000025.1 GCA_947458155.1 Synechococcaceae cyanobacterium | reverse complement strand
GGCAGCGCGGGAGTATCGGGTAAAGAGGTCAAAAAAGCACGTAATTCAGGCTCGGAATTCATCCCACTAATCTTATTAACAACGTCCTTAAGTTTATTAATTTCTTGCGTAACGGGAACGCTTTGTTGTCTTAGTGCTCTTGAGCCTAGAGCAAACTGCAATGGTATAATCAGTAACAACAAAATTGTGAACAAGGCAGCAAGTCGACTCACCAGAATCTGCCATTTTTGTAAAACCCTTTCTTTGGTATTAAACAGCTGAGTAATAATAATGAGCGTGGCGCCAATCAAAAAGTTAAAACTAACTGAAAGTAATGACCCGATCAAATTGAGTTGCCAATCGACTGCGGCCACCCTTAGAGGTAAAGAAGCGAAGATGACAGAATTTAGTGATGATCCAATAATAAGCCAGCCCAACAGGGCAAGGGCGAAAGAAGATTTTGACCTAATGTTTCTGCGTTTAACGAAATCTGATTCGGCCAGTTGTTCGAATTCCTCTTTTAATTCCATTTTTCGGGAGTGCTAGGGCGACGGAAGGCTAGGGAAATAACGCTATAAAGCTTAACATGTACTTTGCGTTCAAGCAATGTTCTTAAGCATGTTGTCCCTTTGAAGATGAAAAGGCACGACGACGACCCCACCATGCACCTTCGTGCGGCTGGTCAAGGGCGCCTCGTCGGGTCGGTTTGTTTTTTTACCCTTTTTGGCTTCCAGCCAATTCCCTCGGTGGGGGCGGGCTTGCGGTTCGGCAAGCGCTGAGCTTTTGAGGGGTTGGTCGCCCCAGCGGTGGTGTTGGCCATTTTTGGGGCGCTTTCGCTAGCGTGGACAAACCTGGTGGTGCTTAATGACCCCCCTTCATGACCTGCGACTGCGGTTGCTGGTGCAGCAGGAGAGCGAGCGAATCGCTTGCGGCGAACCCCAGGAGATTGATCTTTCGGTGGTTCAGGCCCGTTGCCTCTGCTGGTTGGCCCTGTTGGCCGAGGCCCATGAGGAACAAGCCTGCAGCGCCGAACATCGGGGCGACGTAGATCAGGCCATGGGTTGGTTTGCTGATTCCATGCGCCTGCGGGATGTGATCAACGTCGTCAGCTCGATTGAGATCCCTCTGCCGGCTGCCGATCTGGACCCTCCGGAGCCTGATTCCGGCAGCCCATCGGCGGTAATGCCATGATGGGTGTTGATTGAGACAAGGGGAAGCGGTGAGCGAAGAGCCCTGCCAATGCCCTGATTGCCAGCGGTTCTACCGCGAGCACGACCGGTTGATTCGTGAAAACCCCAGTCTCCGCCAACAGCAGGAGCTGAATTGGGCTGCCTTGCAGTCTTTTCGCACATTGGCCGGGCGGGTGCTTGAGGAGCTGCAGAAGCACTACGGCGAAAGCGAAGCCTCTGTACCCGCCCCGACCGAGTCCACCAAGGCTGATACGGCAGACGAGCCGGATGCCATGCAGCAAGCCATGGCGGATCTTGAGAACATCAATGCACACCTCTTCTCGATCGAAGCCTTGATGGAGCGCGTTTTTGATGTGCGCGTGCCCGAAGAAGTGGAGCAAAAATTTCGGGAGGTGGCCGGTGAACTTGCCCCAGACCCCCTCAATGCCGATCGTCTGCGGCTCAACCGACTCTTACATCAAACACCCGACTTGCCCGATCACAGACCCTGATCTGTTTCATCAATCTCACAGGTGATTGTTACGGGATACTTCTCGGCCTGCCAGATTCGCGTTGCGTACTCTTGGATTGAACGGTCCGAGGAGAAGAATCCTGTGCGGGCCGTATTCAGCACTGACATCCTGTTCCAGTGGGCGCGATTGGCCCAAGCCGAGCTGACGGCGGACTGAACCCTGAGGTAATCGGCAAAGTCGGCCAAAACGAAGAAAGGATCGTTGCCTGTGAGGTTCTCCAGCAGGGGTCTAAACAGCTCCCCATCCCCCTGGCTGAAATGTCCCTGTTCGATCAGTCGCAGCACTTCGCCCAATTCCGGTTCGGCCGGGATCACTTCCCAGGGGCGGTAGCCCTGTTGGTTTAGGTCTACGAGTTGGTCGGCGGTGTGGCCGAAGAGGAAGAAATTCTCCGCTCCCACCTGCTCTCGAATTTCGACGTTGGCGCCATCAAGGGTGCCGATGGTGAGGGCCCCATTCATGGCGAATTTCATATTGCCGGTGCCGGAGGCCTCTTTGCCCGCCGTCGAGATCTGCTCCGAAAGGTCGGCTGCCGGGTAGACCCGCTCACCGAGTTTGACGTTGTAATCGGCGAGGAATACAACCCGCAGTCGTCCCTCCATATCGGGATCGGAATTGACCGTATCGGCGATGCCATTGATGAAGCGGATGATCAATTTGGCCATGGCGTAGCCCGGTGCCGCCTTACCACCGAAGATGACAGTACGTGGCGCACTGCCATCGGCTTGTCCGTTTTTGATGCGCAGGTATTGGGCAATAACTTGCAGAGCATTAAGATGCTGCCGCTTATATTCATGGATCCGCTTCACCTGGACATCGAATAGGGAAGCCGGGTCAACAAGGACGCCAGTATGGGTATGAATGTATAGGCTCAGATCTTTTTTGACAGCTAGTTTGGTGGCCTGCCAGCGCTCCAGAAAGGCGTTGTCTTCGGCGAGGGGCTGCAGGCGTTCCAGTTGCCTCAGATCATTGATCCAGCCGTCGCCGATGCTTTCGTTGAGCAGGGCTGTCAGGCGGGGATTGGCCAGGGCCAACCAACGGCGCGGCGTGACGCCGTTGGTGACATTGGTGAACTTTTCGGGCCAGAGGGCCGCAAATTCAGGGAACAGATCACTCTTGACCAGGTCGCTATGCAGGGCGGCAACGCCATTGACGTGGTGGCTGGCTACGGTGGCCAAATTGGCCATCCGCACCGATCGGGATCCATCTTCGTCGATTATGGAAACCTTGCGTATGATTTTTTCATTGCCCGGATATCTGAGGCGCACTTGTTGTAGGAAACGTCGATTAATCTCGTAGATCAGTTCCAGGTGCCTTGGCAACAGCGAGGCGAACAGATTTAGGTCCCATTTTTCCAGGGCTTCGGGCAACAAGGTGTGGTTTGTGTACGACAGCGAGCGGGTCACGATGTCCCAGGCTTGCTCCCAGCTGAGCATCTTGTCGTCGAGCAGCAGCCTCATCAGCTCGGCCACAGCTATGGAGGGGTGGGTGTCATTGAGCTGCACCGCCCAGTGGTCGCTGAATTCCTGGATGGGTATGCCCCTGGCCTCCAGGTTTCGCATCATGTCCTGCAACGAGCAACTCACGAAGAAATGCTGCTGCTTTAAGCGCAGTTTTCGACCTTCGTCGGTGCCATCGTTGGGATAGAGAACCTTGGAGAGAGTTTCGCTGCCTACTTTCTCCTCGACGGCGCCGTAATAATCGCCGATGTTGAAGGCCTGGAAATCGAAGCTTTCGCTGGCGTCAGCACGCCAGAGCCTGAGCCTGTCGCAGGTGTTGACCCGATAGCCCAGCACCGGTACATCGTGGGGCACCCCGATGGCGTGTTCGGCAGGAATCCAGCGCACCCGGTAGGCTCCACGCTCATCGCGGTAGCTCTCGGTGTGGCCCCCGAAGCCCACGATACAGGCTTGGTCCGGGTGGGGGATCTCCCAGGGCCAGCCGCTCTTGAGCCATTTGTCGGTGATCTCCACCTGCCAGCCGTCGCGGATCAGTTGGTCGAAAATGCCAAACTCATAACGAATGCCATAGCCGGTGGCTGGAATCTGGAGCGAGGCCAGGGATTCCAGAAAGCAAGCCGCCAGTCGCCCCAGCCCCCCATTGCCCAATCCCGGTTCTTCCTCGACGTTGAGAATCTCGTTGATGTCGGTAATGCCGAAACCCCGCAATGCTTCGGCGGCCTCCTCCTGGATGCCCAACATCAAAAGGTTGTTGCCAAGCTGGGGACCGATCAGGAATTCGGCGGATAGATAGGCCACCACCCGGGTGGGAGTGGCATTGATTGCTTCAATCCCGGCGAGATAACGGGTCATCAGCCGGTCGCGCACGGCGTAGCTGAGGGCCATGTAAAGGTCGTGGTGGCTGGCGCTTGGGGCCAGCTTGCCGAGGGTATAAAAGAGGTGTTCGGTCATGCCGTCGAACACATCTTTGGCTTCCAGCCCGCTGCGGTCGGGGTCGGCGTAGCAGCCAGGGGTCGGCAGGCGCAGGTTGCGGGGTTTCAGCTCGGTCATGGTTGCTGCTCTCCGGCTGCTAGACGCTGGCCTCAATGGCAGCGCATTCGGACCAAACTGTAGCCACAGTTGCTGTTTGGCAGGTTTCCGGCGCTGAGATCCACACTGAAGTCGGTTGCGACCGGGTATCTAGAGCCGCGCCAGACGCCCTAAGGTCGCCCCCGGATGGCTGATTACATGGTTCTGCCCCTGCTGCTTGAAATCGGCTCCCACCAGGATGATGTGGCGGAAACCCTGATCCTGGTAGGCCGTTTCCTGATCATTTTTCTCGCCGCCCGCAGCCTCGCCGAGCTGATGGTCCGCTTGCAATTGCCCTCGATCCTGGGGGAGTTACTGGCTGGTGTGTTGATTGGCGTTTCTGGTCTGCATCTGCTGCTACCTCCCGAGTCCGGCGCCCAGCTGGCTGCCTGGCCCGTGCAGCTCGTGAGCCAACTGGCCGCTGTATCCACGGAGCGGGTGCGGGAGATCTATATGAGCTCCTTTGACAGCCTCCAACAGTTGTCCACCCTTGGTCTATACGCCCTGCTGTTTCTGACTGGTCTGGAGAGCGAACTGGATGAACTGGTGGCGGTGGGTCCCCAGGCGGCCACGGTGGCCATGACCGGGGTGGTGTTGCCGTTTGCGGCCGGCAGCGCTGGCCTCTACTATTTGTTCCATCTCCCCGCCATCGCCGCGGTCTTTGCCGGGGCGGCGATGACGGCCACCAGCATCGGCATCACTGCCAGCGTATTCGGCGAATTGGGCTTCCTGAAAACCCGGGAGGGGCAGATTGTCATTGGTGCCGCCGTGCTCGACGACATTCTCGGCATCATCATCCTGGCCGTTGTGGTGTCTCTGGCTTCGGGCAATGCCCTGCGCCTCGCCCCCATTCTCAAGTTGGTTCTGGCGGCCCTGCTGTTCGTGGCTGCCGCGATCTGGCTCAGCCAGCGGGCCGCTCCCCTATTTGACAAGTTGCTCGACTGGCTCAAGGCGCCGGGTGAGGTGGTGGTCGCCGCTTTCGTGGTGCTCATTCTCTGTTGTTTTGCCTCCCAGGCGATCGGGCTGGAGGCGGCTCTAGGCGCTTTTGCGGCCGGTTTGATCCTGAGCCAATCCGAGCGCACCGAAGCGATCCAAGAAACGGTCAAACCCCTGGTGGCCCTCTTTGCCACCATTTTCTTCGTGCTGATCGGCACCGCCATGGACCTTTCGGTGCTGAACCCCTTCGATCCCGCCAACCGTCAGGGGCTGGTGGTGGCCGCTTTTCTGCTGGCCGTGGCGATTGCTGGCAAACTGGCCTCCGGTTGGACCTATTTCAGTGCCGAACCCACCCGCAGACTGGTGGTGGGACTGGGCATGTTGCCTCGCGGCGAAGTGGGTTTGATTTTTCTTGGCCTCGGCTCCCAGGCGGGCCTGTTAACCCCCTCTCTGGAGGCGGCGATCCTGATGATGGTTATTGGCACCACCTTCTTGGCCCCGCTGCTGCTGCGGGCCGTTTTGGTGGGGCCCGATCGCGATACCCAGAAGGCCTGAGCATTCAGGGCGTCCTTCCCGTCAGCACCCAGAAAAGGGCCCACAGGGCCGTCACCAATCCCAGGCTGGAGGCCCAGCTGGGGCCAAGGGCCCATCCCAGGCCCAACTCCATTGCCAATCCCGCCACCAAGGCCAGGCTGAGGCTGACAAGGGCCAGCACGATTTGCTGGCTGGCGTCACTGAGCGGGCCGCTCGCCAGGCCTTGCTCCAGGGGGGCCAGGCTGAGGCTCAGGGGCCAGTAGAGGGCCAGGGCCCAGAGGGCGATGCCGGGCAGAAGCATCGGCCAGGCCAGGGCCACGGGAATCAAGCTCATGGTCGGGGGTTGCCGCCGCGTCAGCCTCCCTAGCATCAAGCACCTTCCGTACCGCCCCTTGTGGGGCTGCGGCACTAACCCAGCCGATGCCGTCCACGTTTTCTCCTGAGCAGCAATCCCTGACCCCTGCCGAAGCGACCTCTGCCGAAGCCACCCCTGCCGAGATCACCCCTGCCGAAGCCACCGCTGCCACGGAAACTCCCACCGGTGCCTGGAGTTTTCTTGGCCATCACGTGCATCGGCTCAGCCAATCACCGCCGCAACCCGAGGGTCCCGCCCTGCTGCTGGTGCATGGTTTTGGGGCATCCACGGACCACTGGCGTCACAACATTCCCGTGCTCTCTGAGCACCATGAGGTGCATGCCATCGACCTGTTGGGTTTCGGCCGTAGTGCCAAGCCCGCAGGGCTCCCCTACGGCGGGGCCCTGTGGCGTGACCAACTGGAGGCCTACGTCCGCACTGAAATTGGCCGGCCGACGGTCCTGGTTGGCAACTCCCTCGGTGGCTATGCGGCTCTGGCGGCCGGCGCCGCTTTGGGGCCACAGGCCGCCGGGGTGGCCCTGATCAATGCCGCCGGTCCTTTTGCCGACGAGCAGCGGCCGCCCACCGGCTGGGGGGCCATTGCCCGCCGCAGCATCGGCGGGGCCTTGTTTCGCAGTCCTCCGCTGCAACGCCTGCTGTTTGAGAACCTGCGGCGGCCGGCCACGGTCCGGCGCACATTGGAGCGGGTCTATCTAGATCGCACCAATGTGGATGAGGCTCTGGTGGAGTCGATCCTGCGGCCCTCTCGCGATGCGGGGGCTTTCGGCGTGTTTCGCACCGTTTTCGATCTCCCCAGTGGCGAGCCCCTGGACCAGCTTTTCAACCAGCTCGCCTGCCCCCTATTGCTGATCTGGGGTATGCGGGACCCCTGGATCAATGCCCCCGGCCGGCGCGCCAGCTTCCTTAGGCATGCACCGCCGGCCACGAGTGAGGTGCTGCTGGAGGCTGGCCACTGTCCCCACGACGAGGTGCCCGCACCGGTCAATGCTGCGCTGCGGTCCTGGCTGGCCAGCCTGTCCTAGGCATGGGTCCCAGGCATGGCTTTTAGGCATGGGGTCGGGGGGGATGGCCGGCGGTCTGGGCCACTCCCGGCAGCCGGCCGGGCGCCAATTGGCCTAGGCCATCGAATTGCTCTTTGATCCGTTCGATCAGGGGGCGGGAGGGGGCGTCCTCCCAGGCGTTGAGGCGGCTGCCCTCGGGCTGGCTTAGAACCGTGAGATGGCCCCCAAGTGCGAGGCATCGCTGCCGCAAGCTGGAAACCTGGTCTGGGTTCAATCCCCGTTGGGCGCTAGGGGAGTGGTCGGTTGGGGCCCCTGCCCAGGCGACCCCCAGGCCACTGCCGGCCCCGAGGTCCAAGGGTATCCCCTGCAATTCCGGGGCTGCCAGCAGCAGGGGGGCCTGGGCGGGATTGACCCCCAGGCGCAGCAGCCAGGCGGGTGGTGGGGCCTCACCACCCCCCGCCACTGCTAGCAGCTCGCCCAGCCGTGCGGACGTCAGGACCTCGCAGGCCAGGGCCGTTTGGGCGGCAATGGCGGCCTGCTGTTCCGCCATGCTGAGGGCATCCACGCTGGCCAGCCCCAGCAGCAACAGGGGCAGGGGCGCCAGACCCGCAGCGGCGGCCAGGGCCGGGCTCCACCAGTCGATCCGCTCGGGAGTCAGGCTGGAGCCCAGGAGCCACTCGCCCAGGTGCGTCAGTTGGCTCATGGGGCCCTGAACGAGCAGGCCGCTGCGCTGCGGCGGCAGGGGCATGGTGCGCAGGGTGACTTCGGTGATCAGGCCCAAGGAGCCCCAGCTGCCGGTGAAGAGGCGCATCAGGTCATACCCCGCCACATTTTTGACCACCTGACCCCCCGCCTTGGCCGAGACCCCATCGGCCCGCATCAAGCCGATGCCGATCAGTTGGTCGCGGATGCCCAGATACTTCTGGCGGTAGCCGCCCGTGAGGCCCCGGGCCACCAGGCCGCCGATGCTGCCGCCCCCCAGGGCCCCACTGCCCCAGGGCCGATCGACGGCCAGCCATTGGCCTTGCTCCCCTAGGGCCTGCTGCACGGTCTCCAGGGGCGTCCCCGCCTCCACTCGAATCGTGAAGTCGCCGGGGTTGTGCTCCAGGATGCGCCCCAGAGCCCTGCTGCTGACCACCGTGCAGGCTGGAGGGGTCACGGCGGCGCCCCAGCCCAGGCGGCTGGCCTGGCCAGCGGGCAGCCAGGGACGGGCCTCGGCATGCAGCGCTTGCACGAGGGCGGCCAGCTCGGTGGCTTGGGGTTGGAGGATTTCGGGGGCAGTCATGGCCGTGATGCTGCCATGGGAGGACCGCGCCACGGGAGGCAAGTGGCACGGCAGGCCCTTGGCACGGCAGGCTGGGACCGATGGATTCCAGTTCCGAGACGATTCCCCTGAAGATCGTCGTGATTGATGACGATCCCACCGGCTCCCAGACCGTGCACGGTTGTCCCCTGCTGCTGGATTGGGGTGCGCCCCAGTTGGCGGCGGCCCTGCGCCATCCTTCGCCGCTGATGTTCGTGCTTGCCAACACCAGGGCCCTTGCCCCTGCGGAGGCCCGGCAGCGGGTGGGGCAGATTGCCGCGGCCCTGGCCCCGTTGCTGGCCGCGGCCGTGGAGCAGGGAGTGTGCCGCAATTGGCTGCTGGTCAGCCGGGGGGATTCGACCTTGCGGGGCCATTTTCCCTTGGAGGTGGAGGCCATCGCCAAGGGGCTGGGACCATTCGGGGCCACCTTGTTGGTGCCCGCCTTCTTGGAGGGGGGGCGCACCACCGTGGCCGGTGTGCACCGGCTGGACGGCCGCCCCGTGCACGAGACCGCCTTTGGCCGCGATCGACTGTTTGGTTTTCGCAGCAGCTTCCTGCCCCAGTGGGTGGAGGAGAAGACCGGCGGCCGGGTAGCCGCAGACCAGGTGCAGCGCCTCGACCTGGAGCTGATGGAAGCCGCCGCCGTGGCCCAGGAGCAGGGTGGGGGACCAGGCCTGCAGCGGCTGGAGGCCCGCCTCGCCGCCCTCGGTGGCGAGGTGGTGGTGGCCGTGGATGCCGAACGGCCCGGCCAGCTGACGGCCTTGGGGACGGCGATACGGCAGCTGACGCTGGCGGGGCCCCCGGGGCCGAGTCCTTGGCTGTTGCAATCGGCGGCTTCCCTATTGGGCCCTTTGGCCGTCCTGCCCCCGCAGCCCCTGGCCCCCACCGAGCTGGCGGGCCTGCGGCGGCGGGGCCCGGCCGGACCCCTGCCGGGGCTGGTGCTGGTGGGTTCCCACGTGCCCCTGGCCGATGCCCAGTTGGAGTACCTGCTGGCGGATCCCGCCTGCGTTGGCGTGGTGTTGCCGGTGGCCAAGGTGCATCGCCTCCTGGAGGGACCCCTGCCCGATCGGCTGCTGCCTTCCCTGGAGGCCGCCTGGCTGGAGCAACTGCAGGCGGTGCTGGCTTCCGGTCGCACGCCCGTGCTGTACACAAGTCGCGGCGAGTTGCTTTGCCGCCATGCCGCCGAGCGGCGGGCCCTGGGCCAGGTGCTGGCCGCCACCATGGCGCGGTTGGCGGCGGCCCTGGCGCCCCAGTTGGGGTACCTGATCAGCAAGGGGGGCATCACCAGCCATGTTCTGCTCGCCGAGGGCCTCCAGCTGGCTGCGGTCGAGCTGCAGGGCCAGTTGCTGCCGGGGCTGTCCCTGGTGTTGGCCCCGGCCGGTTCAGCCGCTGTCGGCGCCGAGCCGGGGGCAGGGCCACTGCCGATCCTCACCTTTCCCGGCAACCTCGGCCAGGCGGACACCCTGCACCTGGCTTGGCAATGGATGGAGGGCCTGCTCAGCCCCCCCTGAAGCTTTGCTCCAGCAACTGCACCGGATGCCGCACCGATATGGGCCGGGGCTGGCTTTCCATGTGCTGGCGGATCTGCAGGCTGCAACCGATGTTGGCGCTGACCGCCAAATCGGCGCCCGTGGCGCTCAGGTCGGCTGCCTTGATGCGCCCCAGTTCGGCGGCCTCCAGGGGCTGCACCAAGTTGTAGATGCCGGCGCTACCGCAACAGACCCCGGCTTCGACGGCTTCCCGCAGGCGCACATGGGGGATCTGCCGCAGCAGGGCCCGGGGCTGCTCCCGCAAACCCTGGCCGTGGATCATGTGGCAGGCATCGTGGTAAGCCAAATTCAAGGGGCGCTCGGCGGTGGCGGCGCTGCCATCGTCGTGGCGCAGGGGCTTGAGGGCCGCCTGGAAATCGGCACTGAGACCGACGCGCACCAGAAATTCCTGGATGTCTGCCACCTGGCCGGCAAAGGCGGCCCCCCGTTGCATCCAGGCGGGTTCTTCAGCCAGAAGGCTGTCGTAGTGCTTGAGGGTGTGGCCACAGCCGGAGGCCGCCACCAGGACGGCATCGAGGGGTTCGGGGCCCGCCGCTCGGCCCTCCCCCACCACCAGTTCAAAACTATCGATGAGCGCCGTTGCCAGCTCCCGGGTCTGGGCCAGTTCGCCCTGGTGGTGGGTGACGGCGCCGCAGCATCCCTGGTGCGGCGGAATCACCACCTCAATGCCGTTGGCGCTCAGCACGTTGATGGCGGCGCTATTGACGGCGGGATCAAAGAGGCGCTGCACACAGCCCAGCACCAGACCCACCCGATAACGGCGTGGACCCTGGGCCGGCACCACTAAGGGCCAGCGATCCCGGAAGGCCTCAGGGGCCAGCGGCGGCAGCAGCCGCTCCATCGCCTCCAGCTGGGGCCCCAGCAGACCCGTCCAGCCCCGCCGGCGGGCGAAGGCCTGCAGGGGGGTGCCGGCGTAGGCCCGCAGGGGGGTGAGCAGGGCCCGCAGTCGCTTCGGGTAGGGCAACAGGGCAAAGAGCAGCTTGCGAAAGGAGCGCTGGGCGGGGCTGCGCAGCTCCGGCGCATTCAGCTGGGGCCGGGTGGCTTCGATCAGCTGGTCGTAGCGGACGCCGGAGGGACAGGCCGTCACGCAGGCGAAGCAGCCCAGGCAGGAGTCGAAATGGCTGGCAACCGTCGCATCCAGTTGCAGCTCACCGGCGGCGATCGCCTTGAGGGCATGGATGCGGCCGCGGGGGGAATCCATCTCCGTGGCCAGCACCCGATAGCTGGCGCAGGTCGGCAGGCAGAAGCCGCAGTGCACACAGGCGTCGGTGGCGCTGAAGGGGGCGCTGGAAAGGACGCTGCTGGAGGGGGGGGCGCTGGCCGCTGCGGGAAGGGTGGTCATGGTGGTCAGTTTGGCTCCCCCGGGGGCGTCAGGGGTGTTCAGGCCACGGCCTGGGCCTGGACCTGGCCCAGGAAGGTGGCGGCCAGGCGCAGGTGGATGTTGACGCAGGGCACCATGTCGAGGTAGCGAAACAGGCCGCAACGACCAATGAAGGTTTTGTTCGGTTCGGTCGCCGCCAGGGCTTCGTATTGCTCGTAGCGGGCCAGGGTTTGGCGGTTGCGCACCGGGTAGTAGCACTCGTTGTTGTTGTCGGCGGCGTCGCAGGGAATTTCCCGGGTGACGGTGTGTTGGCCATCCTGGCGACGGCCAGAATTGGGGATCAGGTCCCACTGGGTACAGCGGGTGTAGGTGCCCGTGTCGGTGTAGTTGATCACCGTTGCTGGCTGGTCGGCACTGATGCTGCTGGTTTCAAAGCGGATCGAGCGATAGGGCAGGCGACCGAAACGGAACTCGAAGTATTCATCGATGGGCAGGCTCAAGAAGGTATGGGAAACGTCGGCATCCAGATGGGGTCCATAGGCCTGGCCCAAGCTCACCGAGATCAGGGGGTGGTCGAGAATGCGTTCAAACATGGCCGTGAAACCATCCCTGGGCATCGCCTGGAAGGAATCGGTGAAGTAGCGATCGTCCCGGTTCCAGCGCACCGGCAGCCGGGCCCCAACGGCGGCTTCGAGTTCGGTGGGGGGGACCCCCCACATCTTGCGGGTGTAGGGGCGAAAGAAGATGTCGGCGAGGCGCGGCCCCACATTGGCCAGGAAAAACTCGTCGGTGTTGCTGGGCGTGCCGGCCACGACCTCGCTGGCCAGCAGCTCCTTGGCCGCGGCCTCCGTGGCGAGTTCCACGCCGAAGACATCTTCGAGGGTGGTGCGATTCACCGGCAGGGGGGTGGTGCGTCCGTCGGCCAGGACCGCCCGCACCCGATGCTCATAGGGCACCCATTCGGTGAAGCGACTCAACCAACGAATCGCCACCGAATCGGCCTCGCCATGGAGGAGGTGGGGGCCATAAACGTGGAGGCGTTCGCCGTGGTCATTGAGGGCATCAAAGGCGTTGCCACCGATGTGGGGCCGTCGGTCGATCACCCTTACGCTGAGACCCGCCTCCGCCAGCTCGCGGGCCACGACGGCGCCAGCAAAGCCAGCACCGACCACGAGCACAGCAGAGGACATTCTCAAGGGAGGCAACGGCGGCAGCATATCGGCAGTGGCCGGTTTTCTCGGCTCAATCCCCAAACCGGCGCACCACGGCCTCGGCAAACCCCGAGCAGCTCAATGGTTCAACCCGCGGCTCCATCATGCGGGCCAAGTCGTAGGTGACCTCGCCATGGGCAATGGCGGCACTGATGCCTTGGGTGATCAGGTCCGCCGCCTCCTGCCAGCCCAGGTATTCGAGCATCATCACGCCCGAGAGGATCACCGAGCCGGGGTTGATGCGATCGAGGCCTGCGTGCTTGGGGGCCGTGCCGTGGGTGGCTTCGAAGATGGCTGCCTTGTCGCCGATGTTGGCACCGGGGGCCATTCCCAGACCGCCAACCACGGCGGCGGCGGCATCGGAGATGTAGTCGCCGTTGAGGTTGAGGGTGGCGAGCACGGAGTAATCGGCTGGTCGGGTTTGAATTTGCTGGAAGATACTGTCGGCGATGCGGTCATCCACCATCACCTTCTGTTTCCATTGGCCCTGGCCATGGCTGGGGCCAATGGCCTCCAGAACGCCCCGCACTTCGTCGCAGACCGCAGCCTGTTTCTCGGGGGTGAGGGCATCGAAACCGGGATCTACCAAACGGGCATTGGCTTCGATGCTGAGCCCCGGGTCCTGATCCACGTTGTCGAGAATCCAGCTTTCCCGTTCCGTTACACACAGATCGCGAAATTCCGTCGTGGCTAGCTCATAACCCCAGTCCCGGAAAGCCCCCTCTGTGAATTTCATGATGTTTCCCTTGTGCACCAGGGTCACGTGGCGCTTGTCTCCCTCCAATTTGAGGGCGTGCTGAATCGCCTTACGGATGTGGCGCTGGCTGCCGTTTTTGCTCACTGGCTTGATGCCGATACCGGATCCCGCCGGGATGCGGCGCTGGCCTAACTTGCCGTTGGCGGGAATCACCTCATCGTTGAGATGGCGGATTAGTTCGATGCAGACCGGATCACTCGCTTCCCATTCAATACCCATATAAATATCTTCCGTGTTTTCGCGGTAGACAACCACGTCCAGATCCTGGGGCCGCTTATGGGGGCTCGGGGTGCCCGCGTAGTAGCGGCAAGGGCGCACGCAGCAGTACAGATCAAAAATCTGCCGCAGCGCCACGTTGAGGGAGCGGATGCCCCCGCCCACCGGCGTTGTCAGAGGACCCTTGATGGCGACCCCGTAGGTCTCGATCGCCGTGAGGGTGTCCTGGGGCAGGTATTGATAGGTGCCGTAAAGCTCGCAGGCTTCGTCACCGGCATAAACCTTGAACCATTCAATGTGGCGTTCGCCGCCGTAGGCCTGGGCGACGGCCGCATCCAGCACCCGCTGGGTGGCCGGCCAGATGTCCACACCGGTGCCGTCGCCGCGGATGAAGGGGATGATCGGGTCGCTGGGCACCACCGGCTGGCCGTTCTCGAAGCGAATTGCGCTGCCGCTTATGGGGGGGGTGAGCTTCTCGTAGGTGGCCATGGCGTGGCTGGACGCAGACACAGTCGGCAGAGCCTATGTCTGCGGACGGGCGCGGAAGGTTTGCAGGGATCAGCAAGGGGGCAGATAGATGTGTTTGCTATTGCTTCTGGCAGCCTCGGTGCGGTTGCCGCAACCAAGCTCTCCATGGGTGGGGTTTTTTCTGCAGGATGGTTCTTATGAACGCAGCGGATCAGGCCCATAGTGCGGAGCTGGCCCAGGCCATTGCCGCCGCCGTTTTCCTGTTTCAAGACGCCTTCCCCGATGCCCGGGCCAACCTGACTCCTTGGCGCGATGATCCTGAAACCCGCCGTTTCGACGCTCGGGACAACCTCGATTTTTCGCTGCATTTCCCCGGTTGGAGCCCCCGGCTCCAATGCCGTTCCCTATTGGTGCAGCTGCGCCTGGAACGCTCGCCCCAGGGTGCTGCGGCCGGTCGCCCCCGCCTATTGGGCGTGCTGATCCGGGGCCTCACCTACGAAGCCGAACGCTGGCGCTTCACCACCCTGGGCGACTGGCAACCCTCCGGCTCCCATCTGCCCAAGCCAGAAGTGGTGGCCAGCCTGCAGGGGCTGGCCCGTGAGCTGTTCGTGTTGTTTGGTACCGGAGCGACATCCCACTTCGGTGAGGACGACATCGCTTCTTGAAGCCAGGCCAGAAGGCCAGGCGGGGGCCCCTGGTCGGCCCCCGCCTGGCGCCGTAACCCTTCGCAACCTTGGCGTCAGGGTCGGAGCGCCACACCTACTTTGGTAGGAATGCTCCTGTTGCGTTTTAAGCGCCCCGCCGAAGATGTCTGTCGCCCTGGCTTCCCAGCTCCGTGAGGGAACGAAGAAGGCCCATACCATGGCCGAGAACACCGGTTTTGTGAGCTGCTTCCTTAAAGGTGTGGTCGATAAGGCCAGTTATCGCACCCTGGTGGCCGACCTCTGGTTCGTTTATAGCGCCATGGAGGAGGAGATCGGCCGACTCGCTGACCATCCCGTGGTCGGGCAGATCAACTTTGCCTCCCTCAACCGGCGCGAATCCCTGGAGCAGGATCTCGCCTTCTATTTTGGTGCCGATTGGCGCCACCAGATCAAGGCCACCCCCGGAGCCCAGGAGTATGTGGCCCGCCTGCGCCGCGTGGCTAAGGAATCTCCCGAGCTACTGGTGGGACACCACTACACCCGCTACATCGGCGATCTTTCCGGTGGCCAGATCCTTAAGAACATCGCCCAGAAGGCCATGAACTTGGGTGAGCACGACGGCCTGCGTTTCTACGAATTCGACGCCATCCCGGACGAGAAGGGCTTCAAGACCAATTACCGCGCCGTGCTCGATAATCTGCCGATCGACCAGTCCACCGCCGATCGCATCGTGGCGGAAGCTAACCAGGCCTTCCACTGCAACATGAAGATGTTCCAGGAGTTGGAGGGCAACCTCGTGGCCGCCATCGGCAAGGTGCTTTTTGGTTTCTTGACCCGCCGTCAGCGGCTGGGCAGCACCGAAGCCGTCGTGGCCTGAGGCTGTCCCCCTGGGTTGACTTGCGCCAGAGTCGCGTATCGCTTGCGACTCTGGTGTGCGTCCCCTACGTTTTTTGGTTCCTGGCACCACGGGCCGCTACCGCTGCGGCGGGTTGCTTGTGGAGATGCAGACCCAACGGCTGACGGCCCGTTTGCGCCATGCCGAGCTGGTGACCTATCGGCAGCGGGAGCCCGACCACCTTTTTTTAGACGATCTCTTGCGGCGGGAGCCCCGCCCCGGCCCTGCCCTCTGGATCGTCAGTTGGGGCTTTGACGTGCCGTCGATGCTGCGCCGCTTGGCCGGCCGCCCTGTGGCCTATCACGCCCACAGCAGTGGTTACGGCTTCGACCTGCCGGCCGGGGTGCCCATTTTGGCCGTGAGTCGCAACACCTTGGGCTACTGGGGGGATCGGGCGCCGCGCCATCCCCTCTTTTTAGTGCCCAATGCCCTCCAAACTCGCTGGCTGGAGCGGGGCGATCGCCAGCCTCTGTTGACGAGCGAGGGCCAGCAGCGGCGAAGGCGCATTGATGTGCTGGTGCAGGAACGCAAGAACAGTCGCTATGTGATCGATCAGCTGGTGCCGGCCTTGCTGGCTGCCGGGCTGCGGGTGGAGCGGCAGCGCGGCTGGGTGGAGGACCTGGTGGATCTGTTCAATGACACCACTGTGGTGCTCTATGACTCAGCCGATTATTGGCGGGGTACGGGGGTGAGTGAGGGCTTCGGTCTGCCACCGATCGAAGCCCTCGCCTGTGGCTGCGTGGTGTTCAGCAGTTTCAATCACGCCCTGGCCGACAGCCTCGATCCCGGGTTGCTTGGTCATCAGATTGGCTGCGGCACCATGGAGAACGACCTGCAAAGGATCCGTGCTGCCGTGGCCGACCCGGCGGCATGGCGGCCGGCAGCGGAGAGGCTGGAGACCCTCTTGGCTGGCTGCGTGGAGGAAACCTTGCTGGAACGTTGGCGTCTCGCCCTCGCGGCGATCGATCAGCATTGGGATCGACTGCAGGCCGGAGCGGCACCCCTGGCCAGCCCTTCTGTGTGGCAGCTGCGGGCTGATCAATGGGCCCAGCGGTTGCTGCGGCGCTTGCCGGGCCGATCCTGAGGCACTCGTTTTGGAGCTGTGGCGCGACTGGGGCGGTAACGGGGCTGGCTGATTTCGGCGGGAACGGTAACGGCCACCCCATAACGTAAAGGTATGTTCAGTCCTCCAGGGTGTGAAGTTGCTCGGCAGGAGTAAAACCTATCAGCAGCTGCGTGCCCTGATGACCTTTCTGCCGCCGCAACGCCTGCGACAGCTCCGCTGGTTGGTGCCAGTATCAATTATACCTGGATTGCTTGATCTTATTTCAGTGGCTGTTATCGCCCGTTTGATGGGAGCCCTGGTGGGGCACAAATTAGAGGACCGTTTGCCTGGCATCAAGGTCTTTGGCGGCAACCAATTTGATCAGAGTCTATGGCTGATATCTTTGTTTGTTGTCTTAGCATGGCTAGCCTCGTTTAGTAAGCTTGGATTACAGTTTTTTCAGCAGCGTTTGACCGCCAGGGTTTGGATTGATCTCTCGAATCGCATCCATGCCAATGTGTTAGCGCAAGGCTACGAATATCACCTTTCAAAAAGTACGGCTAAGTTGTCAACAATGATGCTGAGCCATATCAAGAAAACCTCGAATTCCGTTGTTAATCCCCTGCTCAAGATGGTGGGAAGCATCTTCTCGATTGTCATGCTTTCCATCGGGATCCTGGTTATTGGCCGCGGTCCTGCCTTGATCCTAATTGGCTGTTTGCTGGGCGCCTACGTGCTTCTTTCCCAATCCATAACCCCCTATTTACGTCATAATTCTAGGCAAAAAATCAGGCTGGAGTCCATGACGGCCCACATCTTATTTGAATCCTTGGGTTCGATTAGGGACATCAAGCTGACCGCCTCCGAAGATCACTTCCGCCGGGCCTTTGTCAATACGGGTGAACGGGCCAAGGGTCACGCCTGGGTGGCGGAGATCTTGCCGATCATCCCGCGCATGCTGATTGAGCCGCTGGGTATCACCCTGATTTTCCTGTTGGGCGCCGTCCCGCCACTCTTGCGTGGGGACCGCTCCGACATGCTGTCGATGCTGCCCTTCATGGCCTCACTCTCGGTGGCGGCCCTGCGTCTTACCCCGCCCCTGCAGGATTTCTTTGCTTCCCTCACCCAATTGCGGGGCGGTCTGCCGGTGATGGATTCCACCCTGGAGTACCTGAGCTTGCCGGCGGGTCTACCCGTGCTTGGCGACCCCGGTGTGCCCAGTCCGGCCGGCGTGTTTCCTTCCCGTAGCATCGCTTTGGAGGATGTTTGGTATGCCTATCCGGGGTCGTCTGATTGGGTGCTGCGGGGCGTCGATCTAACCATTCCCGTGGGTTCGAGGGTGGCTTTTGTCGGGGCCACCGGTAGCGGCAAGACCACGACGGCCCAGATTCTTCTGGCCCTGTTGCAACCGGGTAAGGGGCACCTCAATCTCGATGGCATTGCCGTATCTAATAACGACATTCCCGCCTGGCAGGCTTCCTGCTCCCAGGTGCCCCAATTCATCAATCTGCTCGACGCCAGCGTGCTTGAAAATGTCGCTTTTGGTAAAGATGTGGAATTGATTGATCAGCGGGCGGTTTGGGAGGCTCTAGAAGCGGCCCAACTCGACGAGTTCGTCAGTGAGTTGCCCTATGGATTGCATACCCCGATTGGCGAAAATGGTTTACAGCTCTCCGGCGGACAACGGCAGCGCCTGGCCTTGGCCCGTTCCTTTTATCGCCATGCTAGATTTTTATTACTTGATGAGGCTACTAGTGCCCTGGATAACCGTACTGAGAGTGACATTATTGAAGCCCTTGATGTGATCGGCAGACGCTGCACCACAGTGGTGATCGCCCACCGACTTTCCACGGTGATGCGCTGTGATCGTATTTATGACTTTGAGGCCGGGCGAGTCAAGGCCTTTGGTACCTATCAGGAGCTGCAGAACCGTTCCGATAACTTCCGGGATCTTGCTGGTTTGGAGAGGAGGC
>CANGZM010000024.1 GCA_947458155.1 Synechococcaceae cyanobacterium | reverse complement strand
GGGGACATCACCGGTCCGGAGGAGGCCCTGGACTGCCTGGCCCAGACCGGGGCCGATGGGGTGATGGTGGGCCGGGCCACCATGGGGGCCCCCTGGCTGGTGGGCCGCATCGACCGGGCCCTCCGGGGCCAGGCCTTGCCGCCCCTGCCGGGGCCCGCCGAACGCCTCGCCTTGGCCCGCGAGCACCTGCGCGCCCTGGTGGCCCAACGGGGTGATCAAGGGTTGCTGATCGCCCGCAAACACATGGGCTGGACCTGCCAGGGTTTTGGCGGTGCCGCCCAGCTGCGTCAGCGCTTGATGGGCGCCGCCACCGAGGCGGAGGCGCTGGATCTGCTGGACCAGGCCAGCGAAGAATTCGGAGGGCGCTTCAGGCTGCCGTCGCCAACCAACGCTCGAGATCCTGTTGGGGTAGGCCGGGAGCACTGGTGATTTCAATGATGCGGCCGCTAGCGGCGGGGGTTTCCAGGGCCTCTAGGCAAACTCGGGCCACCAGGCGGCGGGGGATGCTGCCGCTTTCCTGTTGGTCCGCGCCGCTGTAGCGAATGCCCTCGGCCTCCAGGTCCGCTTCGCTCTCCTTCAATCCGCCGGGTCGCACCACCGTCCACTGCAGGCCACTTGCCGCCAGCCAGCGTTCGCCCACCCCTTTCCAGGTGAGGACCAACCAAAACAGATTGAGCGGATGCCAAAAACGCCCGCTGCACAACGAGCTCACCAGCAGCACCCGAGGCACCCCGGCAGCGCGGCAGCGCGGCAGGCCTCGATCTGGGAGCGGATCGCCAGGGCGTCCACCTTGAGGGGGCCGAAGAGATCGGGGGAGGGCCTGGCCCCCGTGGCGATCACCAAGGCGTCGCAGCCCTGCAGGGCTTGGCTCAAGGCAGGCCCATCCGAGAGCTCCAGGCGCACCAAGTCCGCCCCCGCCAACCGCTCGGGCGGATTGGAATTGGGCCTTAAAATTGCTTTTACCGCCCAGCCCCGGGCCAGGGCCTCCTCCACAACCCTTGAGCCGGTCTTGCCAGAGGCACCAGTGACGGCAATGTGCATCGGCGCCAGACCTAGCTGAAGCCATTTTACTGAATTACGTCCAATTTACGTCCATTTTTACCGATCTGCCTTGCGGCAACTTCATGGCGCCGGCCCTGCCGCCTCAGGCTTCGGGCCGCCTGGGCAGCACCCGGCCGGCGGCATCGCGGAGTGAGCGGGGCAGCCGGTTGGGGTCGATGCGCTGCAGCGTCTTGAGATCGAAGCTGGTGTCCACCAGGCGGGGGGGGCTGCCGACCAGATCCAGCACGGTGAGGGTCTGGATCGGCTGAGTGGTGCTTCCCAGCAGCCGGCGGGGGCCGCTGCCCATGGCCCCGAGGTGGAACAGATCCAGCTGGCCCAAACGGGCGGTGAATAAGGCGTGCTGATGGCCGCTCACGTAGGCCTCCACCCGATGGCGTTCCAGCAGCTGCTGCAGGTCTCCCGGCCGCGCCAACACCTCGCCGGGGCGGTCGCGGCCCTGGCTCACGGCCCGCAGCGGCAGGTGGCCCACCACCAGGCGCCGGCTGGCGGAGCGGGCGACGGGGTCCGACAGAACCCGCTCGGCCCAGCGCAGTTGCCCGGCCGGCACCGTGGCGGTGGAGGCATCCCACACCAGCACGAAGACGTCCTGCTGGCGGATGGCGTAGTGGAAGGGGAAGCCGCCGCTGTCGATGAAGTTGAGCCCGAGGGTGTCGCGGCGAGGGAGCCAGAAGCGGGCCGCCTCGGCGCGGTCGTCGTCGAAGAGAAAGCGGCCGGCGGCGCTGGCGCCGGAAGCATCGTGGTTGCCTATGGCCGGCGCGAACGGCAGGCCGGCGTTCCGCAGCGGCCCGAGCACGCTGCGATCGAAGCCCGCCCACATGGCCGCCAGCCGTTGGCGGCCCAGCCCCGCCTTCTGGCCCGCCACCATGTCGCCGGCGCAGATCACCAGGTCGGGCCGCAGCGGCGGGATCAGGGCCACGCCCCGGTGCACCTCGGCGATGTAGGTGGTGGAGCCGTAGGCGCCGTTGAGGTCGCTGATCAGCACCAGGCGGGTGCCGCCGCGGGGCGGGGCCGCCAGGCCGGTGGCCGCCCGGGATGGGGCCGGCCGGCAGACCTGCCAGATCCCGGCCCCCAGGGCAAGGCCCGAGAGGGTGAGCAGCTGACGGCGGCCGAGGGGCGGTGGCACGGGGGAAACGCGGGGTTCCACTGCTCACAATGGCCGCTCAGGTAGCCATCGCTGGCGACATCCGCGCCATCCAAGGCGGGTTTTCCCCGGCGGACCCTTTGGTGCCAAGGGCCCCTAACCTAGCCCTTGGATCCTGAAAACCTTGCGGACGTTCGATGGCCGAACCCCTGAGCTGCGCTGACCTCCCTCCCAACGAGCGCCAGTCAAGCCTGGATGATGCCCAGTGGCGCGAGCGCCTCACCCCCGAGCAATACCGCGTCGCCCGCCAAGGCGGCACCGAACGGGCCTTTTCGGGCACCTATTGGAACCACAAGGGCCGGGGCACCTATGCGTGCATCTGTTGTGGTGCAGACCTTTTCGCCTCGGACACTAAATTTGATTCCGGCACGGGCTGGCCCAGTTTCTGGGAGGGTGTCAACCCCGAAGCGATCACGGTGCACACCGACAGCAGCCACGGCATGGTCCGCAGCGAGATCCGCTGCGCCCGCTGTAACGCCCACCTCGGCCATGTCTTCAACGATGGCCCGCGGCCCACTGGCCAGCGCTATTGCGTCAATTCCGCTTCCCTCGATTTCCAGCCCAAGGCCTGAATCGGGACCTTCCCCACCAGGCCCCCGGTACCTCGCCCCCCTAGGGCCCGCTCTCAGCGCCCTTCGATCAAGGCGGCAATCCTGGGGCCCTGGGTGGCCACCGTGTTAGAGGCAAAGACACGGCTGCGAAATGCCTCTCCCAGGCGCTGCCGTTCGGCTTGGTCCTGCTGCAGGCGATAAAGGGCCGCGGCGAAGGCATCAAGATCGAGATAGTCGACTGCTACCCCGCAGCCCGCTTCGGCCAGTTCGGCGATGCCCCCTGAATGGCGAAAGCACACCGTGGGAATGCCCATCGCGCCCGCCTCCAGCGCCACCACCGGATAGGGGTCTTCCCGCGATAGCAGGGCCAGCACATTTAGCTGCCGCAGGGCTGCCGCCCCACAGGATACCCCCGGCAGCAGCAGGGCGCGGTGCCTTAAGCCCAGTAAATTCAGATCCCGCTCTGCCTTGGTATGGGACAGGGATCCGGGGCCGCAGCCTACCCAAACACCCCGGAAGGGCACCGAACCAAACCGGCGTTCGCAGGCCTGCAGCAACAGCGGAAACAGATCGAAGCCCTTGCGATCGATGGCGGAACCGGCCATGCCAAAGATAAACTCGCCGGCAGTGCGGTGCTGCTGCAGGGTTTCAATCACCGCCTGGGACTGGTTGTCCTTACAGCGAAGTTCGAGTAGTTGCTGGGGTTCGGTATAGGGAATGTACTCAGTGATAAGGGTACATCGTTCAGGGGGCAATTGATAATTATTGATCAGGTTGTCCCGGACCCCGCCAGCGCAGGCGATCACCAAGTCAGATGCGGCCAGTTGGCGTTCGACATCACTACGGGTGCTGGATAGCTGTAGGCCTATTTCCAGCTCGTGAGCGTGGCTGATCACTCGCATCCGCTGTGGATTAATGGCTACCGGGCCCAGCAGTCCACCCAGCACCAAGGTGTTGAGATATAGGCAATCGGGTTGTTCCTGGGCCACCAGCGCCGCCAGCCAGGCGTCCGGATCCAACGGCGGGCCCGGTAGAAACTTGCGCCGCAAGCGCCGATGCCAACGCTCCAACCCCGGCCGTTCGAAGGTGTGGGTGGGACAGAGGGCGCTGAACTCAGATTTGAGGGGACCATCCCGCATCAGCGCTACCACCGGCTGGATCGATGTATGGCTCTTCAACCAACGGATCAGCCAAAGCAGCAACAGGGGCGCCCCAGTCCTCTGACCCTCATGACAGACGAACAGGGTTTTGATCATGGTCAGGCCCCAAGGGCCCTTTCCCCAATCGGCGGGCTCAGCCTGACACAGGTGCCGCTGAGCGGTTCACCAGGGGTCATCCAGCGGCTCAGCTTCCACATCCACCGGCCCCTCGTCCCTAGGGCGGCTGCTGGGGGGGCCATAGGAGAGGGGCCGGTTTTTGGCCGGCTGCAGCGGTCCTGCCTCCAGGGGCCGGCGACCACCGGATTGCTCGGTTTCGTTTTCGAGCGGGTCTTCGTCGCCATCGCGTCTTCGCCATGGCTCCGGTTCCGGGTCCCGGTAGCGGGGTGGGGCCTGGCGATCGCGATCGCCACTGCGCTCTCGTTCTTCATAGCGATCCTGACCCAGATCCCGATCCCGATCCAGTTCCAGATCGCGATCGCGGTAGCGAGGGGCGGGTTCGGAATCCAGATCCCTATAACTGGATTCGGAATCCCGGTAGCGCTCCTGCCGAGGCCCATTGTCTTCGTCCAGGTAGCGGCGCTGACGCAAGGGTTCGCGCTCACGCCGCTCCTCCAACTCGACGTACTGCATCTCGGCCTCCGGTTCGAAGGCGCGGCTGCGGGCCGGTTGGATGCGGCGCTGCTCGGCCGCCGTCGCTTGCCCAGGAGCCAACTGGTTTTCGGCCGGCACCGCCGCACCGCGAAAGCGTTCCCGCTCTTCCTGCTCCCATCCGGAGCCGCCGATGCCCAGTTTCTCCAGCAGGCCTGTGCCCAGTTGCTTCAGCTTCTCTTCAGCACCCTCATAGACAATGATTCGGTCGGTGCCGCTGCTGACCACCTCCTCGACCGCCAGCTCCCAGGTGCTCAGCACCCCTTCCCCCAACAGGGGCACCCCCAGGGCCCCCAGCACCAGGGTGGTCAATTCGCCCGTTTCGATGTCGAAACTGAACCCCAATACCCGGCCCAGAACCGCCCCCGATTCGGTGATCACCTGGCAATTGATCACCTTGCTATAGCGCTCAGAGTCAAAGCTTTCGTTGAGGGAATCGGCCGAATCCACAAGAATCACATCGCCCACCTGGCGGATGCGATCCAGGGGCATCCAACGGGGCAGGCCCGGCAGGAAGCGGGTGAGGGGGTTGTCGCGCAACCCCAAGGCGACCACCTCGCGCCGATCGATATCCACTACCACCTCTCCCACCACCCCCAGGCGACGCCCGGTGTCGCGGGTGATCACCTGGGTGCCCATCAGCTCGGAGCGCAGCCAGAGGCGATCGCTGGGGGCGGCAGCGGTGGAATCGTTGGCAGGGGGGATGGAGGAAGTCAAGTCCGGGGCCCAGTCGGCCCATTGTGACTTACACCGCCAGCTCAGGCCGCCGGCGGCAAACCGACCACCTGGGTGTGGGCGCCGCGGGCCTGGGTGACGCCAATCGTGCGAGTGGCGGCGGCGATCATCGGGCGCCGATGGCTAACCACCAGGAACTGGGCCGCATCGGCCTGGGCCGCAATCAGGGCCGCCAACCGCTCCACGTTGACCCCGTCCAAAAAGCTATCAACTTCATCGAGGGCATAGAAGGGCGAGGGCCGAAAGCGCTGCAGGGCGAACAGGAAACTCAGGGCGGTCAGGGACTTCTCGCCGCCGGACATGGCGGCCAGGCGGCGCACGGTCTTGCCCTTCGGATGGGCCACCAGGGTGAGCCCCCCCTCCAGGGGGTCGTCGGGGTTTTCGAGCTGGAGCTGACCTTCGCCATCAGATAGTCCGGCAAAGATGGTGCGGAAGTGGCCATCGACGGCGTTGAAGGCCTCCAGGAAGGCCTCCTGGCGCAGGGTGGCCACCGTTTCGATGCGCAACAACAGTTCTTCCCGTTCGTGGCTCAGCACCGCCAGCCGTTCGGCCAGTTCGGCCAGGCGGGTTTCCAGCTGCTCCAATTCTTCGAGGGCCAGCATGTTGACGGGTTCGAGGGATTGCAGGCGCAGGGCCAGGGACCGGAGTTCGGCCTGCAGGGCCTCCAGTCCCGCCTGACGCAGCTCTGCGGGAACCTCCGGCGCCGGATCGGGCAGCTCCCGGGCCATCTGCTCGAGCCGCAGACCCTGGGCCCGCTGTGCCTCGCTTAAGGACTGCTGCTCTTCGGCCAGCCGTTGCCGTTGCCATTGGTGCTGCTGCAACGCCTGGCGGGCGCCAGCCAGCTGGGCTTCGGCGCTATCCCGGGCCCGGCGGCGTTCGCCGAAGCGGGTGGTCAACTCGCTCTGGCGTAACTCCAGGCTGGCCCGCCGTTCTTGCTCGGCCTGCTGGCGCTCGCGCCAGGCCTGCCGTTCCGCCATCAACGCCGTGATGGCTTCTGCCAGCCGCCGCTCCTCCTGGCCCAGGGCCTCCAGTTGGCTGGAAAGGCGTTCGCTGGCCAGGGCCCGCTCGCGCCGCTCGGCCAGCAGGGCATCGCGCCGTTGGCGCGCCTCACTGAGGTTGTGGTCGGCGGATTCCAGGTCCTGCTGCAGGGCCTGCCAGTGGCCAGCGTCGGCTTTGCCGCTGGCGCTGGCCTCGGCCGCCTCCAACGCCTGCAGCGCCGCCTGCAGCGGCTGGAGGGCCGCCTCAAGCTCCGCCAGCCTTTGGCTGTCCTGCTTATGGGTGGCCTGGAGGGACTGGTGCCGTTCCTGCAACTGGCGGCCGCGCTGCAGCAAGGGTTCGAGGGCCCGGCGGGCCGCGCCCCGTTCGGCCTCCAGGGCAGCCCGGCGCTGTTGGCGCCCCTGCAGGGCGGGCCGCCGTTCTTCCAGTTGCCGGCCGAGATCGCCCTCGCGGCGGCGGCAGGCCAGCAGGCTTTCGCCCAGCTCCAGCAAGCGGCGCCGCAGCGGTTCGGCCTCATCCCCCTCCTGACTGCTGCCGAAACCCAGCTGACCAGAGCGAACCTGGAGGCTGCCGCCGGTCATGGCGCCGCTCTTTTCGAGCAGCTCCCCCTCCAGGGTCACGGCCCGGCAGCGTCCCAGTTCGCGGCGTGCCTGCTCCAGGCTGGCAAACACCAAGGTGTCGCCGAAGACGTAGCGGAAAACCTCGTCGTAGACGGGCTCGTGACGCACCAGATCCACCGCCCGCCCGATCAGGCCGCTACCGAGGGAACCAGGGGCGCCGCCCGGCGCCGAACCGCGCTGCAGGGCCGCGCCACCGCCACCGCCACTCCCCCCGCCACCGCCACCGCCGCGGATGCGATTGAGGGGCAGAAAGGTGAGGCGGCCGGCGCGGCGGCTTTTGAGCAAGTCGATGGCCCGGGCGGCGATGGCGTCGTCCTCCACCACCACTTGGGCCAGGCGGGCCCCGGCGGCCACCTCCAGGGCAATGCGGTGCCGTTCCTGCACCTCCCCCAGCTGGGCCACTGGCCCGTGGATTCCCTCAAGCCCCGATTCCAACAGCACCCGCAAGGCACCGGTGCCCCGGCTTTCCTGCAGGGTTTCGCGGCGGCTATCCAGCCGAGCGATCTCCCGCTCCAGTTCTGTCTGCTCCTGCTCCAGCCGCTGGCGGGTGCGCTGTTGCAGGGCGAGGGCTTCCACCAGCTCCTGCAGGGCGGTTTGCTCCCGTTCCAATTCCTGCTGCAGGGCCAGGGCTTCGCTTGCTTGGACCACCAGCTGAGCTTCCAGCTCCTCGTGGCCACTGCCCTCAGCCCGCCGCTCGGCCTCCAGCTCCGCCAGCCGTTCGGCAGCCTGACGGCAGCGCTCCTGCCGCTGTTGCCGTTCCGCCTCCAGGGGGGTGAGGCGTTCCCGCAGGCTGCGGCGCTCCTCACTGCGGTGCCGCTGCTCGTCCATCCAGCTGCCGGAGCGGCCGGCCACTTCCCCCAGCCGCCGCCTTGAAAGCTCGACGGCGGCCTCGCCGTCCCGGCAGGCCTGCTCAGCAACAGCCAGGGCGTCATCGCCGCCGGCGCTGGCCAGTTCCTGGCCCTGACGGCGCAGGTCCCCTTGCCGTGCAGCCAATTTCTGCCGCTGTTCCTGCAGGGCTTCGGCCTCCTGGCGATGTTTGTCGCCTTGGCGGCCCAATTCGCGGCCACTGGCCTCAAGGCCGGCCAGGTCTGATTGCACCGCAAGCAGCTGGTCTTCGCCCAAAGCCTTGACCTCCGCCTGCAGGGCCTCCAGTTCGGCTGCGGACCGATCGAGAACCCCCTGGCCGGCGCTGATGGCTTGCTCCTCCAGCCGTTGCTTCTCCACCAGGACGGCGGCCTGCTCCTGCAGCCGTTGCCGTTGACGAGCGGCCTCCTCCCAGGCCAGCACCTGCTCCTGTTCACGGCCCGATTGCAACCGCTGGCGCAGGTCCTGATAAAGACGGGCCTTGGCGCAGTCCCGCTCCAGCTTCTGGCGGGAGTTGAGCAGCTCTTGCTCGACAATGCGGCAGCGCTCCTGACGCTCCTGCACTTCATCGAGCTTGCTGCGGCTCTGGTCAATGCGGGTATCGAAAAGGGCGACGCCGGCCAGTTCATCGATGATGCCGCGACGCTCGCGGGCGCTCATCGACACGATGCGGGTCACATCCCCCTGCATAACCACGTTGCTGCCGTCCGGATCAACCCGCAGGCGACGCAACTGGGTCTGCAGTTGCTGCAGGTTGCACGGCACCCCGCCGGCGCTGTAGCTGCTGGTGTAGGTACCGCCAGGGGCCACCCGCAGGCGACGGGTGACGCTCCAATGGCGCTGGCCGATCTCGATCCAGGGTCCCTCCGGAGGGGCATCCAGACCGCTCTCGGCTGCATCGGGCTGCCAGTCACCCAGATCAAAATGGACGGTGACGCTGGCCTCGGCGGCCCTGCCAGCACGCAACACCGTGCTGTTAATCAGATCGGGCAGCCGTTCGGCGCGCATGCCCCGGCTGTTGGCCAGGCCGAGGCAAAAAAGCACCGCATCCAGAATGTTGCTCTTACCAGATCCATTGGGACCGGTCACCACAGTGAAACCCTCTTCGAGCGGAATCGCCAGCGATCCGCCGAAGGATTTGAAGTGGGTGAGCTCGACCTGGTTAATGTGAACCAACAGGCCCGAATGCCGGGCAACCAAATTTTAGCGGAGCTGGCCCGATCGCCCAGGCCCAGGGAGCGTCCCCATCGGCCAGGCCCGCTGGGCGAGCCCAGGGGGCGAAACTACACTTGGTCAGTACGGCTTGCTTTACTTTCGGTCGGACTTCCCCTGCTTAGCCTGAAGGGCAAGGCGACCACAATCCGCCCTTACCCCGCACCCGGCCTTCGCCATGGACAGCATCCCCGCAAGCTACGGCGCCAGTCCCGGCGCACCGGACCCCACGGACCAGCCCGTCCCCCCCAGCAACGCAGACAAAACGATCGGTACCGCCGCCGCTGCCGCGGCCATGGCTCCAGCGGTGATCTCCGCTGCCGGCGCTCCCTTGCAAGCCATCTTCCGCGATCGCTTCGACGCCATCCTGCCCACCATTCAGCGCCGTTGGCCCGAGGTGGCCCGCCACACCCTGGAAGCCAGTCGCGGCAGCCTGGATCTGGTGGTTGATGAGATCAGCCGCCAAAGCGGCGATGCCAGTATCCGGGTCAAGGAGCAGCTGCTTGACCTGGCCCACCTCACCGGGGAACAGGCCCGCAACGTTGGCGATAGCCTCAAACCACTGGAGGACCAGCTTGAACAGTTGCTGGACGATCTCAACAGCAGCTTGCGTCCCCGTCTGACCAAGCCGGTGCGGGAGAAGCCCTTGATGGCGCTTGGCATCGCCGCCGGAGTCGGGCTGCTGCTCGGCATGCTGCTCAAATCGGGACGGCGCTCGGCATGACGGTCCGTGAGGGTGCCTCGAAAGTCACCGCCCTGCTGACGTCGGTGATGGACCTGCATGTGCGCATCGCCATGCAGGAGGCCGACCGGGAGAAGCGCCGCCTGATTGGTGGTGCCGTCTTTCTCGGGGCTGGAATCTCTTTTGTGGTGATGGCCTCCCTGCTGGGTCAGGTGGCCTTGCTGCTCTGGCTCCGTGAGGCATTCCGCTGGAGTTGGCTGCTTTCGGCCCTGGTGATCACGGTGGTGAATTTGGTTCTAGCGGGTATTTTTCTGCGCATCGGTGGCGGCATGCTGAAGGGGCCCCTTCTGCCCCAGACCACCGCCGGTTTGGGCCGCACCACCCGGGCCCTGATCGGCCGCATGTGATCTCCCCCGGGAGAAAAGCAGGATCAGACTCTCGCTGCCTGGTGGTGCTTGCCATGCACCGCAGCGGCACCAGTGTGCTGATCAGCTGTCTGGGCCGGGCTGGGGGTCCACCTCGGCGCGGTCCTCGACCAGCCCCATCCCCTCCATGGCCGGGGCTTGCATGAACCGCTCGCCTTGGTGCTGATGCATGAGGATTTGCTGGCCCGCCATGGCGGCAGCTGGCACACCCCCCCCAGGTGGGTGAGTGGCCCCCCCTGCAGAGGGAAGTGCGGGATCTCTTCATTGAATCGCGCCATGGTCGACCCCTCTGGGGCTTCAAGGATCCCAGGCTGTTGTTGGGTTTGGAGGGCTGGCGACAAGCCCTGCCAAGCCTTGAGCCCGTCGGCGTGTTCCGCCACCCTGGGGCGGTAGCCCTTTGGAGCCATTACAACCAACGGCTGTTGGAGATGCATCAGCAGCACCCTTTTCCCCTGATTGAATTCGAAGCCGATGCCACTCGGGTGCGCCAGTCCTTAGTGGTGTTTTATGCAGCAATTAGAATTGCCCGGGGCTCTCAGCCAACAAGGGGCCGACCACGCCCTCAACGTCTTGAACCGCAGTGGCGCCATCACAGTGATGCCAGGCTGGCCCTAGCGGCCCCGGAGCTTGGGTTGTATGAGGAATTGCGCCGCCGGGCCCTCAGCCCAACTTGACGGGGAAGGAACCGCTGGGCGGCGATTCCATCGAGCCCACCACCGCAAAGCCTTCACGACGCAAGATGGCCTCTTTGGCCGCCTCCTGCTTATCGGAAGCCACCATTTCAGCCACCAGTTCTTCAAGGGTGGTTGTGGGAGTCCAGCCGAGCTTGGCATGGGCCTTGGTGGGATCCCCCAGGAGGGTCTCCACTTCGGCTGGACGGAAGTAACGGGGATCAACCCGCACAACCACCGCGCCGGTGTCGGCCCGGGCGCCGGTTTCTGCCACTCCCTGGCCACTCCATTGGATGCCACCCCAGCCCAGCTGCTGGGCCGAGAGTTCAATGAAGCGTCGCACCGTTTCCTGGCGGCCGGTGGCAATCACGAAATCCTCGGGTTTATCGTTCTGAAGCATGCGCCATTGCATTTCCACATAGTCACGAGCGTGGCCCCAGTCGCGCAAGGAATCCATATTGCCCATGAACAGGCATTGATCAAGGGCGGCATCAATGCGGCAAAGACCACGGGTGATTTTACGGGTAACAAAAGTCTCACCGCGACGGGGACTTTCATGGTTGAACAGAATGCCATTACAGGCATACATGCCATAGGACTCGCGATAGTTGACAGTGATCCAGTACGCATAGAGCTTTGCCACGCCGTAGGGACTGCGTGGATAGAAGGGGGTGGTTTCCTTCTGGGGTATCTCCTGGACCAGGCCGTAAAGCTCCGAAGTGGAGGCCTGGTAAATGCGAGTTTTATCAATCATGCCCAAAATGCGAACCGCCTCCAGAATCCTGAGGGTGCCGAGGGCATCAGAATTGGCAGTGTATTCGGGGCTTTCGAAGCTAACCGCCACGTGGCTTTGGGCGCCGAGATTATAGATCTCATCCGGCTGCACTTGCTGAATAATTCGAATCAGATTGGTGGAATCCGTCAGGTCGCCGTAATGGAGCACAAGCCGGGGATCATCGACGTGGGGATCCTGATAAAGGTGATCAATGCGGTCGGTGTTGAAGCTGCTGGCCCGTCGCTTGATGCCGTGCACCACATAACCCTTCTCCAGCAACAGCTCCGCCAGATATGAACCGTCCTGTCCTGTGATGCCCGTAATCAGGGCGATCTTGGTGTTGGAAGCGGAGCCGTTGGCGCTGGTCATGGAGGCGGAAAGGGGAGAAATCGGGGGGAACAAGGGTAGGGATCGGCTGGCTACCAGGCTTTTAGGTGCGGCCACCCGCAGCGAGGGCAGCGGCTTCGGCAACGGTCAAGGCCACGGGATCAGCCCGTAGCAGACCGGGTTCAGCCTTGGTATTGCTACGGCCATAGCGATCTTCGAAACGCACAATGTCGTCTTCGCCAAGATAGGCACCACTTTGGACCTCGATCATCTCGACCGGAATCTTGCCTGGGTTGATCAGACGGTGGCGGGCACCAAGGGGAATGTAGGTGCTCTGGTTCTCTCCCACCATCTCTTCAACCCCGTCCTTCTCGACCAGGGCGGTACCTCGCACAACCACCCAATGTTCGGCGCGATGGTGGTGCATCTGCAAGGAGAGGGCAGCCCCTGGTTTCACCTGGATCTTCTTGACCTGCCAGCGGTCTCCCTCGACGATGCCGTCGTAATGGCCCCAGGGGCGGTAGATGCGGCGATGGGCCTTGCTCTCAGGGGCACCGCTTTTCTCCAGTTGGCCAACGATCGCTTTGATCTCCTGGGCCCTATCCCGGTGGGCGACAAGCACCACATCGTCCGTTTCAACCACCACTAGATCTTCCACCCCCAGACCGACCACCAGTCGGTGTTCGCTGCGCAGATAACAATTACGGACCCCTTCGCCGATGACCCTGCCGCGCAGCACGTTGCCGTTGCTGTCCTGGTCTGAGGTTTCCCAGAGGGCGCTCCAGCTGCCCACATCACTCCACTGGGCATCGAGGGGAAGCACGGCGCCCAGGGAGGTCTTTTCCATGACTGCCACATCCAACGAAACGTTGGGACAGCCCGCGAAGGCCTCCGGCTCCAGCCGCAGGAATTCGAGATCGGCGCTGTCGTGTTCAAGGGCGGAGCGGCAGGCACTCACCACCTCAGGAGCCAGCCGCTCCAGTTCGGCGAGGATGGCGCTGGCGCGAAACAGGAACATGCCGCTATTCCAGGTGAAACGCCCGGAGGCCACAAAGGCTGCGGCTGTAGCACTGTCAGGTTTCTCTACAAAGCGGGCGATGGGGACCGGTATCGCTTGGCCCACTGCGCCCTGGCCCATGGAGTCCAGGCCCATGGATTCAGCCGCCTCGATGTAGCCATACCCGGTTTCGGCGGCGGTCGGCACGATGCCGAAGGTAACCAACCGGCCCGCCGTGGCTGCCGGCAGGGCCGCCTCCACTACGGCCCGAAAGCATTCGGGACGACGGATCACATGGTCAGCGGCCAGCACCAGCAGCAGGGGGTCTTGGCCGCGGGAGGTAGCTTTCAAAGCGGCTACGGCCACCGCAGGTGCGGTATTGCGGCCCATCGGTTCGAGCAGAATGGCTGCAGGTTCAACGCCGATCTGCCGCAATTGCTCGGCCACGATGAAACGGTGGTCTTCGTTACAAATAAGCAGGGGTGGGGCCAGGCCGGGAAGCCCTTCCAGCCGCTGCTGGGTCTGTTGCAACAGGGTTTTATCGTCGTTGCCGGCGAGAGCCCAGTACTGCTTTGGGTAGCTGGCGCGGGATAGGGGCCAGAGTCGGGTGCCTGTACCTCCGCAAAGGATGACTGGAACAAGAGGCGGACTGGAAAGAGAAGCGTCAGGTTCCATGGGGATTGTGTTCAGCGCGCTGGCAACAAAGATGGGCCCACTGGGGACCCAGGGGCTGGCGAAAAAAACGAAACCCGCCCAATCACAGTCATTCAACCATGGGTCAAAGGCTGAAGTTACTGGCGCTCTAGCCGATTCGAAGTCTGGTTCAACGCAGGTCGTAGCGCAGCCAGCGGCAATCCATCCCCCCATTGCTGACGGCTACCCGGCGACTGGCCTTGAGGCGCAGGGAGCTGCTGAGGGCGGGGTTGCCGCTCAAAAGCCAGAGGGTCCAGCCGCCACAGCGTTCCTTCAATAGCCGACCCAGGTCTGCGTAGAGGGCTTCTAAGTCTTCGTCGGCCCCGAGCCGGGCGCCGTAGGGCGGGTTGCAGACCACCAGCCCCTGGCCAGGGGGCGGCACGAAATCACGAAAATCTCCCTGCTGGAACTGGACCAGATCCGCCAGGCCAGCGGCCGTGGCGTTGGCGCGGGCCTGCTCCAGAACGTCAGGATCCCGCTCCCTGCCCACCACTGGGGCCAGGGGGCGGCCAGCGGCCAGGTCTGGCTTCACCGTGGCAAGGGCGGCATCTACTTCTTGGCGCCAGAGACCGGCCTCGAAATCGGGCCAGCGTTCAAAGCCGTAGCGCCGGGGCCGGGGCTTGCCGCCACGGTCAAACAGCAGACCTGGGGCAAGGCCTATGGCGGCGGCGGCGGCCTCCAGGAGCAGGGTGCCGGAGCCGCAAAGGGGGTCGACCAGGGGTACCGAGCCATCCCAGCCGGTAAGGGCAATCAGGCCCGCCGCCAAGTTTTCCTTCAGCGGCGCCAACCCCATGGCGGCCCGATAGCCGCGGCGGTGCAAGCTGCCGCCGTCGCCCTCCAGGCTCAGGATCGCGGTGCCGCCCACCCCGCGGCCCCGGCCTGGGGGACTGAGGTGCAGATGAAGGCTGAGGTCGGGATCCTCCAGGTTCACCATCGAGCGGGCCCCCCAGCGCTGTCGCTGCCAATCCACCAGGGCGTTTTTCACCTGCAGCGCCGTGTAATGGCTGTGGTTGAGCTCGCTCAGGCTGCCGCTGGCCTCCACCTTGAAACTGTGCTCTGGCGGCAGCCAGAATTCCCAGTCGGCGGCTGCCTGAATGCCGCGGTACAGGTCGTTGCGGCCTTGGCAGGGGAAGCGGGCGAGCTGCCGCAGGAAGCGAAAGGGCAGGCGGGCGCGCAAATGCAGCCGATAAAAGCCGGCAAGGTCGGTGCGGCAGGCCACGGCCCGGCGCAGGGGCCGCACCGCCTCGGCGCCAAGGGCCAGCAGTTCGGCAGCGGCGGGCTCCTCCAGGCCAGGCGGCACCACGGCGATGACATCCAGGGCTGATTGCATCGGCAGGGGCCGCAGCGCGGGCTGGCTGGGGGGCCCCGTTTCTAAACGTTGGCGCTGGCTGACGGGCCGGGCCGCTGCGGTGCACAGGAAGGTTCGGCCATGCCCACCGGCGATGGCTGCTCTTGCGGGGGATGGCAGTGCCATACTGAGAAAGTCGGATTTAGGTCCGACTAGGTGATCCACACCACTGTTTCGGACAGCGGTTCGATTCCGCTCAGCTCCATTTCCCCCACCGGCTGCCTGCCGATCGGGACTCCCTGACGACACCAGTTGCCAGTGAAGGTTGCAGGGGCTGCAATGGTTTCGACGGGGCAACAGGAGGGTGACTGAAGCCTGCTCGGTAAGAGCAAACACGTAACAGCGAACAACATCGTTCGTTTCTCCCGTCAAGCCGCCCCTGTGGCTGCCTGACACTCTTAACGGAGACGGGGTGAGGTCAGCCTTGTCACCCAAATGACCCATGGGGCCTGGAAGGGCCCCTTTAATTTTTGGTTTTTTCCCGTGACGCCTCGTGGGGCCCCAGAGCTGACATGGGGCCTATGGCAGGGCCTATGGCAACGGCAGCGGCGCCCCCTAACCTGCGGCGATTGCCCACCCTTGGCCCAGCCCGTGTTCCGCCTTCGATCCCTGGGCCCATGGCCCGCGCGCCCGCTGTTCAGCCGCCCCCGCCTTGGCGTCCTGGTAGCTCTGCTGCTTGGACTTTTGGTTTCACCGCTGGGACTACCAGGCGCCGCCAGGGCAGCCTCCCCGCCGGCAACCGCACCCGAGCTGGCCGCCAAAGCACTCGATCCCGCTTTTGAGCAGCAGGTGCTGGCGGTGATTCGTCGCCACCCTGCCGTGCTGATTGAGGCCCTCAATGCCTACGAGCGCGACCAACAGGAGGCCCAACGGCGTCAGCAGGCCGAAAAGCTGCGACGTCTCTATCCCCAACCCCGCGACCTGATCGGCGATTCCCCCAGCCGCGGCAGTGGCAAGGTGGTGGTGGTGGAGTTTTCTGATTTCCAGTGCCCCTATTGCGCCCAGGCCCATGAGGCCCTCAAGGCCTTTGTGGAGCAGCACGGCAAAGAGGTGACGTTTGTCTATAAACATTTTCCCCTGACCCAGATCCATCCCCAAGCGCTTCCCGCCGCCAGAGCGGCCTGGGCCGCCGGTCGCCAAGGCCAGTTCTGGGCCTATCACGACGCCCTCTTCGCCAACCAGGCTCGCTTGGGAGAACCCCTCTATGGCGAGATCGCCAACAGCCTGAAGCTCGACCTGCCCCGTTTCGATCAGGACCGCAAGGGACCGGCCTCGTTGCAAGCAATCCAAAAGGAGGTCGACCAAGCTGAAGCCCTGGGCTTGCAAGGCACCCCCACCGTGGTTATGGATCGTCAATTTCTGCCAGGGGCCGTCACCGCCGAAGTTCTGGAGCAGCAACTGGCTGAACTGGGCCGCAGCAAATAGCCGCAACCCTGTCAAGAACGGCTTTTTGGCGGCTCTCCCCCTGCCTGATACCCCGGGGTGATCCATAGCTTGAATGGATTCTCGACATTGCTTAATGGCCCCGTTTACCGCTTCGGCCCCCCTGCTGCCCGCCCTTGTGCAAGAGCGTGCTGCCCGCTCACCCCTGGCCACCGTCTGGGTGCTCAACAGCCTTGAGCCGGTGATCGAACCCCTGCGCCGGGCCATTGCCGGTCTGCCGGCGGCCAGTGCCGCCTGGCTCGACGAACGGCTGCAACGCAATGGTGCTGCCATCGTCTTCCGGGGCCATCCAGAAGCCGCCCGCCGTTATGAAACCAACCTCAAGGCCGCCGGACTGACCACCTCGGTGAACTTGTTAATGCCCCACTCTTGATGCGCCACTGTTGATGCCCCACTAGGGCGCAGGGCGCTTGGGGGGGTCGCCTAGCAAACGGCCCAAGGCGTCCAGGGAAAGCATCCCCTCCACCCGCCTATCCCCCAGGACCCAGGTGGGATAGGCCTTGATGCCGACCCGGTTGCAACGTTGGCGATCGGCGTCGGTTTTTTCGCATTCGACATAAGGGAGTTGGTTGCCCGCCTCTTGTCCGAACAGATCTTTCTGCCGGAAACAGGCAGGACACCACCAGGCGCCATAGAACACAGCCCCCCGCTCGCGCAGACGGCGCACCAGGTCAAGCTGGGCCCCGTTGGAAGGATTGATGGCCTGGCCCAAGGTTGGGGTGGTTGAAGGGCCGGCCGGGGCCTGTTGGGACAAAACCCTGTTGGGTAAGAGCGGCAAACTGGCCAGCACCAGGGCGGCGGCCAGGGGGCGGGCCCAAGGGCCATAGGCCCAAGGGCCACAGGCCCAAGGGCCCCGGGGGAACAACGGCGCCACGGCAAGGGATTGCAGGGTTTGGGACTTTAGGGGTCCGGGACAGTACGGCCTTCCGCCCCGACTGGGGGGCCGCAACGAGACCGGCGCCAGGGACAATGGAATCGCCAGGGGTGCGCCTTGATGCCCCTGCCGGCCTGTTCGCCTGCCCCCCCGCGATGAGCGCAAACGGATATCGGGACTACTTCAAGGTGCTGGGGGTTGAGCGGAGTGCCGATGCCGACGCCATCAAGCGCGCCTTCCGCAAGTTGGCTCGCGAATATCACCCCGATGTCAATCCTGGCGACGCCTCGGCCGAAGCCCGTTTCAAGGAGATCAGCGAGGCCTATGAGGTGCTCTCAGATCCGGATAAACGGCGCAAATATGAGCAGTTTGGCCAATATTGGAGCCAGATGGGCGGCGGTACGGGCCGGGGACCGGCCGGTGTGGACGTTGATTTTGGCCGCTACGGCAATTTCGACGACTTCATCAACGACTTGCTGGGGCGCTTTGGCGGCCCCGGCGGGCCGGCAGGCGGAGGTGGGTTCTCGGGGGCGGGAGCTGGCTTTCCCGGCGGCTTCGGTTCCGGCTTCCCCAGTGGCGGGTTTCCAGGGGGCGGCTTTCCCGGTGGGGGCTTTCCCGGCGGCGGTCGCGGCGGGGCCGTCAACCTCGATGCCGAAGCCACCCTGCAGCTCAGCTACGCCGACGCCTTCCGGGGCTGCGAGCGCACCCTGGCGGTCAATCAGGAAAAGGTGCAGGTGCGCATCCCCCCCGGGGTCAAGCCCGGCAGTCGCCTGCGGCTCAAGGGCAAGGGCAACCTGCAACCCGGCACCGGCCGCCGTGGAGATCTCTACCTCAATCTCAAACTGACCACCCATCCGATCTGGCGACTGGATGGCGACCAGCTGCGGGCCGAACTGCCCCTCAGCCTTGATGAACTGGCCCTCGGCGGCGAGGTCACCGTGGCAACCCCCGACGGCGAGGCCAGTGTGCAGGTGCCCCCTGGCATGACCCTGGGCCGCAGCCTGCGACTCAAGGGCAAAGGCTGGCCCCTCAAGGAAGGACGCGGAGATCTGCTGCTGACTCCGGTGCTGAAGCTGCCCCCCAACCTGAGCGATCGGGAACGGGAATTGCTGGAGCAGTTGCGCCAAGCCCGCAGCGCCGATCCACGCCAGGAGTGGATCAGCGCCGCCCGCCTCTGAACCCCCAGCCCCAAGGCCGGACTGCCTCCGCGGAGGCCCGGGAGGAACCAGGCCGATAAGATCCGCCCAGCCGGTCCCCGCCGATGGAGCTCACCTACCGCCCGCGTCGTTTGCGGGCTACGCCCGCCCTGAGGGCCCTGGTGCGGGAGCACCACCTCAGTGCCAGCGATTTCATCTATCCGCTGTTCGTGCACGAGGGGGCCAGCAACGAGCCCATTGGCGCCATGCCCGGGGCCCAGCGCTGGAGCCTGGAGGGTTTGGTGGACGAGGTGGGACGCGCCTGGGATCTGGGCATCCGCTGCGTCGTGCTCTTTCCCAAGGTGGCCGATGGGCTCAAGAGTGAGGACGGGTCGGAGTGCTGCAACGACCATGGCCTGATTCCAAGGGCGATTCGCCGTCTCAAGCAGGTGCATCCAGGTATGGCGATCATGACCGATGTGGCCCTGGATCCCTATTCCTGCGACGGCCACGATGGCATCG
>CANGZM010000023.1 GCA_947458155.1 Synechococcaceae cyanobacterium | reverse complement strand
GCAGCGCTTTTGTAAAGCGAAGGCCATCGGTTCAAATCCGTTAGCCGGCTTCCTTCCCCTAAACGGTCAACGATCGCCTAGCTACCCCAGTCGCTTGAGGGTCGACGCATCCGCCGAAGCCCTCATCGACACCAGCCGCAGGGGCAACATCGTGCCGTTGGCTGCCCATCAGCCACCCTTTGGCCGAGCCTGAGGAACGGCCGAGAACGCTAGAGATTGCGAAGACCTTTCATGCCGGGACCTCCCAGAAGCTGGTCTGGTGCGGCGATCAAACATGTTAATGATTAAAATTCAAAACCCAAAGCTGGCAAAACGGGCTGCTTCTGAGAAAGTTAATCACTGCAAAATAAACATGGAAAATCAGGATGACTATCTCTCGACCCTGGAAGAGCTAGAGGCAGCCCGCAATCAACTCGCCAACTACCAATCCTTGCTAAGGGATCTGCCTGAACTTTACGAGCGCAAATTTGAAGAGCGGCTCCGGCCAATTCGCGATCAGAATCGAGCCCTCAGTCAGGAAGGGACAGTTCTGCGCGAGCAACTTGATAGAGCTTTGTCTGCCGCCCATCAACCCAAACGCCAAGGACTGCCGGCAACAACCGAGACGCCCATGGCAGCCCAACCGAGGCCAACTGCCGACACGCCGGTCGTCCCTCGCGGCCGATCAAGACCCCTCCTCCCCATTGGCTTGGCGGGTGCGGCATCCCTTCTCCTGCTGGCGACTCTCGGCCCGCTCGCTAGCTGGATGCATCACTTCAACCCAAGCCCGCCCACCTCCGGCAGCCTTCCGCCGATCCAGCCCAAGCAACCGGCGCCCGTTTCGATGGCCGCCCCGGGCGAGTTAATCCTCATGGCATCGGCCCCTACCTGGCTGGAAGTCCACGACGCCGACGATCATCCATTGCTAGCCGAAACCTTCCAGGGACAGCGCCGGATTCCCCTTGGCCAGGGCCTGCGCCTTTTGGCAGGACGCCCCGATCTCATCACAATCCAGCTGCCTGGAACCTCGCCCCGGCGACTAGGCAGCATCAATGCGGTCGGTTGGCAAACCATCAAGCCAACGGAACCCCGCCCTGCCCTTGGCCGTGATCACGACCCCGCAGCCGAAGAGTTGATCCTGCGGGCCTCCGAACCCACCTGGCTGGAAGTGCGGGATGCAAACAATCGACCCGTCTTGGCTGAAACGTTTCAAGGCCAGCGCCGGCTCCCCCTAGGCAAGGGCCTGCGCCTGTTGGCAGGACGCCCCGATCTCCTCACTATTCAGCGCCACGGTCAGCCCCCTGAACGACTTGGGGAAATCGACGACCTCCACTGGTTCAGCTTCTCGCCTACCGCCAAACCTCGCTCAGCGACCTGAGCTTTGGGAATCATCACCAGCTAGCAACCACAAACCGACGCCGAGAAATACCCAAGGCAACCAGCTCAGCAGAAAAAAGGGTTTAAACAGCAGCACCATGGGCTCCAAAAACCAATGGCTGACAGCCAAGGTGATCAGAACCAGCAGAGCGACAGGCTGCACAAAACCCTCTGATTTCAATTAGGCGATCGCCCATTCAAGGCCGAGCGATGACCCAAGCCGCACCGAAACGGTGGCTTCAGCGGAGGCGTTGCCAACCATTGTCATGCCAACGAAGGACCCGACTGGGCTGACCGGAACCGGCTGGCCAAGGCAGTGGGGCTAGTAGGGGCAGGTGCGGAAACACCAAGCGGGCGGTTACCTCATCGGAGGCTGGGGGTTCGCCGGACTTGTTAATGCTGGTGGTCGCCAGAGGTCCACAGTGATCGAGAAATTGCTGAGCCAGCGGACAGTCAGGAACCCGCAGGCCAAGGTTGGCGCCGCCGGGATTCAACAAGTCAACTAGTGGGCCTGCCATCGGCAGGACAAGGGTGCATGCCCCAGGCCAGCAAGCTGCGGCTTGTTGCAACCAAGGCTCTTGCCAGGGAACCGCCAACAGGGCGATGAGCTGTTCCAGATTGGCCCCCATCAAGATCAGCGGCTTGTGGGCGGGCCGAGTTTTGAGGTCCCAGAGCCGCTGCGCCTTTGATGATTGGGCCGCTAGTGCCGGAAGAGTATCAGTGGGGAACATCACAACTTCCCCGCGCCCCACGGCGGCAACAAGATCGGCAGTGGTCAGGGCTGGAGCCACCATCAAGCAAGGGGGCTTGGTTGCATCACGGTGATGGCGGCTTGCCTCGCAGACACAAAACGTAAAACACCTTCGAGATCTCGGTGGGCCATGGGCTGAGCGAGCCCCGCTGAGACAAGAAGATCAATCACAGCCGCACTCTGATCATGGTGATGTTCCATCAGCAATAGCCCTCCTGGTGCAAGATAAGTTTTGGCCTGCGCCACAATCAAGCGGATCCCGTCCAAGCCATCCTCCCCGCCATCTAGGGCCAACAAGGGTTCGTGGTGACGCACCACCGGTTCCAAGTTCGCCAGCAGGGAAGTAGGTATGTAAGGAGGGTTGGTCACTATCAGATCCAGCTGACCCTGCAAAAAATCCAGAGATTGCCACCAATGGCTATGCAGGAGGCGAACAGATTCGCTGCAACCGTAACGTTCCAGGTTGGTTTCCGCCCTGGCCAGGGCTAAATCACTGCAATCCACGGCCCATCCCGAGCTCCCTGGAAAGGCCCGGGCCAGCGCCACCGCTAGACACCCGGAGCCCGTGCCGAGGTCCAGCCAGACCAAGGGCGGCCGCTGGTGCTCAGCAGCAGGCATTAACGACAAGGCCAGCTCCAGCAAGAGTTCAGTTTCCTGGCGCGGTATCAAAACTCCTGGGCCAACTTCAAGCTCAAGATCACGCCAGGGGCACAATCCGACCAGGTATTGAAGCGGCATAGCCGTCTGCAGGTGATGGTTCCAAAGGGTTTCGATTTCCTCCAGGGAGGCACCCAGCCTGAACGACCGTTCCGGGTGGAGATAGACCGACTGCAATTGATTCCAGCTCAGACCGCCGGCCATCTCCAAAAGCCAGTCCAGATCCACTGCAGCACCTCCAATCCGTAGTAAACCGCGGCGCCAGGCCAGGAGCTCATCACCAAGGATCATTTCCAAAGCCGATGGCCCTTGTGCGACAACCCCCTTGAGGGGGGGAAGCGCGTCAATCTGAGATTGATCGACAATGTCCATGGCAGCAACAATAAAAAATTTGAGTGCCTGCGGTTTTCACCGCAATCGCCAGCGGAGTCCTGGTTGGGCCAGAACCAGCCCAGCCAGTTCAAGCTCAAGTAAGGCCGCTGTGATGTCTTGGCTAGACCAACCCAGGTCGAGACTGAGCTGGTCCAGGCTGGAACCGCTGCCAAGGGCCCCGAGCAAGGCTTGATGGTTTGAAGCCATGAAGGTTGATGAAGTCAAGGGACGACTGGACGTCACTGGAGACGAGGGAAGCGCTCTACCGGTGGACTTGAAGGGACCTTCGCCAAGCGAAGCGATGAGATCGACGGGGGTGAGGAGGGGGGTAGCTCCCTGCACCAGGAGACGGTTGCTGCCCATGGCCGAGGTCTTTGCCGCATCGGCTGGAACCACCCATATGGGTAATTCGTGCTTCCAGGCCAACTCCGCCGACAACAGGGCGCCACTGCGTTCGGGACACTCCACAACCACAAGGGCAGCAGCCAGGGCTACCAGCAACCTGTTGCGACTGGCGAAGTGGCCCGCCAGAACCCGGCATCCAGGGGGAAGTTCGCTGATGAGCAATCCTTGGGCACCCACCTGGGCCTGCAATGAAAAGTGGTGACGGGGATACACCCGTTCCAGGGGGGTGCCGAGAACACCGACCGGAACCCCTCCCGCCTCAAGGCAACCTCGATGGACAGCACCGTCGATTCCCTCCGCCAGACCGCTGACGACGGGCCAACCCGCTTCTGCCAAAACGGCACCCAGTTGGCGTGCCATGAACAAGCCATGCTCTGAGGCCCGGCGGGTACCGACCACAGCAACAGCCTGGGGTCTTTGGAGGGAAGCCCAAATGGTGCCACGACCTTTCCAGTAAAGGGCCAGGGGAGGGCGGGCCAGGTGTTTCATGGTGGTTGGCCAGGACGCATCCCCAGGCAACAGCACCCCTACCCCTCCTCCACAATGCCGGGACCAGGCCGGCAGGGGATCCTCCTCCCCCCACCGGCGGCGATAGCTGGTCAGGGGTTCTTCCAGGCCCGCATGCCACCCCGGCAGACGAGCGAAGGCTTCCCAAGGAGCATGCCAAGCCGCCGCCAAGGAGACAAACGCCCTGTCCAAGGTCTGCAAACGAACAGAACCGATGCCAGGGCAACCAGACCAGAGCAGCCACCAAAGGCGACGCTCCCGGGTCCAAGGGCGCTGGTTTCGTGCCGCCATGGGGGGCTTTACAGCACCCAAAAAACTCGAAAAAGCCCCATCCCCTGGCACCGCAGCCAGCCCGGCGACCCCAGGCAAACCAGAAGCCGGAACAGCCCCGGAGCCAGAGTTAAACCCAGGGATAAGCCGCCCCAAAGCGCCTCCATAACAGTACACGTATACTACAGCATCATCCCTGGACCCGCCTGCAATCGGGTCACGGCTTTCCCCAGGTCCTCCGGATAACGCCGCAGCACCTTCGATACCTGCTGACCATCTGGGCTGCCCACCAGAACCAACTCGACCCGGGCCACGGCCATCAATCGATCATCTGGATCCATAAACCGACAGGACCAGGGCAGTTTCACCCCCTTAAACGGCAGAACCTCACTGAGGAGTGTCACCTGGTCTCCATGCCGCAGAGGTTGGAGGTAATCGATCCCCAGCGACACCACAGGCATCTCCAGGCCTCGGCTGGAAAGCTCGGCGTAATCGAGGCCCACACTGGCCAAAGCCTCGACCCGTCCCTCCTCAAGCCAGGCCACATAGACGCCATGCCACATCACACCGGCATGGTCGGTGTGCTGGGGTAGCACACGGCGCTGGAGGCACCAGGGCTGAGCTGGTTGGAATTGTTGCGCTGGGGGCATGGGCGAAAGTTGAATTAAACCGACTTAAGGAAAGAAAGACAGATTGAGCAATAAGCTGCCTTGGAGCCAACCTTCCCACCGTGTTCCGCAATCTTCTGATCGCCGATTCAGGCAAAGGCAACGTTGAAGAAATGGTACGCATGCTGCGGGCCATCCCCCCCTGTCGCCAGGCAACGATCAACCTTCTGCATGTTGTCAACGAACAAGGAGGCGACAATCTCCAAGACCACCGCAATCAAGCGACCATTCTCCTGAACGACGCCATCGGTCGCATGGGACTGGTATCCGCTGAAGTGAATACCATCGTGCGAGAAGGAGACACCAAACAGACTGTGTTGAGGGTCGCCGAAGAAGTCAATGCTGATCTGATTGTGATGGGTTCCAGGGGCCTCGGCAGACTGCAATCCATCCTTGCCAACAGTGCCAGTCAATACGTGTTTCAGTTGTCAACCCGGCCCATGCTGTTGGTTCGCGACGACCTCTACGTCAAGGCCATCAACCGCGTACTAGTTACCGTGGATGGCACTGGCGTCGGCGATGACGCCATCCGACTGGCCTGCGAATTGGTTGCCGGAATCCCTGGCGGCTCCCTGACGGGCGTGCACATAGCGCGACAGGAACTGAGTCCTTCGCGAGGCGGACGCAGCCAGGCAGATGAGGTTTTGGGAAAGGCGGTTCAACGAGCCAGGGCCCTGGGTGTTGAGATGCTAACTATTCACCGCAACGGCGACATAGGCCGAACGGTTTGTCAGGCAGCCGAGGAAATCAAAGCCGATCTGGTGGTCATTGCCTCCCAAGATCGCCGACCACTAGTCGCCAAAGCTTTGGTTGATTTGGATCGTTTGCTGGGTAGTTCCGTCAGCGATTACATAAGAGTCCATGCCCCAGCCCCCGTTCTCCTGGTTAGGGAGCCGGAATCAATCCGACGACCTGCAACTGGGCGCTAAAACCAGTTCTCAACCCCTTTGACGGCTGCTGGTCTGAATGTATAGAACAATCAGAAAAACAGCCGGAACCAAAACAAAAAGAAGGCTGGCAACGAAACCGAGATCGTTGGTTTCCATGGCAATGGAGAATGAGATGAGACCGTATCACCGCCAGCCGTCCTAGCCGTCCCCAGCTTCATCGCTCGTAGTGGATTCGACTTCCCCTTCCTCAAGCTCGGCCTGGATCTCAGGTTCCGGCCAGGCCAAGGGCCCAGGGGGCAGGGGCGTTTCCAAGGCCCTGGCCATGATCCCTTCTCGATCCGGTAGTCCCACTTGGGGACGGGTGAGCACCACAAGCGACCGCTGAACAAGGGCTTGGCAGGCAAGTCTCCAGGTCGAGGGACGGCGACGAAGCTTCAGATCCTCGACTGGGGTGCATGGGGTCATGGCGAGGGGATCGGCCCCTTCGACATCCACAAAACAAGTGATGCATTGGCCGCAGCCACCACAATTGCCCAGTTTTCCCTTGAGGCCGTAGAGCTCGATCCCCTCCCGCAGGGCCACTTCCCTCAGGTTCTCTCCGGGGTAACACTCGACATCCCTGCCTTCACGCACGAAACGAATCACCGGCATGGCCTGGCTCCAAACCTGCATTTTGCCGGTTGGGGCCATTGCCTTCCCCGTTGCGGTCCGTAACCGGTCCCCTCTGGAGGAGGTCAGCAACAACTACGATCGGCTGCACACCCAGACCTGACCCCCATGGGATTGCCCTGGTACAGGGTGCACACGGTCGTCATCAACGACCCGGGCCGCTTGCTCGCCGTGCACCTTATGCACACCGCTCTGGTTGCCGGCTGGGCCGGCTCCATGGCTCTCTACGAACTGGCCATCTTCGATCCATCCGATCCGGTCCTAAACCCCATGTGGCGTCAGGGCATGTTCGTGATGCCCTTTATGGCCCGCCTTGGGGTAACTGGAAGTTGGAGCGGCTGGAGCATCACCGGAGAAACAGGAGTCGATCCCGGCTTCTGGAGCTTTGAAGGCGTCGCAGCAGCCCACATTGTTTTCAGTGGTCTGCTTTTCCTAGCCGCTATCTGGCATTGGACCTACTGGGACCTGGAGATCTGGCAAGACCCCCGCACCGGGGAACCAGCCTTGGATCTTCCCAAGATCTTCGGCATTCACCTTCTACTTGCCGGTCTTGGCTGCTTCGGGTTTGGAGCTTTCCACCTCACTGGTGTTTTTGGACCTGGTATGTGGGTATCAGACCCCTATGGCATCACAGGTCACCTTGAGAAGGTCCAACCATCTTGGGGACCGGAAGGATTCAATCCTTTTAATCCAGGTGGAATCGTTGCTCACCACATTGCTGCCGGCATTGTTGGCATCATCGCTGGCATTTTTCACATTACGACTCGCCCCCCCGAAAGGCTCTACAAAGCCCTGAGGATGGGAAACATTGAAACGGTTTTGGCGAGTGCGATCGCCGCTGTTTTCTTTGCAGCCTTCATTGTGGCCGGCACCATGTGGTACGGCGCAGCAGCCACACCGATTGAACTTTTTGGTCCGACTCGCTATCAGTGGGATCAGAGCTACTTCAAAACTGAAATCAATCGCCGAGTCCAAACGGCCCTTGATAATGGTGCTACGAATGAAGAGGCCTGGGCTTCTATTCCTGAAAAGCTTGCTTTTTACGATTACGTCGGCAACAGTCCTGCCAAGGGAGGTCTATTCCGGGTGGGTCCAATGGTTAATGGTGACGGACTCCCCACCGGATGGATCGGCCATATCTCTTTCCATGACAAGGATGGTCGAGACATTGAAGTAAGGCGTCTCCCCAACTTCTTTGAGAACTTCCCCATTGTTCTCCAGGATAAGGAGGGCGTAGTGCGTGCTGACATTCCCTTCCGACGAGCTGAAGCCAAATACTCATTTGAGCAGCAAGGCGTCACGGCAACGGTTTACGGCGGTGCCCTCAACGGTCAAACCTTCAAAGACCCAGCCGATGTCAAGAGGCTTGCTCGTAAAGCCCAATTAGGCGAAGCTTTTGAATTCGACCGCGAGAAATACCACTCCGACGGAACTTTCCGTAGTTCACCACGGGGTTGGTTTACTTTCGGTCATGCCACCTTCGCCCTGCTTTTCTTCTTTGGGCATATCTGGCATGGGGCCCGTACCCTTTATCGCGATGTCTTCGCCGGCATCGACCCGGACCTCGGCGAACAAGTGGAATTCGGGCTTTTCGAAAAGCTCGGAGACCGTTCAACCCGTCGCCTACCCGAGGGCTATGTGCCTCCGGCAGGAACCACACTCAGCTGACCGCAGGACACTCGAGGACACTCCATGGAAAGCTTTGCCTACATCCTGATCCTGGCCCTGGCCATTTCAACGTTGTTCTTTGCCATCGCCTTTCGCGATCCTCCAAAGATCGGCAAATGATCAATCAGGACAAACGTCCCACCCAAAAGCCCCACAAGGGGCTTTTTTATTGGGAATGGAGACGAGGGGGCTGTTCAATCTGTACAAGCGTGTCTAAGATTGATGAACAATTGGAGTTCACGGGCATGCAATGCCCTTCCTGCCAACACACAGATAGTCGCGTACTGGAATCTCGGGCTGCGGATTCTGGGCGCAGCGTGCGGCGGAGGCGCGAATGCCTGAACTGTGACTTCCGCTTCACCACTTACGAAAGGGTTGAAACCGTTCCGATCACGGTGCTCAAACGGAACGGCCATCGCGAAACCTTCAACCGATCGAAACTGTTGCACGGTTTGCTTCGGGCTTGTGAGAAAACAGGTCTGGCACCGGCAAGCCTGGAAGTGGTAGTCGATGAAATTGAAATTTGCCTGCAGCAGCGAGCTGGTGGCCGTGAAGTGACAAGCAACGAAATCGGAGAAATGGTTTTACAGCAGTTGCGGGAGATGAGTGATGTCGCCTATGTGCGGTTTGCTTCTGTTTATCGTCAATTCAAGAGTGTGAGCGATTTTGTCTCAGCCCTTGAGGTCTTAGGTGAGCCCACACCCAATCGCGGCAAGACCAGAGCAACGCTTGCGGCTGTGCCTTGATTCCCAAAGCTGTCAAGCTGTATTGGTAGAATATGGAGCTGTTGTCTTGCTGGCGGCAAGCCAACTCCTTTCGTACTGCCCCAGGCAGACCGCCATTGAACGATGACTGCGACAACGACCTCCGAACCGAACCAAGTCCAAGCCAGCACCGCATCCCCAGACTCTTTGGCGGAAATCGACTCCCTTAACGACATCAGCGAAGAGGGGATTGAATTTGAGGTTCCGGAGGCCGTCCCCACGGCCGACCATTCCAGTAGTCGCAAATCCAAGCAGGACATTGAAGCTGTGGGCTTCACCCTGGATGAATTTGCTTCACTTCTTAGTAAATACGATTACAATTTCAAACCTGGCGACGTCGTCAACGGCACAGTTTTTGCCCTTGAGTCAAAGGGCGCCATGATTGATATTGGTGCAAAAACTGCCGCATTCATGCCTCTTCAAGAGGTTTCGATCAACAGGGTTGAACATCTATCAGACGTTCTGGAACCTGGGGAAATTCGGGAATTCTTTATCCTCAGCGAAGAGAACGAAGATGGGCAACTAACTCTTTCGATTCGTCGCATTGAATATCAACGTGCATGGGAGCGAGTCCGACAGCTCCAGAAGGAGGACGCCACGATCTACAGCGAAGTCTTCGCTACCAACCGTGGTGGGGCCTTGGTTCGCGTGGAAGGGCTGAGGGGCTTCATTCCTGGCAGCCACATCAGCACGCGCAAGGCGAAAGAAGAACTGGTGGCAGATTTCCTGCCTCTGAAATTCCTCGAAGTTGATGAAGAGCGCAACCGTTTGGTACTCAGCCATCGTCGCGCTCTGGTCGAACGCAAGATGAACCGACTCGAAGTTGGTGAAGTTGTGCTTGGCACCGTGCGAGGCATCAAACCCTACGGTGCCTTCATTGATATCGGTGGTGTCAGTGGACTGCTGCACATTTCCGAAATCAGCCATGAGCATATTGAGACTCCCCATACCGTTCTCAATGTCAATGACCAAATGAAGGTCATGATCATTGATCTTGATGCCGAACGGGGCCGCATCTCCCTTTCCACCAAGGCTCTAGAACCCGAGCCAGGTGACATGCTCACCGATCCTCAGAAGGTCTTTGAAAAAGCGGAGGAAATGGCTGCTCGCTACAAACAAATGTTGCTTGAGCAGGCTGAAGATGGTGACACTGTAGCGATAGAATCCGAAATTATTGATGAGGATTGATCTGGACCCAATCTACCCAGGCTGGCAGTAACGATGGTTTACCTGAACCTCCGGGGTCAGGGCCTTCCACGCCCCAGCGAGACAACGCCGATTAGGGCTGTCCTGTTCGATAAGGACGGCACTATGAGCCACAGCGAGCCCATGCTGACGGCCTTAGCGGAGTCACGAATTCTCCATTGCTTGGAGCAAACAGTTGACTCCGCAATCTTCGGGCGATCCGAAGAACTCAAAGATCTACTCTACCGTGCCTACGGCCTTATCCCCAATCACGGACTTCACCCGGCGGGCTTAACTGCGGTCGCCGCTAAAGATCACAACCTGATCAGCACCGCTACTGCGCTGACCCAAGCGGGATTAGGCTGGCCCGAGGCTCTCGACACTGCAGAAAAAGTCTTTGCCATCACGGATCGACTCCACGAAGCAGAATCAATCCCAAAGCCAGAACCAACTGAAGGGCTGATCAAGCTGCTACATGAACTGCGTTCCCACGACGTCCTTTGCGCCGTTATCAGTAACGACCATGAACAAGGAATTCAGTCTTTCCTTGATCATCACCAACTCAGTTTCTTGATTCAAGGCATTTGGAGCGCGGACCACCGCCCCCGCAAACCAGATCCAGGGGCGGTGCATGGTCTTTGCCAATGGCTTGGGGTCTCCCCTTCTGAATGCGCCCTGATTGGCGATGCCAACAGCGACCTGTACATGGCCCGAACCGCTGGTGTCGGTGTCATCCTGGGCTACTGCTCCGGCTGGCGCCGACCCCTTGACCTTGATTCAAGCTTCCCTCACCTCCAGCACTGGGACCAGTTGAGCCTGGCCCCTTAAGCCTGAGGCCCGAATGACTGCGTGTCCATCCGTACTTCAGAAGTCGCTGATGAGGTCATAATGTCGGCTCTGAACCTTTCGTCCCTGAATGAGCAACTACGTCTTCACCTCCGAATCGGTTACTGAGGGGCATCCGGACAAGATCTGTGATCAAGTCAGCGATGCCGTACTGGATGCGCTACTGGCCCAGGATCCAGAAAGTCGGGTAGCCTGCGAAACCGTTGTCAATACAGGACTTTGCCTCATCACCGGTGAAGTGACGACTAAAGCCAGAGTTGACTTCAACACTCTGGTGCGAGGTGTCATCGAGAAAATTGGTTATTCCGGTGCACGGGCAGGCGGTTTCGATGCCAAAAGCTGCGCCGTCCTGATCGCTCTAGACCAGCAATCTCCAGACATAGCCCAAGGGGTCGACGAAGCCGACGACCATGAGGGAGATCCCCTGGACAAGGTCGGAGCGGGTGACCAAGGAATCATGTTCGGCTTCGCCTGCGACGAGACCCCCGAACTCATGCCGCTGCCGATCAGCCTGGCCCACCGCCTGGCCCGTCAGCTGGCCCAAGTCCGCCATGACGGCCGATTGAATTACCTGCTGCCAGACGGTAAGACCCAGGTGAGTGTGGTTTATGAAAATGACCAACCGGTCGCGATTGACACGATCTTGATCTCAACCCAGCACACTGCAGAAATCGACGGAATCAGTGAAGAAAAGGCTCTCAGAGATCGTATTGCCGCAGATCTCTGGCTCCACGTAGTCGAACCTGCCACCGCTGATCTAAAGCTCAAGCCCAAACAAGATTCAACCCGTTTTCTGGTGAATCCCACCGGCAAGTTTGTGGTCGGAGGTCCCCAAGGAGATGCCGGACTGACCGGTCGCAAGATTATCGTGGATACCTATGGCGGCTACGCCCGCCATGGTGGTGGTGCTTTTTCCGGCAAGGATCCCACCAAGGTGGACCGCTCAGCCGCCTACGCCGCCCGCTACGTCGCCAAAGCACTGGTGGCAGCTGGATTGGCCCGCAAAGTGGAGGTCCAACTCAGCTACGCCATTGGTGTGGCAAGGCCCGTGAGCATCCTGGTCGAAAGTTTCGGCACGGGCGTCATCAGCAACACCGATCTAACCGCCTTGGTGCAAGAGCACTTTGACCTGCGTCCTGGGGCCATCATCAACACCTTTGGACTCCGCCAACTGCCGAGTCAACGGGGTGGTCGTTTCTACCAGGACGTTGCCGCCTACGGCCATTTCGGTCGCAGCGATCTTGACTTGCCCTGGGAAAATGTAGTTGCTATCGCCTCTAAGCTCAAGCAGGCCACTGCCAGTCTTGGTGTCACTGCCACCCTGGGCTGAGGGCTCGGCACCCCCCATCAAGCCCCTGACAATCGGCGTTGACTTGGGCAGCAGCGGCCTCCGCCTCGCCCTTGTCGATGCCAGCGGCTATCTGGTGAGTGAAATCTGCAGCCCCTACCCCGGTTCTTTCAGCAGTCCCGAGGCGTGGCGGCAAGGCTTTTTAAGCTTGATCCAGGAATGGCCCTCCCCCTGGCGCTCCCAAGTCGCTGCAATCGCCGTTGCCGGAACCTCAGGCACTCTGCTGCTTTGCCATGACGATGGTTCGCTTCTGGAGGGGCCAGCAGGCCAAGCCCTCGCCTACAACCAGTCTTTTCCTGAACAAGCGGCCTTGGCCTTGGCCCTAGCCATAGACGGTCCAGCCACCTCGGCCAGCGGCAGCTTGGCCAGGGCCCTGCAACTGATGCAATTGGCCAGGCTCCCATGGAGCGACCCTGCTTTTCGATTGCGTCATCAAGCGGACTGGTTGATGGGCTGGTTGCTGGGGGACTGGCGCTGGGGTGAGGAAGGCAACAATCTCCGACTGGGCTGGAATGTGATCGAAAACCGCTGGTGCGGCCGCATCGGCGAGCAGCCTTGGGCCGCTGCGCTGCCCCAGATCATCCCCAGCGGCTCCTGCCCCGGCAGGATTTCTGAACTGGTGGCTCTGCAAACAGGCCTGGACAGGAAATGTTTGGTGGTGGCAGGCAGCACGGACGCCAACGCGGGTGTTCTTGCCGCCGACCCCCAGGAAGGGGACGGCATCACGGTGTTGGGCACCACCTTGGTCTTGAAGCAATTTGTGACCGAGCCCCTGCAAGGGGCAGGCATCAGCTGTCACCGACTCGCTGGGCGCTGGCTCGTGGGGGGAGCTTCGAATGCCGGAGCCGGAATCTTGCTGCAGTTCTTCTCGGCAAACGACATCGAGGAGCTAAGCCGGCAGATCGATCCAGAACGTCCAACGGGACTCTCTCTGCTGCCCCTGGCAGTAAAGGGAGAGCGCTTTCCCGTTGACGATCCGGAATTGGCGCCGCGACTCGAACCCCGACCGATCAGCGACGCCCTGTACCTTCAGGCCCTGCTGGAGGGACTGACAAACATTGAAGTCGCCGGTTGGCAACGCCTCGAAGCCCTTGGGGCCCCTTCGGTAAAGCGGGTGATCAGCCTTGGCGGCGGTGCCCGCAATGCCCAATGGCGGCGGATGCGACAGCGGGCCTTGAGGCGCCCGGTGCTGCATCGCGCCGAGGCCACTGCGGCCCTTGGCATGGCCCTTCTGGCCCGGTCCAGGATTGGAAAGGGCCCTGCCCCAATACCCCCATCTGCTAATCAACAACCATGAACCTGAACCTGCGATCCATTCTGGCCATGGGGCTGTTTGTGGTGTTGGCCGGCTACGTCGGCTATAGCGCCATCCACCTCACCTTGCTTCTGATCGAGCGTTTTGGGGCCAGCTGAATCCAGAATCAGGCAGCCCCGTTTCTTTTGCTATGGCCGCTGACCCCATCACCCCCGCCGTGAGCGAGAGAATCTGCGCCCACATGAACAACGATCATGCCGAAGCAGTCCTGGCCTATGCCCACTATTACGCAGGCCTGCCCACAGCCCAAGCCGCCAGGATGCTGGCAGTGGGTCCAGATGCCATGTGTTTGGAGGTCGATGGCCAGTCCGTCGAGGTGCCGTTTGACCACACCCTGAGCGACAGCGAGGACGCCCACCGCACCTTGATCGCCATGCTGCGGTCGATGCCTGGGAACCCTTAGGGATCCCCCGCGGTCTCCATTCATGGGATCTCCCGTGCTGCTGGGCCTGCGCCAACTGGCCCTCGATCACTGGGAAAAGTTGTTCGTCAAACCCTGCCCACTCTGCCGGCGGCCCCTCGGCAGCCCAGGTGCTCCAGGGGCAATCTGCCAAGGCTGTCGCAAGCATCTGGATCTACCCACCGAAGGCTTTCAAGGCCTCGATCCCCTGCCCTGGTGGGGGGCTGGACCCTATCGAGCCGGGCTGCGGGGCCTGGTTCTCGATCTCAAGCGCCAACCCTGCCGCCAGAGCGTGGCTGCCCTGGTAGCCACCATGACCCCTTCCTTACACTGCCAGGGGGAAGGCCCTCTGCTGGTGCCGATTCCCAGCTGGAAACGGCCTGGCAACCCCTTACCGCCTCTGGTTTGCCAAGAGCTAGGTCACCAGCTGGGCCTAGAGCGCCGCGATCTGCTGGAGAGAACCCGACCGGTGTTGGGGCAACACCACTTGGGGCGCCGCCTGCGGCTCGCGAACCAGGAAGGAGCATTTTCCTGCAGGGCTCGATTCCGCCGTCGCAGTCCCCGTACGTTGCTCCTGGTGGATGACGTGCTGACGACGGGATCAACGGCCCTGAGCGCTGGCGCGGCCCTTGAGGCAGGCGGCTGGCAGGTGCTTGGACTGATCTGCCTTGCTCGCACCCCTGCCAGGCGGGAACGAAGCCGAGACTAGGTGGCCTTGCTGTGATCTAAGATCGGATGGTCGCGTCAGCGACAGGCCGGGATAGCTCAGTTGGTAGAGCAGGCGACTGAAAATCGCCGTGTCCCCAGTTCAAATCTGGGTCCTGGCATGAGCGATCAACAGCAACTTGGCCTGAGCCCCTTGACCCTCCATTGCCAGGAGAGTAACGATGCCGGAGCCCAACCAGCCCCCCCTCTACAACAACGCCGACAGCTTCGCAGCAGCGTTTGATGAGGCCTGGAAGAGTCATTCTGAGCACGAAGTCAATCATGGTCTTGCGAACCATGAAAAACTAGTTCTGATCCTGAATGAGCTGGCCGATCATCCCTTTGTGCAGACGGATAGCACCATGGCCCACCAGGTCGGTGAATTTAGAATCCGCTTACTAGGCTTCTAATCGATGATCGTGCCATGAGCAGCTCCATTTTGCGTTTGATCCGCCTGCTCAGTGGCGGCTTCAGCAACCAGACCCAGGCTTTTGAAAATCCACCCCTTTTCGCCCACATTCTGGTTCACTTTCGTCCACTGCCTCAACTGGAAGCCGGTTCCTTACTCCTGGAGCAGTCCTATGCCGTAGATCCGATGGTCCCCTATCGCATAAGGGTGCTCAGGCCGCGACTCAGGGATGGCCAAATGATCATCGACAACCAGTCGATCAAGGATCCGCAGAGGTTTTGGGGATCGGTCCACGATGCCGAACGGCGCGCCTTGATTGAATCCAGCGATTTAATGCCATTGCCAGGTTGCTCCTATGTAGTCAAGGAAAAATCAGAGGGCTTTACCGGCGAAGTCGAGCCAGGATGCCGTTGCCTGGTTGAACGCAAAGGCACAAAAGCCTATTTGGTTAGCAGTTTTGAAATTGACGAGTCCAGGATGTGGACCATTGACAGGGGGCACGATCCCCAAAGCCACGAACAACTATGGGGGGCCTTGGCCGGCGGCTTTGAATTCCAACGAACCTGTGACTACAGTGATGAAATTCCTGCCAGTTGGACCGAGTATTTTAAAAGTTAAACGACCATATAAATACGACTAAAAATTTAATCTTTACCAACTATCCCTGGGGGATATCAATAGTATTTCTATGCTGTAAACATTTACAATTATTGGGCACTGGTCAACCTGCGATTGGCATCTCCAAGTCGTCGTCCATGAAGGGCTGCTCGCTTTCCTCGGGGAAGACGTGCCCAACGACTGAAGCGTCGCAGTCCTGACCTGGCCCTAACCCTGTCAATCCAGCAGGGACGGGGGATGGCACCAGACCTGACCGCGATGAATGGCCACGCAAGGACCGCGATGCCCCCATCCCCCCCAAAAGGGTTTCGATCTGGGCCAGGCGGAGGTCTGTCTGGTCAAGCCTTTCCTGCCACGGATGGCCATGGTTGGCAGCCATGCAGTCCTGACGGATCGCCATGATGAATTGCTGCTGCTTGGCCAACCGTTCCTCCAGATCAACAAGGCGATAGGTCAACTGTTCGGCGACCTCCGCCAAACCGCGGAACTGCTCTACCAAGCGAGTCACTGCCTGAGCGCTGAGGCTTGGGGAGACTTCGGCAGCGTTCGGCGAGGCCATGGCAGTCACCGTGACAAGCGGGAATCTGCTGGATGGTATCGGCGCTAGCCAAGCCGGCCAAGTTAAGCTCGCCCAGAGGATTTGGAAGGCGCCAGGAGCAATTTATTTAAATGTAACGATTCTGAAAGCCATGTCATGGAGTGCTGGCAGACCCATAGGATCCGTCTGCAGCTCTTGATGCAGCCCTTCGACCCGGCGCCTCCCAAAGGGCTCCCCGCGCGGCGGGATCACCCCGGCAGAGCTGGCCGAAGGCCATGTGAGAGCCAGGCGGTCCTTTCCAGCCGCTGCCCACTCCCACCTGATCTCTCCGGCCCCAAGCCCATGTCTCTTGCCAACGCTGCCTATCTGGGCCTTGAACGTTTTGCCAACGATGCAAACAAGGAAAACTGGGCTTCCAGTTCTACTGATGACAAGGCCACTCTAATCCGGGCCGTTTATCAACAGGTTCTCGGTCGCCAGTACGTGATGGCGAACGAGAGGCTTAGTGGAGCCGAATCATTGTTTCAACGCGGGTACCTGAGCGTGCGTGAGTTCGTGCGTCAGGTGGCCAAAAGCCCCCTCTACCGTGATCGCTTCTTCAGCAACACCAACCCCTACTGCTTTATTGAACTGAATCACAAGCACTTGCTGGGGCGGGCGCCTCAGAGCAAAGCCGAAATGCTGCAGCATTTCGACCTCTTGCAGCAAAAGGGCTATGACGACGAGATTGACTCCTATATCGATAGTGCTGAATATCAGAATCGCTTCGGCGAAGAGACAGTTCCTTACCTCCATGGCTGGAATTATTCCGCCGGCCAGCAGAGTCTTCAGTTTTCCTACATCCTGCAGTTGACCAGAGGCGCCGCCGCTTCTGTCAAGGGGGATCTCAGCAAGAATCAGTCTCGTCTTAACCCCGCCATCCACTCCAAGGCGCCGCTGCCAGTGGTCAGCCCCAATGCCAAAGGCAGCGCCTTCCGCAAGGTCAGCAGCGATGGCGTCACTCGCCAAGGCGTCGGCGCAGGCGAAGAAGGTCGCACCTTCCGTGTTGAGATCTCGGGTTACACGAATTACAGGCTGCACAAGCGCAGCAATCGGGTTCTTTTCATCCCCTTCAACAAACTCCTGGAATATCAACAACAAATACAACGCCAAGGCGGCCGTATTGCCAGCATCACACCGATCAACTGAACCATCCAAGCACCTAGTCCCGTCGTATTTACATGCCATGAAGGTTTCCGCCAACAGTCGCTCTACAGGCATCAACAGTGACCGGCAGGTTTTCCTGACTGTTACTGGTGTCAGCAACAACGACTATTCCCGCACTGCGGAAATGGTGATGAATGTTCCCTACAGCCGTATGAATGAGACCATGCGGCGGGTCAACAACATGGGCGGCAAGATCGTGGGTGTTTCGGTCACGGGCCCGGCATCCGACGCCAAGGCTCCCCGCAAGGACGACAAGAACCGCCAAGGTCAGGGCTGATAGAAAGCACGACTCCATTGGCAGCCCTAGCCCCAGAAGCGGGGCTTTTTTATGGTTCGTGTGGCGAGTATTGCTTAGGTTTGCCCTGCGGGCAAGGATTAGGGCAACCCCCTCGCAGAGGGCTGCCCTAATCCCCTTAGACCCGGTGCCGCGCAGTTGATCCGCCCCAGGCAATGACCGTTTGTTAAGTCGTCCCCGTAGGAGACCCACGGGGATCAACAATGACTTGGTCAGCAGGACAACCGGTTGGTTTGACCAGGCTGTCTGCTTCATCAGTACCCAGGCGTTCTTCGGCCTCCCCGATCGCCCTGTGAACTGAACCTTCCACCCACCCACCCACCCACTCCCGACGGTCCGTCGAGAACAGGAGCCTTACCAATGTTTGACGCCTTCACCAAGGTTGTTGCCCAGGCTGATGCCCGCGGCGAATTCCTCAACGCTGGTCAGATCGACGCTCTGGCGTCGATGGTTGCCGAGAGCAACAAACGCATGGATTCCGTGAACCGCATCACCTCCAGCGCTTCCAAGATCGTCACCAACGCCGCCCGCGAGCTGTTCGATCAACAGCCCGCCCTGATCGCCCCCGGCGGCAATGCTTACACCCACCGTCGCATGGCTGCCTGCCTGCGCGACATGGAAATCGTGCTCCGCTACATCACCTACGCGACCTACACCGGCGACGCCTCGGTGCTGGAAGACCGTTGCCTCAACGGCCTCCGCGAAACCTACCTGGCCCTTGGCGTCCCCGGCGCTTCCGTCGCTGAAGGCATCCGCAAGATGAAGGATGCTGCCCTTTCTATCGTTAATGATCGCAACGGCATCACCCAAGGCGATTGCACCGCCCTGAGCTCCGAAATCGGCACGTACTTCGATCGCGCAGCTGCTGCTGTCGCCTGATCTCTACCTTCTTCGGTTCACATTCCTTCCCTTCCTCCCATGAAGACCCCCCTCACCGAAGCTGTCGCCGCTGCCGATTCCCAAGGCCGCTTCCTCAGCAATACCGAGCTCAACGCCGCCTTTGGTCGTTTCGAGCGCGCTAAAAACGCCCTCGAGGCCGCTC